>JBCQTX010000091.1:0-3359 GCA_047174605.1 Rikenellaceae bacterium | reverse complement strand
AACGATGGAGATTAGTACAAATCATTGAAAGAGCTAAGTAGTTATGATACAACAAGAGAGTAGACTCGCAGTAGCTGACAACAGTGGCGCAAAGGAGGTACTTTGTATCCGCGTTCTTGGTGGTACGAAGCGTCGTTACGCATCTGTAGGCGATAAGATCGTCGTGTCGGTAAAGAGCGCCTCACCTTCGGGCGAAGTAAAGAAGGGTACTGTCTCAAAGGCGGTAATTGTAAGAACAAGTAAGGAGATTCGTCGACCAAATGGATCATATATCCGTTTTGATGACAACGCCGTTGTTCTCCTAAATAATCAAGGTGAGATGCGTGGTACTCGTATCTTTGGCCCTGTAGCTCGTGAGCTACGTGACCAATATATGAAGATCATCTCTTTGGCACCTGAGGTATTGTAATAATAAAAACACATTTCAGATATGTCAGTGAAATTACATATTAAGAAGGGGGACTTGGTTCAGGTCATCGCAGGAGATAGCCGTGGCGAGCAGGGCAAGATCTTGTCGGTAGACGTACAGAAGCAACGTGCCATCGTCGAGGGTGTAAACCTCGTGAAGAAGGCACAGAAGCCAAGCGCTGAGAACCCTCAAGGAGGTATTGTAGAGCAGGAGGCTGCTTTGCACATCTCAAATCTGCAGCTTATCGATCCACAGAGTGGCAAGCCAACTCGTACAGGTCGCAAGTTAAATGCAGAGGGTAAATTAGTTCGTTACTCTAAAAAAACAGGGGAGGAGATCAAATAATGGCATACGTTCCAACACTTAAAACACAGTATAAGGAGCAGATCGTAGCTGCACTTATGAAGGAGTTTGGGTACTCAAGCGTTATGGAGTGCCCTCGTCTAGAGAAGATCGTTGTAAACCAAGGTATGGGTCAGGCAGTAGCAGATAAGAAACTTATCGACGTTGCACAGGCAGAGCTTACACAGATCACAGGACAGAAAGCTGTACAGACAAAGTCTCGTAAGGATATCTCTAACTTCAAGTTGCGTAAGGGTATGCCAATCGGTGTACGTGTAACACTTCGCGCTAACAAGATGTATGAGTTCATGGAGAGATTGGTAGCGGTAGCGTTGCCACGTGTACGTGACTTCAAGGGTATCAATGAGAAGTTCGATGGACAGGGTAACTATACTTTGGGTATCACAGAGCAGATCATCTTCCCTGAGATCGATATCGACAAGATCACAAAGATCTTCGGTATGGAGATTACATTCGTTACTACAGCGAAGAGCGATGAGGAGGGATATGCACTTCTAAAGGCTTTCGGTCTTCCATTTAAAAACGCTAAAAACAACCAATAAGCTATGGCAAAAGAGTCAATGAAGGCACGCGAGGTAAAGCGTGAGAAGCTTGCTAAGCGTTACGCTCCAAAGCGTGAGGCGATCGCAGCCGCAGTTAAAGCAGGTGAGATGGATCATGAGGAGGCGTGGATTGCGCTTTCTAAGTTGCCACGCAACTCGAATCCAATTCGTCAGCACAACCGTTGTAAGCTAACTGGTCGTCCAAAGGGATATATGCGCCTATTTGGAATTAGCCGTATCCAGTTCCGTGAGATGGCCTCAAATGGTCTTATCCCGGGAGTAAAGAAGGCTAGCTGGTAGTAGAGTCAAAGAGGGGGAGCTTTGTGAGAGCAGATTGAGATCCCCCTCTTTTTCAAAAAAAACTATATTCGGATGAAATCGGAGGGTGTTCCAACTGTGTAATCGGTTGTGTGGAGCCCACGCCATATTTTTTGTGGCAGATGAGTTGATCCTTATACGGGTCTAGATTTAAAGTAGAGAGTGAGTGTACTCAAGAAAAGTGCTACATCAGTGTGGTAACTTCTGGGTATTATGAATAATCGAAACGAGTCGAGATCAGAGACCTTACCTATTGTATATGGTGGTAGAGCACAAACTTCGCCAACCATCATAGGGTCCAGTGGGAGAGTTGCGTTGTATTTAATTATAGTGCAAACTACCATCGTGGGAGCCAATAGTAGGGTAGCGAAGTGATGTTAGCGACAGTAAAATGTATTGGCTAACATTGTTGTTTATATATGGCAACGAAAATAATTTGAAAATAATTGGGCTTAAATAGCTGATTATTCGAAAATTATGATTATATTTGCCCACTTTTGTGCCTCTAATTGTTTGGTGCAAGGTGCGTAAGGATAGGTATAGGTGGTTGAGTGTGTTGCTTAATGTGCTGAATGCCAAATGTTTACGATAAAATAATTTAATTACTTAATTTTTAACTTTTAATTCATTATGACAGATCCAATAGCGGATTTTCTAACGAGAATTAGAAATGCGGTGAAAGCCAATCACAAGGTGGTTGAAGCTCCCGGTTCAAAAATGAAGGTAGCGATCGCGAAGATCCTACTAGAGCAGGGTTACATCCTAGCTTACAAATGCGACACAGATGAGAAGGGTCATCCAACTATCAAGATCGCTTTGAAGTGGAATGCTCAGACAAAATCTAACGCCATCAAGGAGTTGAAGAGAGTGAGCCGTCCGGGTTTGCGCCAGTATGCCTCAGTAGAGGATATGCCACGCGTAAAGAATGGTTTGGGTGTCGCAATCCTTTCAACATCTAAGGGAATCTTGACAGATCAGGCAGCACGCCGCGAGAATGTCGGAGGAGAGGTTTTGTGCTACATTTTCTAATAGAAACAATTTAATAAAGAATAAACAATGTCAAGAATTGGTAAACAACCTGTAAACTTGCCAGCTGGTGTAACCGTAGAGGTTTTGGCCGGAAATGTGGTAAGCGTTAAAGGGCCACTTGGTACACTGAGCCAGAAAGTGGATTCAGATATCACTGTAGAGGTAGGCTCTTACACAGAGAAGGATTCAGAGAAGGAGATCCCAGCGGTTTTGATCTCTCGTCCAACAAACCAGCCACGTCACCGCTCAATGCACGGTCTATATCGCGCGTTGATCAACAACATGGTATTAGGAGTGTCTAAGGGATTTGAGATTAAGCAGGAGCTAGTCGGAGTAGGATTCAAGGCTGAGGCTAAGGGTCAGATTTTGGAGCTAAGCCTTGGTTACTCACACGATATCTACGTGATGCTTCCAAAGGAGGTTTCAGTAACAGCAGTAACAGAGAAGAAGGGTAACCCAATCGTTACTTTGAAGAGTATCGACAAGCAGTTGGTAGGTCAGGTAGCAGCAAAGATTCGTTCATTGCGCAAGCCAGAGCCATATAAGGGTAAGGGTATCCGCTTCGTTGGTGAGCAGATCCGTCGTAAGGCAGGTAAGTCTGCAGGTGCTAAATAATAAAATAGGAGTCAATTTATGTCACTAAGTAAAGTAGATAGAAGATCGAGGATCAAGATGCGTATTCGCAAGATCGTAAGCGG
>JBCQTX010000038.1:0-19370 GCA_047174605.1 Rikenellaceae bacterium | reverse complement strand
GCGAAAAGGGTGAGACGGGAGATCCATTCACCTACGACGATTTCACCACAGCGCAGCTAGCAGCCCTCAAGGGCGAGCAGGGAGATGCCGGAGCGCAGGGTGAGCAGGGTGCTGCCTTCACCTACGACGATTTCACCACAGAGCAGTTGGCCGCTCTCAAAGGAGAGCAGGGAGAGACCGGAGCGCAGGGTGAAAAGGGCGAAAAGGGTGATCAAGGCGAGAAGGGTGATGCCTTCACCTATGATGATTTCACGCCGGAGCAGATAGCAGCCCTCAATCAAGGTGCGCAAGGTGAGACGGGCGAGACGGGCGATGCCTTTACCTACGATGATTTCACCGAGGAGCAGCTCGCGGTGCTAAAGGGCGAACAGGGCGATGCTTTCACCTACGATGACTTCACCGATGAGCAATTAGCAGCCCTCAAAGGTGAGACGGGGGCAACCGGAGCTACGGGGGCAACCGGAGCGCAAGGCGATGCATTCACTTATGATGACTTTACGGATGAGCAGTTAGCAGCTTTGAAGGGCGAGGTAGGAGCAGCCTTCACCTATGACGACTTCACTGAGGAGCAACTCGCGGCATTAAAGGGTGAACAGGGTGATGCTTTCACCTACGATGACTTCACCGAGGAGCAATTG
Source organism: Rikenellaceae bacterium (assembly GCA_047174605.1). Classification (GTDB taxonomy): domain Bacteria; phylum Bacteroidota; class Bacteroidia; order Bacteroidales; family Rikenellaceae; genus Alistipes. The sequence continues at coordinate 18,732 of JBCQTX010000038.1, read as the reverse complement.
GCGGCTTTGAAGGGTGAGACGGGCGATGCCTTCTCTTATGAAGATTTCACCGCAGCTCAGCTCGCAGCTCTCAAAGGTGAGCAGGGAGAACAGGGCGAACCCGGAGAGGCGGGCTCTTCGACATCTCTAATTAATGATGCGGTGACTATCGATGATACTGGAATTCAGATAACACCCAATTTGAGTGATACGCGTAGCAATGTTATGAGTGGGTTGGTCGCTGTACTTAAAATATCTAATTATAATACCTTGGATGATTATTGGGTACATCCAGATCTACGCAATAATGCAGGAACGGCAGCTGTTGTATCCGTCTCAAGTGTTACTGCAGCCACTTCGGGGTTGCAGTATACAGGTTATTGCTATAAAATAACCAACGGGAATTGGCCTTCACAGGTGATTATGATTAGCTATAACCCACAAGCGCTTAGTAGTACTCAGCTCTCTAACGGTAGGATATACCAACCTTATAACAATAATACAACTTATATCGGAGCTTGGGCAAATACGGTTGAACAGTACCCTTGCTACACATTGGTGTTTGATATTAGTTATTTCATCTAAAATAAAAATTAAGAATATGCAGTATATAAAATTTAATGAAGATGGTAATGCCGAGACAACCTATGTCGCAGATGGGAATATATCTCTAACTGAGGTTGTTACGGAGTTAGGCTTTATCCCATGTGAGTATGAGGAGCGCCCAAGCGACGACACTTTGGGCCTGCTCGAAAGCTATGAGCTACGGTATCGCAATGAGGGAGATCACTATGTTGGTTACTATGGGGTAGTTGAGGTATCAGCCGAAAAGGTTGAAGCAGAGATTGTAAGGCTCAAGGGTGAGCTTGCTGATACAGATTATCAAGTGACTAAGAATCAGGAGCTTCAAATGGCGGGGTTTGCCTGCGTCTACGACCCAACAGAACTTCACACCACACGAGAGTCGATCCGAGAGGCTATTCGTGAGTTGGAGGTCTATCAGGAGTAGTGCGTAGTATATGGTATGTGGTGTTAGGAGTTGTGTTGAGCGTTGTGCTTGCTTACCTCTGGCACCGCCATACTTCGAGGGTTCGTGTCCCGATGGAGGAGGTGGTCGTCACAATCGATACACTATTATATAGTAGTGTCCCTCCCGACTCTATCACCACTCCCACCTCTTGTGATTCCCTCCCGCTCTACCACTTCTCGGATACGGTAGATGGGAGATGGAGCGCTCAGGTGGCGGGGTGCGATGTTGAGCTGCGTTCGTTGGTGTTGCGAGATAGCTATGAGAGTCGCCGCATTACCACCTACTCGCCACTCACATGAGAGGTGACGGCTCGCGGAGGATTCTCGGATCTCTCGGGTTGGATCGGTATTGGTGTTGATCGCAATGTTGGGCGTCTTAAGATGTCGTTAGGCGCTGGTTATGATCCCATAAATCAGTCTTCCCATGTTGAGGGGTCGGTTGGATTGGTTCTATGGCGCGAGTATTAAGATAATATTATGACAATAGGGTGACTAACAAGTCCCTTCTACACAGAGAGTGGCTAACAAGGATGAGTTTTGGGGCTTCGTGAGCATTTTTAACCGCAGCGTACTTAGGTACGTGAGGATTAAAAAGCGGAGGGAAGTGCCGAAAATCGCCTTGTTAGCCACTCTCGTTTTATTAGTTATTATCGTTGCACGCGTCCAGAGGCATCACCCCCAGCCAATGCCTCGACCTCCTCGATCGAAACGTGGTTGGCATCGCCATTGATGGTGTGCTTCAAAGCTGAAGCAGCCACCGCAAACTCCAACGCCTCGCCCTGATTTGGCTTGGTCAAAAGTCCGTGAATGATACCTCCCGAGAATGAATCTCCACCACCCACGCGGTCGATAATTGGCTCAATATCATAGCGTTTCGATGTGTAGAACTCCTCACCGTTGTAGATCATCGCCTTCCAACCGTTGTGTGTTGCAGAGAATGATTCGCGAAGTGTCGACACAACATATTTGAATCCAAACTCTTTGCGCATCTGCTCAAAGATCCCCTTGTATCCCTCAGCATCTGTGTGTCCACCCTCGACATCAGCATCTGGCTTGAATCCAAGGCACAACTCAGCATCCTCCTCATTTCCAATGCATACGTCGACATACTCCATAAGTGGCTTCATCACCTCCTGAGCACGCTCCTTAGTCCACAATTTCTTGCGGAAGTTAAGATCTACCGATACCGTAACTCCATGTTTCTTAGCTGCTTCACAAGCCAAACGTGTCATCTCAGCTGATTCAGCCGATAACGCTGGTGTGATTCCCGACCAGTGGAACCAAGCAGCCCCCTCCATAATAGCATCGAAGTCGAAATCAGCTACCGTAGCCTCCGCAATAGCCGATTTTGCGCGATCATAGATAACCTTTGATGGGCGCATTGAAGCTCCAGTCTCAAGGAAGTAGATTCCAACGCGATCGCCACCACGAGCAATGAAATCGGTCTTTACACCAAACTTACGTAGCTCATTCACAGCAGATTGGCCAATCTCATGAGTAGGCAATTTCGAAACGAAATAGGCGTCATGACCATAGTTTGCACAACTGACAGCGACATTTGCCTCGCCACCACCATAGACAACATCAAACGAGTCGGATTGTACAAAACGACGATTTCCCGGAGTAGATAGGCGGAGCAAGATCTCGCCCATTGTTACGATTTTCATTTGTATATGCTTTAAATTATAAGTAAAATTATTTCAGTAAAAATTCTTCAACGTATTGCGCCACGCCATCCTCATCATTCGTTGCCGCAATATAATCAGCGCGCTCTTTGACAGCTGGCTGCGCGTTCGACATCGCAACGCCAACGCCTGCAAACTCGATCATCGAGAGGTCGTTGAATCCATCTCCAAAGGCGATCATCTCCTCTTTTGTCCCTCCGGTGTGCTCCAGCAACTTGCTGAGTGAAAATGCTTTATCGATCCCTAGCGGCACTAATTCCAAGAAGAACGGCTCGGAACGAAATACCCCCATTCGCTCCCCAAACAACCCCTTCAACCTCTGCTCCAGCGCTACGATCTTCTCAGGATCGCCAACGGTCAAACACTTTGGGAGAGGGGCGGAGAAGGCCTCGACAAAGTTTTCCACCTTGCGACACTCCATCTTGTTGAGGTGTGCCTCCACTCCGACATATCTATCATCGGGTTGCTCGGTGAGGATGAACTCATTGTCGTATGATAGTATAACACACTCAGCCTCAGTGGAATATTTGTATAGTGGAGTGATCAAATCATCGGGAAGAACATTGCTATAAATCTCCTTTGCTGATGCGCAATCGATGATCACACCACCATTATAAGCCAAGATATATCCGCCAAATCGCTCCAACTCCAACGCCTTTGCAATCGGCACAATTCCATATGTCGGTCGACCCGAAGCGAGTACTACCTTTACACCCTGCTCTTGAAGTCGGATCAGGGCTTGTTGGTTACGCAAGGAGAGCTCCTTTTTCGAATTGGTTAGTGTGCCATCAAGGTCGAGCACAGCCATTTTGCAACTATTTGTCATTCAGTATCTTATCTATTGTTTTTAGCTCTTCGCTCGTGAAGCCTAGATTATCCAAAGCACCCAAATTTTCTCTGATCTGCCCAACGCTACTCGCCCCGATGATAACCGATGTGACACGTGTATCGCGAAGTGTCCAAGCCAACGCCATCTGCGCCAATGTCTGCCCGCGTTGAATCGCCAACTCATTGAGCTGCTGCGAAGCCTTGATCTTTTCGGGTGTGATGCTGTCTGGAGTCAAGAAGATCGAACTACTCGCGGCGCGCGACCCCTCCGGAATACCATCCAAATAGCGACCAGCCAATAGCCCCTGCGCCAGTGGCGAGAATGCGATGACTCCCGATCCGCGATCGGCCGCCAATGGGATGGTGCGAGCCTCGATGGTGCGCTCGAACATACTATATTTATATTGGCTTATGAGACATGGTACATTCGCCTCCTCCAACAGATCATACATCTCGATGGCGAGCTTCGGAGGATATTTTGATATTCCGGCATAGAGAGCCTTCCCCGAACGCACCAAATCGATCAGAGCTTGCGCGGTCTCCTCGATGGGTGTTGAACCATCATAACGATGGGTGTAGAATATGTCAAAGTACTCTAATCCAGTGCGTTTCAAGCTCTGGTTAGCACTCGCAATAATATTTTTTCGTGATGAATTCCCCCCGTAAGGCCCTGCCCACATCTCGTGGCCAGCTTTGGATGAGATGATCATTTCGTCGCGATATGGCAACATTCCGTCGCGCAATATATGGCCAAAATTTGTCTCTGCCGATCCGGGGATCGGGCCATAGTTATTGGCAAGGTCGAAGTGTGTAACTCCTTGATCAAATGCGAAGTGGATCATCTCCTTTGCCACCTCGAAGTTACTCTCCGATCCGAAGTTGTGCCAGAGTCCAAGCGATATTCTAGGGAGTGCCACTCCGCTATTTCCGCACCTCTCGTAACACATTTTTTCGTATCTATCTGCCGCAGGGGTATATTGTTGTGTCATAGTTAATGGGGTATATTACCCTCACAAGGTATGAAAAAAAGAGTTGAAATACAAAATTTAACAAAGATTTTATTACCTTGCATTAAATATTATATAATAACAATGACAGAGATAGTAATCCTTTCGGACAACCGAATAGCTCCTTTTGAGAGCCCAATTAAGAGTGAGCATGGCCTCTCGATCTATATAGAGTTTGATGGGCTGAAGATCCTATGCGACATGGGAGCATCGGATCTTTACTCCAAAAATGGCGAATTGATGGGGGTGGATCTCCACCAATTGGACTTCGCATTCGTCTCTCATGCGCATGGTGACCATACGGGTGGGCTTATGCATCTGCTCGAAAACTACCCCTGTGAGGTCTATCTCTCGGATAAGATCAAGGATCGTAAATTTTACTCTTCGCGAGGTGGAGCGCGGCGTGATATCAGCCATAATAATCTTATCTTTAGGCAGTTCGATGAGCGCTTAAAGCAAATCGGAGAGAGTTGTTGGATTAGCAATCGAGTTGCTATAGTGGCAAATTTCACCTCACGATACCCCAAGCCGCAAGGCAATGCTCACCTAACGGCAGACAACGCGGCAGACAACTTCGACCACGAGATGGCGTTGGTGCTCTCCACAGAGCAGGGGCTGGTGATAATCTCGCCATGCACCCATTCGGGGGCGGCCAACGTGATCGAGAGTTGTCGCGAATTCACAGGCGAGAGCAATGTGGCGGCCTTTATCGGTGGCCTTCACTTCGTAAACCATCCGGCCGGGACAACTACGGGGTACGACGAGGCGGTTCAATTCGCACGAACGATGGCGAGAGTTGCCCCCGATACTCAAATAATCACGGGTCATTGTACCGCTAGCGAGGCGGAGGAGAGATTAAATAGACTATTTCAACCCGAATATTTTAATTTTTTTTATTGCGGAGCGATAATAGAGTTGTAAATTTAAATATATTTTATTAAATTTGTATTTACAATATTGCTAAACTAAACCATAACCATGAACAAATCTACCTTCGTCAGCGTAGGAGCAATTGCGCTTCTTGCAGCAGCAGGCACGGCAAATGCGGCTCAAAAGAGTGATCAACCAAACGTAATAATTGTCCTTTTGGATGATCTAGGCTCAACAGACGTGAGCTTCAACGGCTGTATGGATATCCCAACACCAAACATCGATAGAGTAGCAAATGAGGGCGTGAACTGCACCGATGCCTACATCTCAGCGCCATACTCTGGCCCATCGCGATGCGGTATCATGACAGGACGCTACCAGCAACGTTTCGGAGCTGAGGGTAACACCGAGGATGAGATGAAGAGTATCGAGGGCAAGCACGGAATCCTTGAGTCGGAGGTTTTGCTAGGTCAAGTAATGCGCGAGCAGGGCTACAACACCTGTGCAATTGGTAAGTGGCACTTGGGAGACCACCCCGACCTATGGCCAAACAAACGCGGTTTTGACTACTTCTACGGTTTCGCAGGAGGTGGATTCTCGTTCTGGGGAGGCGATAAGGGCACTCCATCGGGCTTCATTCAGGAGAATGGAGAGCGCATTGGGGCAGATGCAACAACCTACCTAACAGATGATTTCACTGACAAGACAGTCGAATTCATCCAAAATAACGAGCAAAGCGGAGATCCATTCTTCGTCTACTTAGCCTACAACGCACCACACGCGCCACTTCAAGCGCCACAGAAATACCTAGATCGCACAAAGCACATCGCCAACGCTGAGCGTTCGGTCTATGCAGCGATGATTTTGGCTGTCGATGATGGCTTGGGTCGCATTTGGGATGAGTTGGAGCGTCAGGGGATCGATGACAACACGATGATCTTCTTCTTGAGTGACAATGGCGGTACGGGAGACCCGGGTCGTGCGATGAATATCCCACGTCGTTCGTTCAAGGGAAATATGTTCGATGGCGGAATCCGCACCCCGTTTGCTATGTATTGGCCGGGACATATCGAGGCAGGAACCACCTATAACAAGACAATTTCGTCACTAGATATCTTCGCCACAGCTGTCACAGCGGCAGGTATGAACCCTGCGGAGAACAAAAATCCGCTTGATGGAACCGATCTAATCCCATATTTCTCGGGCGAGAACACGGGCGATCCACACGAGAGCCTATGCTGGAGAGTCTGCGGAGGCATGGAGTACGCAATCCGCAAGGGTGACTACAAATTGGTAAAGACCTATTTCCAAGACGATTATATGCTCTTCAATTTGAAGGAGGATCAGATCGAGATGTACGACATCGCGGCAGACCATCCGGAGTTGGTCAAGGAGTTGGCAGCGGACTACAAGAAGTGGGACGCACAGATGATGGAGCCACGCTGGGAGGATCTTCACGCGCCACACCAGATCGTAGACCACGAGAAGTGGGATGAATACCGCACGAAGGCCTCAGGGGGCAGATAAACTAGTATTTTGGGAGAAAATAGAGCTCCCTATACCATAATTAATATACAACCATACCATGAAAAAACTACTAACCCTACTTTTTTCGCTATGCCTAGCAACCACGCTCACGGCAGCAACCTATGATGTCGCAGCCTTGGGGGCGAAGAACGACGGAGTAACAAACAACGTCAAGATCATCCAGCAGGCGATCGACGACTGTAGCGCAGCGGGCGGTGGAGTCGTTCTGTTGCAGGGAGGAGGCCAATATATGACAAGCACGCTCTACATGAAGAGCTACGTAACACTCCGCATCGAGAGCGGCACAACATTGTTGGCCTCGCCAAACATCGATGACTACCCGACCGACACCCACAAAATCATGTATAAGCGCGAGTCCCACATGAACCGCTGCTTCATCTACGCGGAGAATGCGAGGGAATTTTCGTTCGAGGGCTACGGCACAATCGATGGCAACGGCCACGAGGAGAACTTCCCCAACACACGCCCGATGCTGTTGAGATTCAAGGATTGCGAGAGAATCCGCATCAACGACCTAACGCTCTGTAACCCAGCAGCATGGACTTCAGCCATCCTCTATTGCGACGACATCGTTGTCTCAGGAATCCGCATCGACAGCGTGGTAAATAAAAATGGCGACGGGCTAGATTTCGACGGATGCACCAACGTCCGCGTCAGCGACAGCAACTTCAACAACAGCGACGATTGCATCTGCCTACAAACCTCACGTCGCGACAAGCCATGCAAAAACGTGGTGATCACCAACTGCACCTTCAAAACGAAGTGGGCCGGCATCCGCATAGGCCTACTCTCGATGGCGGACATCAGTCAAGTCACGGTAAGCAACTGCACGTTCAACGACATTTTGGATTCGGGATTGAAGATCCAGCAGAACGAGGCGGGGGGCATGTCGGACATGACCTTCACGAATTTGGTGATGAACAATGTGCCGCGTCCGGTGCTGATGACCTTCTGCCAGCAGCGCGCTTGCGTTGACGAGCCGTTGGACACATTGGATGAGTTGAAATATATGAAACGTTTCATTTTCAGCAACATAACGGTCGACAATTCGATGTTGGACGCCAATTCGTTGTTCATCTTCTCGGGCGTCCCGACCCACGCGATCGAGGACGTCACGCTAAGCAATGTCTACTTCGTTGGGGGCGGTGGCGGCACGTCTGCGGATGCTGCTCGCGCGGATGTTCCGGAGTTTGATTTGGAGTCGATGAAACACCACTGGCCGGAATACAGCTGCTTGGGCGGTGTTCTCCCGGCGAGTGCGATCTACGCGCGCCACGTGAACGGGCTGACTATCAACAACTTCACGGCTGAGTTCGTTGAGTCGGACGCGCGCCCATTGGTTGTGACGGACGACGTTGAGAACTACACGGTGACCAACGTTAGGGAGAAGATCAAGTAGTTTAAAACCATTTTGGAAGAAATTTGACACGGCTATACCAATATATATAATAGGTGTACGAGCAAAAAAGCCAAAATACGCGTTAAGGTCGCGTGAGTGCAACGAAACGTCGCGCAACCGGCAAAAAAACCGCAAGAAATAAAAAAAAACCTAATTTCATCTAACTCACTGAACTACAATAATTTACCGCGACTTCCGGATCAAGTTGCTGTATTAAATCGTTGTCAAGTGCAAAAAAACTTCTGCTTTTTTTGGTTTGGGAGTATAAAATACATATATTTGCACCAAAATATATACCTCCACAGCTGGGAGGTTAGGGGAGAAATACACAATATTTAACTAATTTAATTAATTTTTTATGAAAAAACTTTTGTTCCATTGCAAGCGTTGCGCAGTAGTACTGCTTGCATTGACAGCGGCCTTTGCGGTTGGCTGTACCGGTGACCTTGAGGACGAGGTTGCTGATTTGACGGGTCAGGTTGAGGATTTGGAGTCTCAGCTTGAGGAGCTTGAGGGCTTGCTTGAGGATGGTGCTATCACTGTTACAAGCGTAGTTACTAATAGCGACGGATCTAAGACTATCTACTTCAGCGATGGTTCTGTTGTCTCTACATCATCTACATCAGATGTTGAGGTTCTAGCAGACGTTGATGAGTTCTGTGTTCTCTCTATCGAGGGCGTTGAGTACGTAGTTGCTAAGACTGACTATGTAACTCTTACAGACGTTTCTCTTAAGGGAGTAACTGATCTTTATCCAGTTATGAAGTCAGGTGAGACTTACGACATCACAGTTAAGTTGAACCCATCTAACACAACTGTTGTTCCTACAGCTTACTACCTTGTAGTTGTTGAGGGAGGATCAAGCGATGCTGGTGTTACTGTACCATCTGTTAAGTCATTGATGGGAACTGAGTCTACAGTTGTTGTTGTTGACTCATTCACTGCTCCAGACGAGACAGGTACTGCTACTCTTTCTGTTAAGTGGACAGGTGCTGATGTTGACTCTGAGAAGGTTCTTGTATCTGCAGAGTTCGTTGAGAACACATGGTCTAACGGATCTGTAGTTGCTGTTACTAAGGAGGTTATGACTGACACATCTATGGGAATCATCGAGGGTGCAGTTCTTATCACTGAGGCTGACGTTACTCCGGGTTACTGGGATGTTGCTTACACAATCAAGCATTATGTAAACGAGAACAGTGAGATCACTCTTGATCTTGACGAGATGTTCTTCAACCAGACTGATTTCATCTCTTACAACATCAAAGATGCACAGTTGGTTCTTACATCTGCTGTTTATGCGAACAATGAAGACGTAGATTTTGCTGCAATAATCGAGTCTGGCGCTGAAGGAGACTACGTATCAAACAGTGTGTTTGATGACTTTAGTTCGCTAGTTACCTTGCCTGCTAGTTGGGATAGCACGACTCAGTCTGTAGGAACATATAGCTACAAAGATGGTAAGGCTACTTTGTATTTCAAGACTGATGAAGTTACTACAACAGGTGGAACTGAGGTGTTCAACCTTGCAATCATCTTCGATGACTACTATCCAAATACATCTACTGCAGGTGTTCTTGCTGATGGCGTAGCTGAGTACTACAACTTCTCTGGTTACGATGCTGATAACTCAGGTAAGAACTACTACTATAGTTCAGTTCTTGGTAGCCTAACTTACGTAGCTGCTGCTTCTGCTCCATCTCCACTAGTATCTAGAGGATATGTTGTTCGTTACATTACTCTTACTGTTAACGATGTTGAAGCACAGGATACATACTCCTATAATGATTATGTTCCTTACGGTGCTCCGGGTGCTACAGGTTCTTCACTTGTTCTAGGTAACGGTGAGAATGAGGAGATGGAGGTTGAGCTTAGTACTGAGACATATGAGATCTCTGACATCACAGCTAAGTATACTTACACACCTGGTACTTACGGATATGTTCTTAATAGCAATTCTGCATACAAGACATATGTTGAGAACAACCCAACTGACTTCGTTAAGGCTGAGATCGAGACAACATCTATCGTAGGTGCGACTAAGGATCTTGTTTACGCTGTTTACTTCGAGAACACTGCAGACTACGCAGTTCTTCCGGGTTTTTATGAGTTCACTATCACAGTTAAGACTACAGACTCTGACGGTCTAGAGACTTACAAGAAGTACCCAATCGAGGTTAACTTGTACGCTCCACAGTACTACATCCAGTTGAACGCAGCAATGAGTACTACTGCTAATGTTTACAATGGTACTAATGGTGTTGAGAATATCATTCCATTGGCAGTTGATGCAACAAGTGGTCTATATGAGTTTACTACATATGAGTGGTACGATTACGATCTAGCTCGTCTTCTTGATGTTGACAATGTTACTGCAACATTGGAGTCTATTTCAAATACATCAGCTGTTAATGCTAAGTCATATACTCTTGTTGATCAGGAGATTCCTAACTCATCATTGTACTCTGCATTCGATCAGTTCTGCTACGATCCAACATCACTTCGTCTAACTCCAGATTCAGAGTACTTGCTTGATGCTCCTAAGGCTAATAATCAGGTTTGGTATCAGGGATTGAACGTAGCATTCTCTAGTCAGGTTGAGGGTGAGGAGAACATCATCCCAGTTGATGCTCCATCTACATCTTCTGCTGACATCGCTGAGACTGTTCAGTTGTCTACAACACTTGAGTCTGGTCTTATCATCCCAGTTGACTTGTTCTTTGATGGTGTGCTTAAGAATGCAGGTAAGAGCGGTAAGTTTGGTGTTAACATTAAGCTTAACCAGTTGGCTAGTGTATCATCAACAGTATATTGCTTAGAGGATGGCGAGGAGATCCCTACAGCTCTAACTACTACTGATTATATCAATTACACATCTGATTTGGAGCTTTCTACAAGCAATGTTGATAGCGATGGTGATATCTTCTACATCGATAGTAAACTAACACGTTCTCAGCCAGTATTTACTAACCTTGCTAAGGAGGGTATTTTGTATAATGATTACATGGCTGCTGCTGGAGCCTCACCTTATACATTCACATTCGGTTTGGATTACTATGCATTTAAGAATCTATTCACTACAAATATTACACTTGATAACCGTGACTACACAGCAAGTGAGGAGCTATCTGCTCTTATCTGCTCACAGATCGGAGATGGTTCTGCAGATCTTTTCTCTACTGTAGATCTTTTGGGTGCTGATTGCGTAACTTACACAGTTAGCGACTTGACAGTTGCTGGATCTACTCAAGCGCTTCCATCAGGTTTGGCTAAGACTACTAAGTTGATTGAGGTTAGTGATACAGGTGTTATCTACCGTGCTCTTCCTGCTTCAACAGATTCAACTGTAGAGCTTAAGCAAGCGGTTAAGGTTACTTACACAGATATCACTGGTAAGTCTCAGAGTAGCACTGTTCAGGTTTACTTGAAATACTAATAAAGTATCAAACGCCAAAAGGCGAAAGATATAACTCCAAGAGTGGCGACAGCAATGTCGCCACTCTTTTTTCGTATCCCTCCCTTCCCGTCACCCCCCCCGTCATCCCCCCCGTCACCCCCCCACCCGCATCAAGTGCGGGATGACGGGTGTGGGGTCAGGTGCAATTATTTGCAATTCTCACCAAAAAATCGTACCTTGCATTAAACTAACCATGTCCACAAATGAAAAAACTCCTAATCCTAACCCTAGCAGCAATAATATCCATAAGCTGCACACAACAAAACCAAATCCCAACAGCCCAACAGGTCAAGGCTCTAACCCAAAAAGTGGCCGACTGGCAAATCGAAACATACGACGACCAAGGCATCTACCGAGCACTACCACCAAAGGAGCTCCGCAAAAAATGGCACCACCGCGAAAAATATCATGACCAAGAGTGGCTGCCAGCAACCCTATTCGCCGGTATGTACCAATTCACAACAATTACCGCCGACACTAAATACATCAACTGGCTAAACCAGATGGGGCAAAATTGCGGATTCAAACTCTACGATCGACAATACCACGCCGACGACCACTGCGTAGGACAATTCTACCTAAACCTAGCTCAGTACTACGACAAAATCCAACTATATATGCCAACCAAAAAGCAGTTCGACCAGATAATGGAGAGCGACAAAGCCGACGATTGGCATTGGCATTGGTGCGATGCACTATTCATGGCACCTCCCGTCTGGACACGTCTCGCCAAGATAACCGGCGACAAAAAATATCTCGATTACATGGATTCCCAATACCAGATGACCTACGATAAACTCTGGAACAACGACGAATCACTATTCTATCGCGACGAGTCATACTTCGACCAACACGAGGAAAACGGCCAAGGAATATTCTGGTCGCGAGGTAACGGCTGGGTATATGGCGGTCTCGCAATGATGATCCCCGATATGCCCGAGGAGTGGTCGGGTCGCCAATTCTACGTCGAGCTATTCCAAAAAATGTCGCAACGACTCCTCGAACTCCAACGTCCCGACGGCACATGGTCCGCAGGGCTCTTGGGCGATATCGAGAACTACAAAAATATCGAGACCTCCGGATCAGCATTCTTCACATTCGGACTCGCATGGGGAATCAACAGCGGAATCCTCGATCGCGCAACATACGAGCCAGCGCTTCTCAAAGCATGGAACGTACTAGCCGGTGCCGTCACCGAGGAGGGGCTATTCGGATATGTGCAGGGGGTTGGCGCAGCTCCCGGCGCGAGCTACGAAAACTACACCGAGCTATATGGTGTCGGAGCATTCTTAGCCGCTGGAACTCAGATGTATAGGTTCATCAACAACTTCTACACAAAGGATACAACGCCAACGCGCGACATGGCCGAACAGACATTCATGAAAAATGGAGGTTGGTGTTGGTATCAAGGGCCGCGCGCAATAATCAACAACGGAAAGCTGATCATCGGCGGTCTCAACGGAAAAAATGGCGATGTCAACATCGGAGTATATGACCTCCAGAGCGAGCAGATCGATGGGCAGGTGACTCTCGAGAGCGGTTTTCAGTGCGATGACCACAACTCTCCGGTGCTCTATGCGCGTCCGGATGGCAGCCTGCTGACCATGTGGGCGAAGCATGGAAACGATAAGATTCACCGATATAGCATCTCGTCGACGGATGATTATCTGCAGTGGGGCGCGAAGCAGGAGCATCACCATGTGTATGAGGATAATCGCGGCGTGACCTACATGAATCTCTACTATATGGAGGGGGAGGGGAGGCTCTACAGCTTCTTCCGCGATGGCGCGCACTTCAATCCGGCGTATATCACCTCGCAGGATCAGGGGCTGACGTGGAGCGGCGATACGCACCTGATCGCAAACGAGGTGTCGGGGCGAAATCGACCATATACCATCTACTCGCAGGTTGATCCAAACACTGTCGGGATTGTCTATACTGATGCCCATCCGCGTGAGTATGGTAATAGCCTCTACTATGTGGAGTTCCGTGACGGGTGTTTCTATCGGGCGGATGGAACGATGATCCAGTCGATCAGCGATGGGCCGCTGCTCACAACGCATGGAGAGAAGATCTACAAGGGGAGCGAGACGCACTACACAAAACCAGCGACGTGTGAGAGCGAGCCGGGGGCGGCGTGGAATTGCAACATGGTGAGCGATAGTGAGGGGAATCCGCATATCGGCTATACCTTATATATAAATAACGACGACCATCGTTTCCGCCTTATTTCGTGGGATGGCGAGGGGTGGAACGACCGCGAGATTGCATATGCTGGGCGTTGCCTATACTATTGGGAGAGCAGCTATACGGGGCTTATGGCGATCGACCCTACGGATACGGAGATGGTCTATATCTCCACCGATGTTGACCCTACGACTGGAGAATATTTGGGTGGGCGACATGAGATCTATTCGGCTCGCGTGACGGCATCGGATGATATCTCGACTATAAAGTGGGAGGCGATTACGCAGAATTCTCTCTATCGAAATATTCGACCTATTATAGCCCAGAAGGATGGGTACAAAGTGCTGTTGTGGCTCAATGGAGAGTGGAACACCTATGTTAATTATGATGTGGATGTTGTTGGGCGGATCTTGTCACGACCTGAGTAATAAACATTTGTGGGGAAAAATAGGGCGAATTGTTTGCAGGAATGAAAAATTAGTCGTACCTTTGTCCTCGCATTAAAAGCCGCTAGAGTGGTTATATATGCTAATTACTTAATTAATAGATAATTATGAACAATTACGAAACCGTTTTCATCGTCACTCCAGTTTTGTCTGATGCTCAGGCAAACGAGGTTGCTGACAAATTCCAAGGTGTTATCACCGAGAACGGCGGTCAGATTGAGAACAGAGAGAACTGGGGCTTGAAGAAGCTTGCTTACTCTATTCAAAAGAAGACTACCGGTTTTTATTTCCTTATCGAGTTCGCAGGTGAGGGTAACCTTATCGAGAAGTTGGAGACAATGTTCCGCCGCGACGAGCGCGTGATCCGTTTCCTTACATTTAAGCAAGACAAGTATGCTGTAGAGTACTCTGCACGTCGTCGCGCGAAACTATCTAACAAGCAGGAGGAGTAAAAATGGCAGATAACAGACCACAGTCAGAGATCCGTTACTTGAATCCAGTAACAGTTGACGTTAAAAAGAAGAAATACTGTCGCTTCAAGAAGCTAGGTATTAAGTATGTAGATTACAAGGATGGTGAGTTCTTGAAGAAGTTCCTTAACGAGCAGGGTAAAATTTTGCCACGTCGCCTTACAGGAACATCTCAGAAGTTCCAGAAGAAGGTGGCTCAGGCTGTAAAGCGTGCTCGTCACTTGGCAATTTTGCCATTCGTAACAGATTGTATGAAATAATAAGGAGGCATAAGCAATATGGAGATTATTTTGATCAAGGATGTCGAGAACGTAGGTTACGTAAACGATATCGTAAATGTAAAGCCTGGATACGCGAACAACTTCCTTATCCCACAAGGTTACGCTAAGTCAGCTACAGCCTCTGCAAAGAAGGTATTGGCTGAGAATTTGCGCCAACGTGCACACAAAGATGCTAAGATCTTGGCAGATGCTCAGGCATTGGCTGAGAAGTTGGCTTCACTTCCAATCTCAATCTCGTCTAAGGCTGAGGAGGGACGTCTTTTCGGAACTATCACATCTGCAGATATCGCTGAGGCGTTGGCTGCTAAGGAGGTTGTTGTTGATCGTAAGGCTATCTCGGTAGAGGCTATCAAGACAGTTGGTGAGTATGAGGCAGAGGTTAAGTTGCATCGCTCAGTAAGCGCAACTATCAAGTTGTCGGTTGTTGCTGAGTAATTCACACTACATAACAGATAAAAAAGAGCGTTCCTTTTGGGAGCGCTCTTTTTTGTGTGGGTGCTTTCTGGGCAATTTTTTTCGAAAATCGCCTTTTAGCAGAGAGAGCGATGGTAACGCGTGAACTGCCTCCGGCGGGCGGGGATTGCACCCACGCTGGTGCAATTATTTATTTCGGATCTAAGGTTGGCAATCCCACAACTGCAGGATCTTTGATGTCGATAGGTCGCGCAAATGGATTTCGATATGCAGGCATCTGATTCCTGAAGTCGATATATGCGGCAAGAAGCTCATGCATAACCTCCGGATTCTCACTCATCACATTTGTGCTCTCCGCCATATCATTCTCTAAATCAAATAGATAGTGGTAGTCATCCTCAATAAGCATCTTCCACTTTCCACTACGCACAGCTCCCATGCGGTTCGCATACCAGAACAAATGTTTGTGTGGCTCCTTCTCATATCCACCAGTTAGGTATGGCATGAGGTCAACGCCATCGAGATGTGTATTATCTGGAATTGCAACACGTGTCGCAGAGCATAGAGTAGGGTAGATGTCAAGCGTGCTAACGGCATTGTCATACACCTCGCCCTGTGCCAATTTACCCGGCCACGAGATGATATATGGAACACGAATTCCACCCTCCCACATAGTACCTTTGTAGCCATTGAGACCATTACGTTGCCCCAAAACATGGTATGGAGCGCCTGTAGGCCACCAACTAGGGATTCTAAGGTGACACGGATTAGCTGGTCCATTATCGCTCAAAAATACAACAATCGTATTCTCTCTCAGCCCCTCATCCTCCAAATAGTCGAGCAGGCGGCCGATATTGTCATCCAATGCAAGAACCATCGCGGCATATACTTGTGCCACCTCCGATTCGATGTGCGCCACACGCGATTTATCACTCACCTTAGCGTGTAGAGGGGTGTGCGGAGCGTTATACGCCATGTAAAAGAAGAACGGATTTTCCTTATTCTCCTCGATAAACTCCATACATTCGCGCGTACATTTATCAGTGATGTACTCACCCTTGCTCTCATCTCCCCAATAGACCTCATCCATCGCGGCAACCTTCTTCTCTCCCGGCGCAGCAACGTATCGACCATCCTCGTCAGGGAAGTAGTTTGTTCCATTCCACACGAACGAGTAGTAGTTATCGAATGGCTGGTTGTTATTAAATCCGATCTTGCCCGCGATAGCCGTTTTGTATCCAGCCTCCTTGAACGCGCTCTGCAGCTGTTTGTGTTCCGCTGGCAACAGGTCATCTTCGCGACCCGGTGTTGCCCACTGATCGTGATTCCACTGCATTCCAAATCGCTGTTGGTGGCAGCCCGTCATCAATCCAACACGACTCACACCGCTCACTGGAGCTGCGACATATCCATTTGTACATTGAATTCCCTCCGAGGCCAATCGGTCAATATTGGGAGTCTCAAATAGCTTTCCACCGTAGCACGAAGGGTCGCCATAGCCTAAATCGTCACAATTTATAAGGATTACGTTTGGTCGCTGCTCTAGCGACACCTCTGCTTTTCTCTTTGCCTCCGCTGTTTGAGGTGCGAGGGTACACACTCCGAGTAGGGCGACAGTTGCCGCTCCGTTACCCATAAGATAATTTTTGCTCTTCATTGTAATAGTTAGTATTTTAGTTTGTTAAGAGCAAATGTACGCAAAAAAAGGGTAGAGAACAAAAAAACTCCCCTAGAATTTTCTAGAGGAGTCATCATAAAAATAATTATCAATTGAATCGATACCCCAAATTAATCGAGAAACACCCCGTCTTAATGTTGTTATCTCCACCGCGAATATCCCCCGGATAGACATCCAACAGGCCGGCATCATAGGCAAATCCGATCAAACATCTCGATAATCGAAGCGAGAGGCCACATCGAATACCAAAATCGTTGCGTTTGAAGAGTCGTGAGCTAACACTCTCGTCATCCGCCACCGTGTACTCCTCCTTCTCGTAAGGACGGAAGAAGTAGTCGCCTGTCTGGATCGATCCCGCAAACGCATAAGAGTAGTAGAATCCCAGCTCTGTGACAATGGCGGTGTTCTGTCCCACCTTAATGTCATAAGTCGCGACGATCGGAATCTCAAATCCATAACTTTTGTAGTGCGTCTTAGGGTACTCATCGCCCAAGAATCGCCCACTTCGAGCCCCCTTCATCTCGATCGCCACACCACTCTGCAGGTAAAGAGGGGCATTTCGCATCAGCGAGATGTTGTATAGACCAGCGACATTGAATCCTGTTTGGCAGTCGCTCGAGTACTGCGGATCGTCGAGCGTCGCGAAATTTACACCCATGCGCGTCGAAAAAAAGTTTTCGTAATTTGCACTTTGCGAGATCACGTAGCTCTGCGCACGTGTTGTTGTGGCGGCGCTAATTGCTAGCGTCAGTGCCAATGTGAGTAGAATCTTCCTCATTTTGTTATCATTTTTAGCTGCCGCGCCCCTCGGCCAATACAAATTTTTCGAGGTAGAGGAGGGCATCGACCTCGATAAAGGCCGCCTCAGATACCTGTGTTGCGTAAAATATTGGCAACTCGATAGTGGGAGATGAGCAAAAAGTGCGCCACTCATTTTGATATAAGTTTGATGCAATATAGCGTTGTATGTGGCATATTGATGCTATACCTATTTATTATATATAGATTTTGCCTAAAATGAATATTTTTTGCAAAAAAAAGCACAAAAAGTTTGCAGATTAAAAAATAGTCCCTATATTTGCAACCGCAATGAGGAACAAGGCGCAGTGATAACGAAAGTTTGAACGACTTGAAAAAAGATTGCAAAAAAGTTCTTAAAAATTTGGTGGTTTAAAATAAAGTGCGTAACTTTGCAGTCCCGACCTATGAAAACGGTCACTAAGGGATAAGTTTTAAATCTATACTTTGAGATTTTTATAGAAAAGTTCTTTGAATTACTGGTTATATTTTTTGAAAGAAAATGTAGTAACATCTGTCAATTCTTTTGAAGTGTATACTTCAAAAGTAATCTTTTGATAAGGAAGTCAGGACTCTAAACAAACATTATAAAATTTTACAATGGAGAGTTTGATCCTGGCTCAGGATGAACGCTAGCGGCAGGCCTAACACATGCA
>JBCQTX010000007.1:0-61076 GCA_047174605.1 Rikenellaceae bacterium | reverse complement strand
AACGAACTCATATCCGATAACCTCGCTGTTAGCGTCAAGAGCCATACGAGTACAGTATCCCTCAGCCATCTCAAGGTAGCGAACTCCCTTAGCAACTGTTCCGAACATTGTACCTACCTGAGAACGAAGACCCTTACCCAAATCCTCAAGACCAGCACCGATTGGAAGACCACCCTCCGAGAAAGCAGACTGTGTACGACCATAAGCGATCTGAAGGAACAACTCGCGCATTGCTGTGTTGATTGCATCACATACAAGGTCAGTATTCAAAGCCTCCAAAAGAGTCTTACCCGGAAGAATCTCAGATGCCATCGCTGCTGAGTGAGTCATACCTGAACATCCTAGAGTCTCAACCAAAGCCTCCTCGATAATACCGTTCTTAACGTTGAGTGTCAACTTACAAGCACCCTGCTGTGGAGCACACCAACCCACTCCGTGTGTTAGACCTGAGATATCAGAAATCTCCTTTGAGCGTACCCATTTTCCCTCCTCTGGGATTGGTGCAGAAGCGTGATTCGCACCCTTCGTAACACAGCACATCTGCTGTACTTCGTGTGAATAGATCATAATCCGTAATTTTTTTGTTTATTGTGTTTTGCTTAATATTTGCTTTTTCCGCCACTAAGGTACGACATTTTATTTACTCGACAAAAAAATAGCCAAACTTTGTCATAAAATAATTCATAGCACAAAGTATGTTTACGCCTTGGCTATCGCACTCTGAAACTCCTTGACTCGACGAACCTCCTCAACACTATCTATAGTCTTGATATGTGCCATCACACCATTGAGCTCCTGCACAGAGTGTACCGAAAAATTGATCGTACAATCAACTATCTCATCAACCGTCGTGGTCAACAAATTCTCGATAGAGAGCTTAAGATCATTAGTCACCACATTGACCAAATCGCTCAACAGATGGTAACGATCGATCGCCT
This sequence comes from Rikenellaceae bacterium, assembly GCA_047174605.1. GTDB lineage: Bacteria > Bacteroidota > Bacteroidia > Bacteroidales > Rikenellaceae > Alistipes. Next base: position 60,138 of record JBCQTX010000007.1, on the reverse strand, counting down.
TGATATTCACCGTAACTAGGTATGTCTTAGCATTCTCCTTTAGGCTCACATCCACAATACTATCACCATCCTGCGACGCTAGCTTGATAGCACTCGAGCAGTTACGTTTATGAACAATAGTCTTGCCACCATTGATCCGAAAACCCATAACCTCCTCACCCGGAAGAGGCGAACAGAATGGGCACACCTCGATATTATCAATCTGATCATCACCTCCATAGAGGTTACGTATCGCAACAGTTATATTTCGCTTCGCCTTATATGTTCGAGTATAATCCAACCACTCTCGCTTTGGAGTGATTCTAGGGTTTGTCCCAATCTCCACACAATCTCCTCTATGAAGTTCTGTTTTGATCGTGGCAACAGCTCCGTTGATCCTCGCATATTGGGCGTGATTTCCTATCTTACTATGGATCGCATAGGCAAAGTCAATCGCCGTAGCATTTTTCGGAAGCACAACGCCATTTCCCTTCGGGGTAAAGACCATGATATCATCGTTGTAAAAGTTCGCAACGACACCATCCATAAAAGCACCTCCCTTACTCTGAGATGCCATATCCTTAAGCACATCTTTAAACTTCGATATCCAATCATTAACTCCCGCTACACGCTCCGCGACACACCCCACTTTGGAGTTCGAGAACATCCTCTCCGAAGCTATCTGCACCTTCTGCCACGATCCATTTGGGGCTAGCACATTGATATGAAATGCCTGATACCCATTCTCCTTAGGGGAGTCTACATAATTTCGAATACTTCCCGGTAGCTCCTTACAAAGATCCGTCAACGCAGAGTAGATCTGCAGACAACGATCCTTCTCCTTCATCCCCGAACTATTGTAGAAGATGATCTGAACATTATATTTGTGTGGAATATGTTTAAAATCACTTCCCGATTTTTGCATCTGCTTCCATGCCGCATAGACCGAGTAGAAATTTATATATACATCTACATTAATATTATACTTCACGAAGTGTGCCTTCAAATCGGCACACCATGCTGAAAGTCTCTCTTGATTATCCCTTTTATATTGCTCGATATCTTCATAGATCTGAGCGTGCTCCATCGGACAACGATACTGCATACTCAAATTCTCCATCTCGGTCTTAACCTCATAGAGTCCCAAACGATTTGCTAGCGGAGCATAGAAGTAGTCAGTCTCTCCGGCAATCTTCATCTGCTTTTCGGGTCGCATACTACTCAAGGTTCGCATATTATGCAATCTATCAGCTAGCTTGACCAACAGCGCTCGAATGTCATACTTGATCGAGTCCAACATCTGCTTGTAATTATCCAGCTGCTTCGACATCTCATAATGCGCCTTCTTCTCTTTGGTGACAACACCAACCAAAAAGGCAACATCTTCGCCAAATCGCGAACGGATATCCTCGATAGTATATGGAGTATCCTCAACCACATCGTGCAAAAAGGCAGCTATTATGGTGTTGGCATCGAGTTGAAACTCCTCAGCAATAATACGAGCTACAGATATTGGATGGGTGATATATGGTCCTCCGCCCTTGCGGGTCTGCGGTTTATGGGCCTCATATGCCAACTCGTAAGCCTTGTGCATCATCTGCAACTCCGTCTCACTGAAACCCTTGAGGTGCTCTATCTGCCAAAAACTCTCGATGAGTTCTTTAACAACGGCATCATAATCTATCGTCTGATTCATAATATATCCTCCATCTATTTTTAGCCCGAAACATAACGTGCAACTTGCAAATTTAACAAAAATAATCCACTTTATACAATTTTATTCACAAAATATGACAAACAAAGATCATTTTACACCATATATTAATATGGTTTAAATTTCTAAATCCCATTTTTTTGTTATACCTTTGTGGTTCATAACATTTATACTACACAAACAATGGCAGACGAAAAAATTATCTTCTCGATGGTAGGCGTAAGCAAAGTCTTCACCAACCAGAAAAAAGTCTTAAACAACATCTACCTATCATTCTTCTACGGCGCTAAGATCGGTATCATCGGACTCAATGGTTCGGGTAAATCGACGCTGATGAAGATCATCGCGGGACTCGACTCGAATTATCAGGGCGAGGTGGTATTCTCACCGGGGTTCTCAGTTGGGTATTTGGAGCAGGAGCCTCAGTTGGACAACTCAAAGACAGTTCGCGAAATTGTCGAGGAGGGGTGCGCAGCTACAACAGCCCTACTCAAAGAGTATGAGGAGATAAACATGAAGCTATGTGAGCCAATGACCGATGACGAGATGGCCGCTATGATCGAGCGTCAGGGCGAGCTTTATGAGCAGATTGATCAAGTTAATGGCTGGGAGTTAGACTCTGTATTGGAGCGTGCGATGGATGCGTTGCGTTGTCCAGCACCAGATCAAAATGTTGCGGTGTTGTCTGGAGGTGAGCGTCGTCGAGTTGCATTGTGTCGCCTGCTTCTTCAGCAGCCAGATGTCTTGCTTTTGGATGAGCCTACTAACCACCTCGATGCAGAGTCTATCGATTGGTTGGAGCAATTCTTGCAACAATATAAGGGTACGGTAATCGCTGTGACCCATGATAGATACTTCCTTGACAACGTCGCAGGTTGGATCTTGGAGCTTGATCGCGGAGAGGGTATTCCTTGGAAGGGCAACTACTCAAGTTGGTTGCAGCAAAAGACCGACCGCATGGCCAACGAAGAGAAGACAGAGTCGAAACGTAGAAAGACCCTCGAAAGAGAGTTGGAGTGGGTACGTATGTCTCCATCGGGTCGTAGAGCAAAGAGCAAGGCTCGTCTGTCGGCATATGACAAGATGATGAACGAAGATACGAAGCAGAAGGAGGAGAAGTTGGAGATCTTTATCCCGAATGGTCCACGCTTGGGAGATGTTGTTATCGAGGCGAATGGAGTTGCAAAGGGTTATGATGGACGTATGTTGTACGAGGATCTTAACTTCACACTTCCACCTGCAGGAATCGTTGGAATCATCGGAGCAAATGGTACGGGTAAGACTACCCTATTCCGCATGATCATGGGTCTTGAAGAGCCAAATGCAGGAACATTCACTGTGGGTCAGACAGTTAAGCTAGCGTATGTAGATCAGCAGCACAAATCGATCGATCCAGAGAAGAGCGTATATGAGGTTATCTCACAAAATAGCGAGTGGGTGCAGTTAGGAAATAGACAAGTGCCAGCTCGTGCATATGTAGCGAGATTCAACTTCTCGGGAGGAGATCAGGAGAAGAAGTGTGGAATGTTATCGGGAGGAGAGAGAAATCGACTTCACTTGGCACTAGCACTCAAGGAGGAGGGTAACGTATTGTTGCTTGATGAGCCTACGAATGATATCGATGTTAACACACTTCGTGCATTGGAGGAGGGATTGGAGAACTTCGCAGGTTGCGCGGTTGTTATCTCGCATGATAGATGGTTCTTGGATCGTATCGCAACGCATATCATCTCGTTTGAGGGTGATGGACGTGTAGTCTCATATGAGGGTTCATATAGTGAGTTTGAGGCTTGGAAAAAGCTACAGGGAGAGGATGCAAATCCAAAGAAGGCAAAGTTTAGAAAATTAGTAGAGTAAAATAAAATGGCAATTCAAAAGCCCTCAATACCAAAGGGAACACGCGACTTCGGGCATCGTGAGATGTTGCGTCGTCAATATATATTTGATACAATTCGCTCTGTATTCCGTCTATTCGGATTTGGCCCTATCGAGACACCATCGATGGAGAACCTATCAACCTTGATGGGCAAATATGGCGAGGAGGGGGATAAGCTCCTCTTCAAGATCCTAAATTCGGGCGACTATGCAAAGCAGATGAGCCGTGAGGAGTTAACCTCACCATCGAAGATCTGCGAAAAGGGGCTTCGTTATGATCTAACTGTACCATTTGCAAGATATGTTGTACAGCACCAAAACGAGTTGACATTCCCATTCAAGAGATATCAGATTCAACCGGTATGGCGTGCTGACAGACCTCAGAAGGGTCGTTACCGTGAGTTCTATCAGTGTGACGTCGATATGATCGGATCGAAATCTTTGCTCAACGAGGTAGAGTTAATCGAGATTGTGGAGAGAGTCTTTGCAGCTCTCAAGATTGGTGTTACACTCAAAGTCAACAACCGCAAGATTCTCTACGGAATTGCCGAGACAATAGGTCACGCCGACAAGATGATGGATATCACGATGGCGATTGACAAGCTAGACAAGATCGGACTTGACAAGGTGAAGGAGGAGCTAGCGGCACGTGGAATCGAGGAGTCAGCAATCGAGAAGTTACAACCTATCTTGGAGCTAAGTGGTTCAAACACAGAGAAGTTATACCAACTAGCATCAATCATCACCGACTCTGAGACGGGCGCTTTGGGTATCGAGGAGTTACGCACAATTCTAACTCATGTTGCGGATCTAGGACTGTCCCTTCCAATCGAGATTGATTTGTCACTAGCACGCGGACTAAACTACTACACGGGTGCGATCTTTGAAGTAAAAGCTCGTGATTTTGCAATCGGAAGTATCTGTGGCGGAGGTCGATATGATGATTTGACAGGAATCTTTGGTATGCCAAATGTTTCGGGAGTTGGAATCTCTTTTGGAGCGGATAGAATCTACGATGTGATGGTGGGCATGGAGCTCTTCCCCGAAGAGGTGAATGTATCGACTAAGGTGCTCTTTGTAAACCTAGGCGAGGAGGAGCAGAAGCTCTCGATGAAGCTGCTTTCATCACTTCGTAGCGCTGGCATATCGAGTGAGATATATCCAGACATGAGCAAGATGAAGAAGCAGATGGAGTATGCCAACAAACGAGGTATTCCATATGTTGTTATCATCGGAAGCGATGAGTTGGTAAAAGAGGTCGCTACCGTTAAGAATATGACAAGCGGTGAACAATCTCACATTGCTTTTGGCAACCTAGCAGAATTCCTAAAGTAGGCGAAAAGTTTATGAAGGGGCTATTAATAAAAATAGTGGTGGTTACAATTGTGGCCACCACTATTTTCTCTTTCGCACCTACATACGCACAGAAAAACCGAACTTCGACCAAACAAGAGATTCGAAAATTCAAGGAATTCATCAAGATACTAGACAAGAATTACATTGAGTCACTCGACTACAACTACCTGACTAAGGTTGCGATACAGACGATTTTGGATCAAACAGACCCATACTCGACGTACCTTGATCGAGAGATGAAAGATGAGATAGACAACATTATCGACTCTCCGGCTATCGACACGGCATATATGATCAACAAATCAACATCGTGCATAAAGGTGAGGTTATTTAGCCATGACGCAGCCAATGACATCCTACAAACCTATAGGGAGCAAAATAGCCCGCAGAATCTAATCCTAGATCTGAGAGGCAATAAAGGCGGGTTAGTGACTGAGGCTATAAAGAGCGCAAATTTATTTTTGAAAAAAAACACCCCAATCTTCAAACGCAACAGACGGGGTAAGAATACAACTACTCACACCACTCAATATGATGGCGAACTACTCTCGACCAATCTAGTAATCATAATAGACAGAGAGAGTGCATCGGCTAGCGAGATCGTTGCAGGGGCAATGCAAAGCAACAAAAGAGCTACTATTGTCGGAGAGAGAAGTTTCGGGAAGGGGCTGATTATTAGCCCGTTCACTCTCCCGGATGGATCTGTTATCTTTATCTCGACATCGCAATACACAACGCCTATTGGAGGTGTGATCCAACGATCTTACAGAGGGAGAGAATCCACAAACACAGATGGTGGAATAAATCCAGACATAATATATGATTGCGGCGAAACGGTAGATAATGAAGATTTTATTAACTTCTCACACCCACAAAAGAAAATATAATATTGTAAAATATTTGCAAATTATAAAAACAATCATTATATTCGCATAGGAAAAAAATTTATAATACTATACAATCATGATTTCACAGACAAATCGTCGCGGAGAAGAGGATTTCGGTGACCCAATTGAGACTAAGGCGATTAAAGCTGGAAGACGCACATATTTCATCGATGTACGCGCTACACGCGATGACGACTATTTTTTAACAATAACTGAGAGTCGCAAAAAGACACATGCTGATGGCACTGTGTCGTTCGATCGTCATAAAATATTCCTCTACAAAGAGGATTTCATGAAGTTCGAAGATGGACTTGCGGAGGTTATTGAGTTTGTTAAAAGTAAGAAACCAGAGTACTTCGAGCAACAAGCTAAAGAGGAAGCGGCAGCATCTGCAGAGAGGAAATATTAAAATATAGCTCTCTACAGCAGATAGTTACGCAAATAATTTCAAAATATTCGCCTGCATTCTAGTTGGAGTGTAGGCGATTTTATGTCAATTATAGTGAGTGGGAATATGAGGGTATTACTAGCCTTTAGTGGCGGTATTGATAGCTGTGCAGCTGTTCAAATCTTGCGTGACAAGGGTTACGAAGTCGAGGCGCTGACGATAGATATGATTGGAGATATGAGAATGTTAGAGTGTGCTAGAGAGAGCGCGGAACGATTATCCATACCTCTACACATTGTGGATGGGCAGCAGATATTCCAACGGGAGATTATCGACAACTTCACATCAGAGTATCTATCTGGTCGTACCCCTGCCCCATGCACTCGCTGCAACACACTGATTAAGTGGGAGTTATTGGCACAAAAGGCTGACGAACTAGGTATATACCACATAGCAACTGGTCACTATTTTCAGCTCGAAGAGGAGCGCGGAAAGATATTTGTCACACGTGCAGCAGATCCAATCAAAGATCAATCATACTACCTCTGGGGGGTCAGACAAGAACTTCTCGCACGTGCACTAACTCCAATGGGGGAGCAGATCAAGGAGGAGGTGAAACGCGATAGTGTATTAAAAAAAGAGAGTATGGGGGTGTGTTTCCTTCAAGGCGCACACTATACAGATTACATATGCGCACATTGTGGGGAGATGACCAAAGGTGAGGTGATAGATAAAAAAGACGAGGTTGTAGGAGAACACAACGGAGTTGCACGATACACAATAGGTCAAAAGCGAGGTGAGGGAATACCTGCCGGTGTGCGTGTAACAGAGATAATAGCCTCAAAAAATCAGATTCGTGTTGACGATAATAAAACGCTATTCACCCACATACTACACCTCAATAACTGTCGCATAATAGATGATAATCCGGAGCAGCTATCGGTGATGATACGCGGTTTGGGGTTAAATCCGCAGGGGCGCGCGACAATCACAAGAACCGACTCTGGGGCAACCATAGAGCTGCTAGACGACGCAGCATGGGCCGCTGCTCCCGGGCAGCCAATCGTGTTATACTCCAAGGATCGTGTTATCGGCGGTGGATATTTGACTTATGCGGAATAGCGAGGGGGGGGGATTAACGAAACTCCAATCGCCACGAGATCTCCTCACGAATATATTTTGAGCCACCATTATCCATTGGCAACATATCCAAAAAAGAGTTGATATCCTCGCTAGGGAGACCATCCCTAATCGCAGAATCCAATAGAACAACAACCGCCTTCGGCAACAGATTCTGCTCTCTTTCAAGAAGTGGTAAAAGCCTATCCCAATAGCACTTAACATCTACTACCCCACTCTTGGCAAGAGCCATGACAGCCGCATAGTGCAGAAGCTCAAGATCACTCGCAAACCATGAATCAACCCCATCGCATCTGCACAGCAACGCAAAAGCGGCCTCCTCGGCAACTTCGGAATTTATGATCCCTTGCGCCCAAAAATCCAACTCATTATTCGCCACAACTATCTGCGGATCAGCTAAATGAAAGGCAGCAAGCCTCAACTCTCGCACCTCTTGCTGATAGAGTTGGCGAGCAAATTTATGATCTGCACCAGAATCATCGCTCCGCTCCGCAGCTGCCTTTGCACGAACAGTTGCCAAACTTACACCATAATTCAATCCATATTTTTCGCCATAAAAAGACATAAAATCGGCTACAGCGCCATTTTTTTCACGACGCATTTCACCCAATAGGTGAGCCAAACGAGAGGTATTAGACACTTAACTTACTTGGTTAAATATGAGACTTCGTAACCAAACTCAAAGAGAGGTATCACACTACTACCCAATGGTTTAGAGCCATAGAATAGCTCACATACTGATTGGTCAGCAATTCTAAATCTACGAGCTGGCTTATCCCCCGTAGGAGCTGCAACAACTGGTTTATTACCTGATGGCGTGATCTGCAACAAAATCGGTTCTGCTGTCAAATCCGAGCTATCTACGACGCCCACTTGTGGCGAGTAACGGCAGACAATATATCGCTCCACTCCACTTTCGATAGCGACCTCAAACTCACGACTCTCGCGTGTTGTTGTCGTACGTCCCATAAATAGCTCTAGGTAACCCTGCTCCTCAAGATCCAATCTATTGAGCGCCACTTCGAGACCTGCCCCAAAGAACCCCTCGCCAAGATCGCCCGATATCATTTCGCGACGAGTACGACGGATTTCAAATATCTGCTTTGCAGCTTGTTCTGCTGCCATTTCAGCCGGAAGGACCCCACTAGCCGAAGCATCTACCGGAAGTGGCGTAACCACACTCGTCACCTCCTTTTTTGCACAACGCCCACCTGCAACATAGTGCTCCACCGCTGCTAACTCGATATCAGCCGAGTCGATGGTTGTCGTACTCTTCGCAACCAACGGCGCTCGCATACCGAGCAATTTCTGCGCATAACGCGCATATGGTCCTACCGTCACATCCTCCGTCACTACATCCAATGTCACCACGAGGGTCGAAGGGGGTGCAACAGCAACAGTTGTGTTACTTCCACTCTCGACAACTCCAACGGGAGCGACAAGTGTCGAGGCGCTAAGGGTGGTCGCAATGAGCGAGAATATAGATATTAAAGCTAATGATGATCTCAACATATGATTTTATTTTTGTATTGAGGTAAAGATAGTAAATTCAGAATAAATATCAAAATTTCAGATAAAAATCGCGCGTTAATTCTCGATATTCATCGGTGTATTGACCACGCTTTTCACCCTCAATCACGATTTTTTCATGCGACACCGCTCTAGAATCAGAGCTAAGCAGATACTCACTCATATAGCGTTTTGCAGGTAGATCTTCACGACCATACACTTCACAACGCCTAATTAGTGACAATCTACCAACAGCCTCTTTATCAAAGACTTGAGACTCCGCAACAGGTAAAATCAACGCCAAGCGTCCATCCTCCTTCAACAACCTTGTAATAGAATCTATCAGTTCCGAGAACGAAAGCTGCGTGGTGTGACGAGCCGTTGTGCGCCCTGAATCGGGAGATAAAAGAGAGTCTACAAAATATGGTGGATTGGTGACTATCAGATCATATTTACACTGGGGTGTATAGCACTTTATATCGGAGTGGATCAGATCCACCCTATCACTCCACTCAGATGCCGCGATATTTTCAGCCGCCTGCTCAGCACTAGACTCTTCGATCTCCACAGCATCGATTTTGCTATTCGCACTCCGTTGTGCCATCATCAGCGCTATCAATCCGCTACCTGTGCCAATATCTAATATTCGCCCCTCATCACCGCAGATATCCACCCACGCACCTAGCAACACGCCATCCGTGCCCACCTTCATCGACGAGCGATCATCCTCTATTGCGAATCTCTTAAATCGAAACACCTCTTTTTCCCTATTTAAAAACGCCACCGATGCCAGCTCCAAAGAGGGCAAAATCATACTTCACAGGATCCGCTGCATCAAACTCACGGAGCTTTGTCGTAAGTTCATCAACTGCCTTCCAATCATTCTGCTTGCGTGTCAAAAGCCCCAATTCGCGCGCTACATTTCCCGAATGAACATCGAGTGGCATATAGAGTGCCGAGGATGGAATAGAGCTCCACAAACCGAAGTCTACCCCTTGATTATCACGCCTTACCATCCATCGCGTGTACATACACAACCTCTTACACGCCGCACCTTTAGCTATCGAAGATAGGTGTTTTTCACAGCGCTGTTGATGTGGCGCAGCGAAAAATTCACTCCTGAAAAATGCAAAGACATCTGCCATCGATCCACTCTCCGCAAAGCGTTTTTCGAACAACTCCCCTACACCTCCATACCTTTCGCATATAGAGCGCAATGACAAGACAAAATCGCGAAAATCGAGACCATTAAATGTCCTATGTACATAGCTCTCCAACCTCTTTAACTCCTCTGCCGAAGCGTGCATAACGAACTCCGCCGGAGCATCATCCATATACTCCATCATGCGTCGCGCACTCTTCACAATAGCCTTGCGATTTCCCCACGCAATCGTAGCACTCATGAAACCAGCTATTTCACGATCCTCGCGCGATGAGTAGATATGTGGAATTGAGATCGGATCTTCCGCTATGAATTCGGGAGTATTGAAACGCAGATACAACTCCTCCAATAACTCCGCTACCTCTGTATTATTTGTCTCCATTACACCTATATTATAACGCCGTCACGCATCACGATCTTCCTATCTGACATAGCAGCCAACTCATCATCATGAGTCACAACAACGACCGTAAGTCCCAATTTATCACGAAGTTCAAAGAATAGATTATGAATCTCCGTACGATTCTTCGAGTCGAGATTTCCCGATGGCTCATCGGCCAAGATCACAGCGGGCGTATTAATCATCGCACGTGCAATCGCCACCCTCTGCTGCTCACCACCCGACAATGCGCTAGGTTTATGATCTCGCCTCTGTGAGAGCCCCATCATCTCTAGCAGCTCCTGAGCTCGCGACTCTACATCCGCCCTACTACGCCCACCTATATAGCCCGGCAAGCAGATATTTTCAAATGCCGTAAACTCCGCCAAGAGGTTATGAAATTGAAAGACAAAACCGATCCTCTCATTTCTGAAACGCGATAACTCTCGATCCTTCAATCGGCTCAAATCGACCCCATCAATCAAGATGTTACCCTCATCGCTCAACATCAAAGTTCCAATAATCTGCAACAAAGTACTCTTACCAGCCCCACTAGCGCCCGTAATTGCAACCACCTCACCACGAGAGACCTCAAGAGTAACACCCTTTAAAACCTCTAGATCACCAAACTTTTTCGATATGTTTTTTGCCGTTATCATGCCTCGTTATACTTCTCAAAAATTCTTAATGTTTGAACCGCCTCATGTGTATCGTGCACCCTCAATATCGTCGCCCCCTGTCTTAGTGACTCCCAATTCAAAGCTATTGTGCCAGCCAACGCATCATCAGGCGTCGACTCCAACACCTTGTATATCATTGACTTTCGTGACACTCCGACTAATACCGGATAGCCCAAATCACACAGTTTCGAGAGCCCCTTCATCAACTCATAATTCTGCTCCACACTCTTTGCAAATCCAAAACCGGGATCAAGAATTATCTCCTTCACACCCGCTTTTTTCAACTCCGTGATTTTATTTTTAAAATACTCAACCACCTCATCCACCACATTGTCATATGAGACCATCGATTGCATAGATTGTGGAGTACCACGCATATGCATCGCGACATATGGCAGCTCATATTTTGCCACCACACCAAACATCTCATCATCCGCCTCTCCAGCCGTGATATCATTTATCACAACCCGTCCAAACTGCTCCACAACTCGCCTCGCAACCTCCGAACGAAATGTATCCACCGAGATAGCAACCTCTGGAGCAACCTCCCTCACAACCGAGACTCCCAACTCCACACGCTGCCACTCCTCCTCCATCGAGACATCATCTGCCCCCGGTCTTGAGGAGTATCCTCCGACATCTATGATTGTCGCACCTGCCGCCACAGCCTCCCGAACTCGATCTGCTATAGCCGCTCTTTGGGGTGTTCTACTCCCCTCAAAAAACGAATCAGGGGTGATATTTAATATCGTCATTATGTGACGACCAGACAAATTAAGATGCTCCATTAGCCTTGAATGCAAAACCTTTAAATATCTGATCTAGACGTTGTGCAGCCCCTTCGAGATCCTCCTCGAAGATATTCACGACCGAATAATTTGCCCTTTTATGGAGCTCATTATCATCCATCTGCACCGCTATTCGGCTCTTTGCCTGATCTGCCGTGCAGCCATCGCGATTCACCACGCGCGTAATTCTCAACTCCTCGGGGGCAAGAACCGCTACTGTGTAATCTATATAATTTGTCAGATCTGCATCAAAAAGGATCGCACTCTCCAATATAACATAAGGCACACTATCCCCCTGCGCATCGACCCACGAGAGGAAATCCAACCTCACTGCCGGATGAACAATAGCATTCAACGCCTCTCGTTTCGACTCATCTTTAAAGATCTGCTCCGCCAAAAATGGACGGTTGAGAGCTCCGGCAAAATATGCCTCCTCTCCAAACAACTCCACTATCTTCGACTTCAAAGTCTCATCCCTATTCATCAACTCCTTGGCTCTACAATCTGAGTCATAGAGCGGGATTCCACCCTTCGCAAAGTGGTTGCTGAGTGTCGACTTACCACTTCCGATACCTCCCGTTACTCCTACTTTAATCATTCTTCTGATCCTTCTGCTAATATCTTACTAATACGTTTATTCACCTCAACCATCGGAGCTTGCTCAACCGATATAACTTTTATATCACTATAGTGAACCGATATTATCTTATTCAACATATCTTGATCTAAGACAACATACTCCTCACCATCCTGCTGCTCCAGCTTATATTTAATATCAGAGAGTGAAATATTGACAGCGCCATGATGAATCTTATAACCTACAAGGTGCGTACCAACCCCCTCCACAACACAAGTCGTGAAGATCTTCTGCCCCTCGACCTTGATCTTGACATCGAGTTCAGTTGTATAGGTATAGCTCAATTTAGCTATGTACCACAATGCGAATGACGCTATCAGCATCAATACAAATGGCAAAGTGATGACGCGGCGCAACGGCTTTGCATATGCTGCATTGGCCAGCTCCAAATATATTGTATGTAGTTTTGCTTTCATAATCGGAGGTAAAGTTATAAAAAAAGGTTGAAAAGAGTACATAGTATAAAAAAAATAGTGCAATAATTTGGAAATAAGAGAGTAATGATCTAATTTTACAGCCGAAATGAGACAGCTATCAAATATGACATCACTACGACTGCTCTGCCTATGGTCACTCCATCGGAAGCGGAACGCCGTCTCAATGTAGCCACAAGTAGGCTGATAAGAGTTTATATGGTTCTTCCACTTCGTAATAGAAAGTGAGAAGGACTTTTTTATTTTATACCCAACTGTTGCCAACTTTGCAAATGGGCTGCAAGACAAAGAGTTAAACAAAAAATAACAAATAAGATAACAACTATGCAAAACAGATTATTCATCTTTGACACAACGCTTCGTGACGGTGAGCAGGTGCCAGGGTGCCAATTAAATACCGTCGAGAAGATCCAAGTTGCACAGGCTCTAGAGACTTTGGGGGTTGATGTTATTGAGGCTGGATTCCCGATCTCAAGCCCGGGAGATTTCAACTCTGTAATCGAGATCTCGAAGGCGGTATCAAACCCAACTATTTGTGCACTTACGCGTGCCGTTGAGAAGGATATTACAGTAGCTGCCGACGCTCTGAAATTTGCTAAGTATAAGAGAATCCACACCGGAATCGGAACTTCAGACTCACATATCAAATACAAATTCAACTCAAACCGTGAGGAGATCATCGAGCGCGCTGTTGCTGCTGTGAAGTATGCGAAACGCTATGTCGAGGATGTTGAGTTCTATGCTGAGGATGCAGGACGTACCGAGAATGAGTATTTGGCTCGTGTAGTGGAGGCTGTGATCAAGGCTGGTGCTACAGTGATAAATATTCCAGATACTACGGGATATTGCCTTCCGGAGGAGTATGGCGCAAAGATCAAGTATTTGATGGAGAATGTAAGCAATGTAGATAAGGCGATCTTGTCGACTCACTGCCACAACGACCTTGGTATGGCCACAGCAAATACCATCTCGGGAGTAATCAATGGAGCTCGTCAGGTGGAGGTCACATTGAATGGTATTGGTGAGCGCGCGGGTAACACCTCATTGGAGGAGGTTGCTATGATTTTGAAGTGCCACAAACACTTGGAGATCGACACTCAGATCAATACGAAGAAGATCTACCCAACGAGCCGTTTGGTATCGTCATTGATGAATATGCCAGTTCAGGCTAACAAGGCGATCGTTGGTAAGAATGCCTTTGCTCACTCATCGGGAATCCACCAAGATGGAGTATTGAAGAATATTCAAACTTATGAGATCATCGACCCTAAGGATGTTGGAATCGAGAATAACTCTATCGTGCTTACCGCAAGAAGTGGTCGTGCAGCGTTGAACAACCGTTTGGAGTTGTTAGGAGTGAAGGTCTCACCGGAGCGTTTGAGCACTGTATATGAGGAGTTCTTAGTACTTGCGGACTCTAAGAAGGAGATTGGCGATGATGATATCTTAGCATTGGTTGGCGAGAGCCGCGCTAAGGATCGTGGTATTATACTTGACTACTTGCAGGTGACAAGTGGAGTTGGAGTTCGCCCTGTTGCAAGCATCGGAATCAGCATCAATGGAATGCCATTTGAGGCGGCAGCTACGGGAAATGGCCCTGTGGATGCAGCGATCAATGCACTTAAGCAGATTATCAAAAAGGAGATGACACTCCTTGAGTTCACGATCCAATCTATTAGCAAGGGAAGTGATGATTCGGGTAAGGTACATATGCAGATCGAGTATAATAAGAATATGTACTACGGATTTGGTGCAAATACCGATATCGTAGCGGCTAGTTTGCAGGCTTATATCGATTGTATCAACAAGTTCAGAGACTAAAATTTAACTTGCGGTTATTTTAAACTTTACAATAAAGAAAAAAGATAATGAACACACTATTTGATAAAATCTGGGACTCTCACGTTGTTCAAATCGTAGATGCCCAAACTCAGTTATATATCGATCGTCTGTATTGCCACGAGGTGACTAGCCCACAAGCATTTGCAGGACTTCGTGCACGTGGAATCAAATGTTTCCGCCCGGAGCGAATCATCTGTATGCCAGATCACAACACCCCTACGATGGATCAAGATAAGCCAATCGTAGATCCGGTATCTCGTACTCAGGTCGATACATTGGCGCAAAACGCAGAGTATTTCGGACTGAAGCACTTCGGAATGATGCACCCAAAGAATGGTATCATCCACGTTGTAGGTCCAGAGTTGGGCTACACACTTCCGGGAATGACGATTGTTTGTGGAGACTCACACACATCGACTCACGGTGCAGTAGGAGCTGTAGCGTTTGGAGTTGGAACGAGCGAGGTGGAGATGGTTATGTCGAGCCAATGTATCTTGCAGGCTAAGCCTAAGAGTATGCGAATCACAATCGATGGTAAGCTCGGCAAGGGGGTTACGGCTAAGGATGTCGCGCTTTATATCATATCGCAGATGACTACAGGAGGTGCTACGGGCTACTTCGTGGAGTATGCTGGCGAGGCTATCCGTTCACTCACTATGGAGGGTCGTTTGACTCTTTGCAACCTATCGATTGAGATGGGTGCTAGGGGCGGAATGGTTGCTCCGGACGAGGTGACTTTCGAATATTTGAAGGGTCGCGAGGGTTCTCCTCAGGGTGCTGAGTGGGATGCAGCTGTTGAGAAGTGGAAGGCATTGTGTTCAGATGCTGATGCAGAGTTTGATCGCGAGGTTCTATTCAAGGCTGAGGACATCGAGCCAATGATCACATATGGAACAAATCCGGGGCTTGGAATGGGTATCACGGAGTCTATCCCAGCAACTGATGCTAAAGCTTTGGAGTACATGGGCTTTGCGGAGGGCGAGAGCCTGATTGGCAAGAAGATAGAGTATGTATTTATCGGATCATGCACAAATGGTCGAATTGAAGATTTCCGTGACTTCGCAGCGATTGTGAAGGGACGCAAAAAGGCTGACGATGTGATCACATGGATCGTTCCGGGATCATGGGCTGTAGAGCGCCAGATCCGCGAGGAGGGTCTCGATAAGATCTTCACAGATGCTGGTTTTGAACTTCGTCAACCGGGCTGTTCAGCTTGTCTTGCGATGAATGAGGATAAGATCCCGGAGAATATGTATTGTGTATCGACATCGAACCGCAACTTCGAGGGTCGTCAAGGTCAGGGAGCACGTACATTGTTGTGTTCACCACTTGTAGCGGCAGCAGCGGCAATAACTGGAGTAATCACCGATCCACGCGATCTAATGTAAAAAAAAAGATGAAGAAGAAATTAGAGATATTGACATCGAAGTGCGTGCCACTTCCATTGGAGAATGTAGATACAGATCAGATCATCCCAGCTCGTTTCTTGAAGGCTACGACACGCGAGGGATTTGGTGATAACTTGTTCCGTGATTGGCGCTTTGACAAGAATAACGAGCCGATTGCAGATTTTGTACTCAACAACCCTACATATTCGGGTGAGGTGTTGGTTGCAGGTAAGAACTTCGGATCGGGAAGTAGCCGCGAGCACGCTGCTTGGGCAATTGCTGGTTATGGTTTCCGCATTGTTGTTTCGAGCTTCTTTGCAGATATCTTCCGCAATAATGCGTTGAATAACTTTGTATTACCTGTTATTGTATCACCTGAGTTCTTGGCTGAGTTGTTTGCATCTATCGAGGCTGATCCAGCGACAGAGGTAACTGTGAATCTTCCGGAGCAGACGATCACAAACTGCGCTACGGGCAAGAGCGAGAGCTTCACAATCACCGCATACAAACGTCATTGCTTGGTGAATGGATATGATGACATCGACTACTTGATGACGACTACGGATAAGATCGAGGCTTACGAAAATAAGTAATTAATTGCACCAGCGGGGGTGCAGATATATTAATAGAACAAATTAAAAAAAGATAAAATGAAACTAAATATAGCCATCCTACCCGGTGACGGAATCGGACCAGAGATCGTAGATCAAGCTCTAAAAGCAACAAAGGCAGTATGCGAGAAGTTCGGCCACGAACTAACATTTGAGTATGGAATTTGCGGTGCAGATGCCATCGACAAGGTGGGCAACCCATATCCAGACACAACCCACGAGCTATGTATGCAGAGCGATGCAGTGTTGTTCGGAGCGATCGGACATCCACGTTTCGATAACGACCCATCTGCAAAAGTTCGCCCAGAGCAGGGTCTTTTGGCAATGCGCAAAAAACTTGGCTTGTATGCAAACCTTCGCCCAGTGACAACATTTGAGTCACTGCTTGACAAATCGCCTCTCCGTCGTGAGCTTATCGAGGGGGTAGACTTTGTATGTGTTCGCGAGCTTACGGGAGGAATGTACTTCGGCCGCCCTCAGGGTCGTTCGGAGGATGGAAACACAGCGTATGACACTTGTGTATATACACGCGAAGAGATCGAGCGTATCGTGGAGCTATCGTACCAATATGCTATGCAACGTCGCAAGAAGTTGACTGTAGTTGATAAGGCGAATGTCCTTGCAACATCTCGTCTATGGCGTGAGATCGCAAAGGAGATCGCACCAAAATACCCAGAGGTTGAGACTGAGTTTATGTTTGTCGACAACGCAGCAATGCGCCTTATTCAATGGCCGGGATCATTCGACGTAATGGTTACAGAGAATATGTTTGGTGATATCTTGACTGACGAGGGTTCGGTTATCACAGGATCGTTAGGACTCCTACCATCGGCATCTATCGGACTTCACACATCGGTATTTGAGCCTATTCACGGTTCATATCCACAAGCTGCAGGAAAGAACATAGCGAACCCAATCGCAACAATTTTGAGCGCTGCGATGATGTTCGAATATGCATTTGATCTACAGGCTGAGGGGGCTATGATCCGCAAAGCTGTCGCTGAGTCTATGGCACAAAACATCCGCACTGAGGATATCCAGATTGAGGGCAACACCGCTTGCTCAACATCTGAGGTTGGAGATTGGATTGCAAGTTATATTGCTCAAGCATAACCAACACAATATAAAAAATGAGGAGCCCTTTTTCGAGAGCTCCTCATTTTTGTATCAATACACATTATAAATCAGCGACATATGCATTAGCCTTTGTAAGCGCCTCCTGAATATCATCACATATTGCATCCTCTCCGATCAACGCCTCAAAATTGGCCTTCGTCAACATCTCACGAACCGATGGTTTAACACCCGACAAGATCACCTTTATACCAACACTTTGAGATGAAGCGACCAACGCCTCCAAGTTATGCACACCCGTAGAGTCCATAAAAGGGACTCGTTTCATACGTATGATACGCACCTTAGCCGGATCACCAATTCGTTGCATCACAGAGTCAAATTTACTCGCCACACCAAAGAAGAATGGGCCATCGATATGGTAGACCTCAACACCCTCGCGAATATCCAGCACCTCCTCGTCATGCGCCACCTCACCATCGTGCGAAAGGTCGAGCTTCGAACGCGCTACAGTGACCTCCGTAACCTCTGATATACGACGCAAGAAGAGCACAATAGCCATCAAAAGACCTATGATAATCGCCACTGTAAGGTCGAACAATACAGTCAACGAAAATGTCGTAACCAATACCGCAACATCGCTTCCCGCACCCTTCAATAGGTGTTTGAAAGTTCTCCACTCACTCATATTATACGCCACCGAGATAAGCACTCCAGCCAAACACGCCATCGGGATATGTTGGGTCAATGGACCAAGAAACAACAAAATCAGAAGCAACGTAGCGGAGTGGATAATACCCGAGATCGGTGTTATACCTCCATTCTTTATATTTGTCATGGTACGCGCAACAGCTCCCGTAACTGGCAAACCACCAAATATCGGAACTACAATATTTGCCGCTCCTTGCGCCATAAGCTCCGTATTTGAATCGTGCTGCTCTCCCGTAACTCCATCCGATATTGTGGCTGACAAAAGCGACTCAATAGCTCCCAAAAGCGCTAGCGTTACAGCCGATGGCAACAATAGATTTATGGTGTCCATATCCAGTTCCAACATCGTAGGCTCCGGAAGTGATGATCGTAGAGTAAATCGATCACCGATGGTCTCGATCGTCTCAATACCAAAATATTGGCGCAAAAGATAGGTCACAGCTGTCACACCAACAATTGCGACTAACGACCCGGGGATCTTACGCATCACCTTTGGGGTGAGGATAATTAGAGCCATAGTTGCTATACTAACGATAAAAGCCCCTACGTTGATCGTATCCCACGCTTGAATGTAGCTAGTCCACTTGCTCAAAAAATCGGCTCCACTCTCTTGGATAGTGAGTCCGAAGAAATCCTTGATCTGGGTGGTGAAGATGATCATCGCTGTACCACTCGTATAACCCACAACAATTGGATAGGGGATAAATTTGATTACCGATCCCAACTTCAGAAGTCCCATAAGTATCAGCAGCACACCAGATATCACCGTCGCCACCACCAAACCTTCGAGACCAAAAGTCTGAACAATACCATAAACGATAACGATGAACGATCCTGTCGGACCTCCGATCTGCACAGAGCAGCCACCCAACGCAGCAACCATGAAACCACCAATAATAGCGGTTATAATACCCATTTCGGGGCTAACACCCGATGCAATACCAAAAGCAATAGCCAACGGCAGCGCAACAATACCTACAATGATACCAGCCATACTATCAGAGATGAAGCGCTCTTTGGAGTAGCCCTTCATGGCAGAGATGAGTTTTGGTCGGAATTTGAATGACAAATCCATTTTTCTCTAAAAAATTTGATAAACTGACCTTATATGGCTACAAAGGTACAAAAAAGTGTGTGATATCATCCATCACACACCTAAAAAATTTTAAAAATATAACTAAATCACCTTTTTTTCAATCGTAAACTCAAACTCCAAGCCTCGACTCGGAGCAACTCGAGCGACAATAGATCCACCATGAAAGATCACAGCATTTTTGACAATCGAGAGCCCGAGCCCCGTTCCTCCCGCCTTGCGCGAGCGTCCTTTGTCAACCCGATAGAAACGCTCGAAGAGGTAGGGCAAATGCTCTGCATCGACTCCGATTCCATTATCTTGAACCTTGAAGGTGTAGAGTTTTTCATCCTCCTTTACGAGCTCTATCAAGACCAAGCGACCTCCGGAGTAGGCAATCGCATTGTCGACCAGATTCCGAAAAATGGAGTACAACAACATCTGATTACCATTCACATGGATCTCCCTCTTCACCCGACTCTCAACGATAATACTCTGTTCGTCAGCTTGTGGCATGGAGTCATCGACCACATCTGAGATCAACGAACTTAACTCCACATCCTCTCGCTCGACCATCGATGCAGCTTCGTCGATTCTGGTGATCGTCGACAGGTCAGCCATCAGCCGACGTAGACGCTCCGCCTGATCGTAACTCTTCTCGACAAAGGTGCGAATACTCTTTTTATCCAATTTATCATTCCCCAGAATCATCTCCAAATAGCCCAGAATAGAGCAGATGGGAGTCTTTAATTCGTGGTTGATATTGTTTGTTAATTGACGTTTTATCCTGATTTTCTCCTGTTCATGCTCCAATGTCACCTCGTGCTCATGCTCCAACTTCGTCATCGCCTCCACCAAAGAGCCATAGAGGCGAACAACAATATAACCAATGATGCTTACCAAAATTGTGATAACTCCCGAGACTATAAAAAACATCTCGTCAAAAAGCACTAGATGTTCGGGCGATGCGGAGAGGATATCCTCATCCATAAAGAGCCAATAACGAAACCCAGCGAAGCCGATCACTACGATCCATAGTAGGATTAGCACCGCCGCAAATATCCTCCCCTGACGGGAGAGTCTACTCATAAAATCCGTAGCCATATCCTAGTCTTGTAACGATATGTTTACCCAAATCACCTATCTTCTTGCGCAGGCGAGTGATAAAGACATCAATTGTACGATCCACAACCACAACCTCATCATCCCACACTCGACGCAATATATCCTGACGCGAGAAGATCGTATTTTTATTTTGAAGTAACAACGCCAATATCTCGAACTCCTTCTTGGTCATTGGGACATCTTCACCAGCAATGGTACACTGCTTTCGCTTAAGATCAAGAGCCAACCCCTCGAACTCAACAACACTACTTGCGACACTCTCCGAACGACCACCCGAACGGCGCAAAACGCTCTTTACTCGTGCTACAACCTCACGTGCCATAAATGGTTTGGCGATATAGTCATCCGCCCCGAGATTTAGACCTGTAATGGTATCATCCTTTGTATCCTTAGCCGAACAGAAAATCACAGGAATATGCTTTGTCTGCTCATCTTCTCGTAGCTTTTGAAGCATCTTATAACCACTCATCTCACCCATCATGATATCGAGCAGGAGCAATGAATAGCTCTTCAAATCGCGACGCAATGCCTCCTCTGCGCTATACGCTACATCAACATCATAACCCTCTGAAATAAGGTTCAATTGGAGGATCTCGCAGATCGCCTCCTCATCATCTACCACTAAGATTTTGTATTTACTCATAATACCTTTTATACATTAACTCTGCAAATGTAATACTTATTTTACTAGCAACGTCACATTCACCATCAACTTTAACAGCATGATAACAATATTAACATAATATTAACTATCTTTGCAACACTTTCAATATAAATCACATGACACCACAACGTATCCTATTCGTCTGCCTTGGCAACATATGTCGCTCACCAGCCGCCGAAGGTGTGCTACGCGCAATGTGCAAAGAGCAAAAGCTAGAGCATCTATTCCATATCGACTCTGCCGGCACATATGGTGGTCACGCTGGTGATCAGCCCGACCATCGTATGCGAGAGGCGGCCTACTCAAGAGGCTATAAACTAATCCATCGATCGCGTCAAATCACCGAGGATGATCTTCTCACCTTTGACCGCATAATTGTTATGGATGATAACAACCTACGCGATGTCGAGCGATTGGCCCCATCCCCAGAGTCCCGCGACAAGATCGAACGATTTGCTGATCTAGTCCACGAAATTGCCGATGTACACTACGTTCCCGATCCATACTACGAGGGGCGTGATGGGTTTTATCGAGTCCTAGATATTATCGAGGAGGGTTGCAGGCGTATCATATCTGAGGCAATGGCGAATTAATCCTTTCCTCCTTTGCGGATCGAAAAGAGGAAGTTTGTCGCCACCGGCAACATCAACATCCCCGCTAGTGGCAATGCTACAGCCAAAATCTTACCCGTCGCCGTTATGGGGTATATGGTCAACTCTGTTGTTGTAAGCCCCATCGATGCCCACCATAACGCATCTGCGAAGTTCACAAGATCGGGGTTGGTGTTTAGTTCACACTCATAGAATAAAAGTGCCGAGATATATGTGAACGACACCACCGACAAGACGTAAGCATACAGGAGCCGAAGAGCCAACGCCCCTCTGATTAACCATCTAAGCATTATATATATTGCGACAAAGGCTCTTAATATTGGCATTAACGCAATCAACACCACCCCTTCAACATCAAACGATAGCTGATGAATATTGGTCATACAGAGATATGGCAACGAGATGATCAATATCGCCAGATGACTCCAGAAATACCCCATTCTATCCTTTGCGGCAGCCATCGTCACAAAGAAATCGATTATAAAGAGAATACATATCGCCAATTGAAGATTAACAAACCATTGAGAGAATTTATTATGCTCGGTATATATAACCTCGATGGAGAGTGCTACAATCAAAACAAAACTCACGACTAAAACTAAATAGTCGAAAAATTTAAGAATTGAGGACTTTTTGGCAATCGCATTCATATTATAATCACTTGACAATTAGTGGATTCTAAAATAATAAAAAATAAGTTAGCAATCAAGCACCAACTCTTATATCATGCCATTTTGCATTTTTTAGTGCCAAAAATTTGCACAGATCATATTTTATGCATATATTTGCACCGCAATCAAGAGTTGCGGATGGCGGGTTAGCTCAGCTGGTTAGAGCGCACGACTCATAATCGTGAGGTCCCGGGTTCAAGTCCCGGACCCGCTACAAAATTCAAAAAAGAGTTACGACAGAGGTCGTAGCTCTTTTTTTGTTGTAGCTCTTTTTTATACATATTCCCACCATAACATATCGGTTGTTTCAATTATTTTGTATCTTTGTAATGAGATATCAAGAAATAATCAAACACAAAAAAATATGTATAATTTTCAATTCCAAAACCCTACGAAGATCATCTTCGGACGTGGGCAGATCGCACAACTAAGTGCAGAACTTCCAAAGGATAAAAAGATCATGGTTACATTTGGTGGTGGTAGCATCAAGAGTAATGGCGTATATGATCAGGTAACAGAGGCCCTCAAAGGGTTCGACTACATCGAATTCTGGGGCATAGAGCCAAACCCACGAGTGCAAACTCTTCGCAAGGCTATCGCTCTGGGCAAAGAGGAGGGTGTGGAGTTTTTGTTGGCTGTCGGAGGAGGTTCGGTTGTCGATGGAACGAAACTTATCTCGGCATCTCTTCTAACGGATGATGAGCCTTGGGATATCGCAACAAGCAGAGTCGCTGTTGGCAAGTGCGTTCCATACGCATCTGTCATCACGCTTCCAGCTACAGGATCAGAGATGAACAAGGGCGCGGTAATCTCGAATAGCGAGACAGATGAGAAGTTCCCATTCTACTCGACATATCCACAATTCTCGATCCTCGACCCTGAGACAACATTCTCACTACCAGCATATCAAGTTGCGTGTGGTGTGACCGACACCTTTGTCCACACTATTGAGCAGTACCTCACTGAGTGTGAAGTATCTCCATTGATGGATCGTTGGGCTGAGGGAATACTCCTTACCCTTACTGAGGTAGCTCCGAAGATCAAAGAGAACCAACACGACTACGAGCAGATGTCAAATTATATGCTGTCAGCAACTATGGCGCTCAACGGATTTGTCTCGATGGGAGTTAAACAGGATTGGGCAACACACATGATTGGCCATGAGATCACAGCACTAACGGGGCTTACTCACGGTAACACATTGGCGATTGTTCTCCCAGCTTTGATGAGCGTTATGCGCGAGCAGAAGGGGGATAAGATCTTGCAGTTTGGAGAGCGCGTATTTGGCATCACCGAGGGGGATAGAGATTCTCGAATCGATGCAACGGCAGCGGCTACGGAGGCCTTCTTCCGCTCTACAGGGCTCAAGACTCGCCTTAGCGAGAATAACATTGGAGAGGATGTTACAGCAGAGGTTGTAGCACGATTCAAGGCGCGCGGCACAAGACTTGGTGAGGGTGGCAATATCACATATGATGTTGTGGAGAAAGTACTTGCTCTGTGTAAGTAGAGTGAGAGAGCAGCTAACAAGGCGATTTTTGGCACTTCCCTCGACTCTCAAATCCTCACGTACTAGAGTACGCTGCGGTTTGAGAGCCTTCACGAAGCGCCAAAACTCATCCTTGTTAGCCACTCTCTCTGGTGTTGAAGTTGTATAAAAAGAGCAGTTTTTGGGCTTCGTGAAGACTCTGAAAGCGGAGCGTACTTGAAGTACGTGAGCATTTCAGAGGCAAGGGAAGTGCAAAAAATGCCTTTTTATACAGCTTCAATATCTATAGAACCTCGATGACCACATTACTCCTCATACCATCGCGAGAATATCCACCCGTCGTATCGCCCGTAGCCACCGGCCATGCATCATCCCATGAGTAGAGGCTGATAGTCACACGACCAGCCTTGTGGGCCGTGAGTTCTCCAAATTTATTGACCGATGCTATGGAGCTATCACTAGACTCCCAAATAACACCATTTCTAGTTGCATTCGAAGGGGTTACGCTGTGTTGCAGCTGAATCACATCTCCCACATTAACACTCTTTACGCCATCCGAAATAGCTATGCTCTGAACCTTGATATATCTATTTTCATCATTAACCGCTCGCAACATCTCCATCGCTGCACGCTGCTCATCATTGAGCACCGAGGCCTCCAGACCGCCATACCAGCGATTGCTACTTTTAGGGTTATTCTTTGCTGCAACAGGCCCCATCTCGCCACCCGTCTCAGTTGGATCTAGCTCAAGATCGAAGAAACGCCCCTCGGGAAAGAACTCACTAGGAGCGTAATATTTGTAGCGATCGGTATGCGAATAGCGCGCAATCATAGTTGGCTCGCGTTGAGTCCAATTCCCATTATACCATTTATAGATCACATCACGATGTGGATCTATGCTCTCGCCTACGATCTGCGACCAAAGGCTCACCCCATCGATCTTATCCTCATTTGGGATCTCGATACCACACGAAGTGATAAGTGTAGGGTAAATATCGGTAAGATCAACCAACCCATCATATCGTCTTATCGCGCCATCACTCGACGCAGGGATCAAACCGGGACAGCTGAAGATCAATGGCACCTGCTCACCAGCGTAGTTAGTCCTTCCCTTTCCGCCCACGTGCAGCGACCCATCCTCCATAGTAAAGGTCACCCCGACACCTCCATTATCACCCATCACCACAATGATTGTATTATCGCGAAGATCTAACTCCTCCAACTTATCGACAATTCGCCCCGTCATCTTATCGGCGTAGGTGAGCATATCGGTTACATACTTAAGATCATTAAAATCTTTATTCCCCTCCGGCATAGTATCAAACACCTCTTTAGGCTCTGAATCGGGAGTTGGACGGTGCTCATCATGGATCAGAACCATCGGATAGTAGAGGAAGAATGGCTCATCTTGGTGCTCCTCGATAAACTCCAACGCCTTGCGATTAAATATATCGGGACCATACCATCTTCGTCCTGTCTCAGGGTCAATATCATCTCGACCAATATAACTCACCCGCTCACCATTGACTACTAACTCCGGATTGACGTATCGTTGTCGCTCCGTAATCACATCGAAGCAGGCATAATCATCCCACCCAAATGCAGAGATATACTCCTTACCCGGGATCTGGGTAGTACCACGCGTCTGCTTCCACTTTCCATACATTCCCGTTGCATAGCCAGCACGCTGGAAGACATCTCCAAATGTTATCTGTGAATCATGTAATGATTTGGGTACTAGATAGTTTCGACCGTTATTCATTCCCGTCATCAACGCCACACGTGTCGCCTCGCTCAATGCGTGTGCATAGGCGTGGGTACACATAACACCCTCTTGAGCTAACTTGTCAATATTCGGGGTGTTGACCTTTACGAACTCATCCCCTCCGGCCTTTGTGCTCACACTCTGTGCACCATATGCAGGGATTCCAAAGTAGCTGACATCATCGATGAGTATAAATATCACATTTGGTCTCTCCTGTAGCTCAGCACTCACCTCGCTAACGCACGAGAGAGTTGGTAGCACCATCGCAGCAGAGACTCCTGCTACACACAATCTATTATAAATAGGTCTCATAATCTACTCCAATTCAAATTTAAACACTGTTGCCATCTCATCCATCGGGGCATCAGGAATTGTGAAGATAAACTTATCTGTTCCCGCCGTGAACTCCACCTCAACATCTGTTCCGAGGAGTGTGATACGCTTCACCTTGCTTGGCGCTGGATATCGGTGTGGCGCTAAATCACCAGTCATAATCTCTGTACCCGGAGTTGGTCGACCCAAGAATGTCACATATAACACACTACTATCTTTGGAGAGTGCATATCTCACATCGTTAGCCGAATACTCCACAGTAGATGATTGACCACCATGCGACCCTGCCTTAGCAACGGTCGTTCCAAACCCATACTTGAGGAATGGACGAGTTCCATATACCGACTCACCATACTTAGCCAACCACTCTCCAATAGGCTTCAACACCTCACGTTGCGCCTCGGGGATAACACCATGCGAAGTTGGAGAGACATTGAGCAACACCACTCCATTCTTGCTCCACACATCAATCATATTACGAAGCACTACATTGGAATCTTTGTAGGTTTGCCCCTCCACATAGCTCCATGAACGGGTGCTTAGGGTGATATCGGTCATCCACACTCGCTCCGAAGTATCGGTCTTTCCTCCCTGCTCAATATCGAGAATACCCACCTCCAACGGCAGATCCTCTTGCTTATACCCAATCGTTACATCTTGCCCCTTTTCACGAGCTTGGTTATAGTAGTACGCCACCATCTTTTGGCGAAGCTCCTCTGGGATCATATTCAACCACGAGTCGAACCAAATCATATCCGGAGAGTATTTATCAGCAACCTCCTTGATGATATTGTACCAATACTCCATAAATTGATTCTCCGGCACATTACCATACATCATCTGAAGCTCCTTGTCACTCGATGCGGTAACCAACGATGGATCATATGCAAAGTGGCTATTATACCCATAATATGGGTTGCCGCTCGATACCCACTCCTCCGGAGAGTTGACATTACGTTGGAAGTTTCGAGCGTGGTGGAATGTTGTGATAGTTTTTAAACCGAGCTTCTTGAGCTCCGCAATCATCTCTCCCGTGATATCTCGCTTTGGCCCCTTATCCTTCGCATTCCAAGGGGTTAGATCGCTATCCCACATCGCGAAACCATCGTGATGCAGAGCACACGGGCCTGCAAAACGTGCTCCCGAACTCTTGAATAGTTGCGCCCACTCCGCAGCGTCGAACTCTTCGGCTGTGAATTGATCTACAAAATCATGGTAGTTAAAATCCGCCCCATAGGTCTCTTGATGATGTTTATAGACTGCCGATCCGGGACGATACATAAAGTATGGATACCACTCACTAAAATATGCCGGCACGCTATATACACCCCAATGGAAATACATTCCGAGCTTGGCGTCATGCAGCCACTCGGGGATCTCTTGGTGTTGACTCAATGACTCCCATGTCGGCTCATATGGTTGATCAACTGTAGAGGTTGTTTGGCTCTCGCAACACGCCGATAGCAGGAACGAGGAGAGCAGGATAATAGTTAGTCTCTTCATGGTTATATGTGGTTAATGGTTAATACAATATTGTTCAACACAGCTCTTCATGCCGCTTGACTCAATCACTTTGAGCTTTTCAAGCAACAAACTCTCCAATCCATCGACATGGGTCAGATCCTCCGCCCAGATATCGGTTGCTGACAACACACCACTCACGACGCTCTCCAACGACCCCATGCTCCATAGTTTATTCAAAAGTTCGATAATCTCAGGTGAATCATTAGGCGTAATCTGATCTTCACCTCGCTTGCCTCCCTTATAATATATAAGTATGCCGGCCAGACCAATCACCAACCCTTCGGGAAGCGCACCCTTACGCTCCTTATATATTTTTAGAAGTGGCAGATCGCGGCTCTTGAACTTCGAAAAAGAGTTAAGCATTATAGATGTTACATTATGCTTCACATATGGATTCAAGAAGCGCTCTACAACACTATCCGCAAAACTACGAAGCTCCTCCTCCGGAAGATCGAGCGTCGGTAGCAACTCGCCATAGATCACCCGACGAACATAATCGCCTATCAACTCATCCTCAACACACTCACGAACTGTATCCAACCCCGAGAGGTAACCAACCGGAGAGAGCACCGTATGCGGAGCATTCAAAAGACCAACCTTACGATCGCGATATGGCTTCATGCTTGGTGCAAAAAGAACATTCAATCCAGCCTTATTCGCTGGGAATTCGCGCTCGATAATCTCATCTCCTTCAACAACCCAAAGGTGGAATACTTCACCCTCGACAACCAAATTATCCTTATAGCCAATCTGCTCCTGTATCTCGCCAATTGTCTCACGAGGGAAACCCGGAACGATTCTATCGACCAACGTATTTGCAAAGTAGTTCGACTCATCTACCCACTTCGAGAAGTCATCTCCCAAACTCCACATATCGATATATTGAGCGACAACACGCTTTAGATTATCTCCATTACGATCGATCAACTCACATGGCAATATTATAAATCCGCTATCTGCAGCACCTCCCGAGACCTCAAAACGGCGGTATAGTAACTGCGTCAACTTACCCGGATAGCTCGATGCCGGTGAGTCCTCAAAACGATCTGTCTCACAAAAGGCTATTCCAGCCTCGGTGGTATTCGAGACAATAAAACGATTATTGAGCGCCTCCGCTAAGGCCATATATGCCTGAAAATCACTATATGGATTGATAGCATCGTTTATCACATCGATTCTAGTGATGGTACGAGTCGCCTCACCATTCTGCATACCCTTCAACACCAAATGGTACAATCCATCCTGCGCATTTACCATATCGCACATTCCTTGCGCAATTGGCTGAACCACAGTTACGCCACAATCAAAATCTATCTTCTGGTTCATCTGCTCGATGATCCAATCCACAAAGGCACGTAGGAAATTACCCTCTCCAAATTGGATCACTCGATTTGTGTATCTCTGAGAGCTACTTGTCTCTCTATTTAACTCTTTCATTATATATATTTATGTTAATTACAATGTCACCCCGGTTTTAAAAATCGCTATCTCTTTATACCCACTCTTTTCGTTGTTGACCATCTCGCCACTCGCCACTCGAATCACATAATTCGTGAAATCAACAAGTGTCTCCTCGAACGATCGCCCCTCAACAACTCCTCCAGCATTGAAGTCAATCCATGTGGGTTTCCTACGGCTAAGATCGGAATTTGTGGAGATCTTCATAGTGGGAACAAACGTCCCAAATGGAGTTCCGCGTCCCGTTGTAAAGAGTACCATCTGACACCCCGATGCCGCCAAAGCTGTCGCCGCCACTAGATCATTCCCGGGGGAGTTCATCAAATTCAACCCCTTGGTTTGCAGCCTCTCGCCATATCCCAACACATCGCTCACCGGAGCATCTCCACACTTTTGGGTACATCCCAACGACTTCTCCTCGAGTGTCGAGATTCCACCAGCCTTATTTCCCGGTGATGGGTTTTCGTAGATTGGCTGATTGTTACTCATAAAATAACTTTTAAAGTCGTTGATCAACCCCACCGTCTTATCAAATATCGAACGGCTCTCACATCGAGCCATAAGAATCGTCTCCGCTCCAAACATCTCGGGCACCTCGGTCAAGATTGAGCTTCCACCCTGCGAGACCAAATAGTCCGAGAAGAGCCCCAAAAGCGGATTTCCCGTTATCCCAGAGAATCCATCCGACCCTCCACACTTAAGTCCAATGCGAAGTTCTGACAAAGGAATACTCTCGCGCCTATCACACTTCACAACCCCATATATCTCACGCAACAACTCCAATCCTCGCTCTATCTCATCCCCCTCATTTTGGCAGATCATATACTTCACCCTCGACTCATCGACCTCGCCAACCAACTCCGCGAAGGCCTCAACTTGATTATTCTCGCAACCAAGACCCACAACCAAGACTCCTCCAACATTTGGATGGAGCACAATATCTCGCAACACCTTGCGTGTATTTTCGTGGTCAGCACCCAACTGCGAACAACCATAATTATGAGGATATGAAACTATCGCATCAACCCCCACCTCATTCGTCTCGCGTCGCATCCGCTCAGCCAAGGTGTTAGCCACCCCATTTACACAGCCAACAGTTGGCAGAACAACTATCTCGTTTCGAACTCCAACCTCGCCACTCGCACGACGATAGCCCTCGAAAGTTCTACCGCTATCCGACTTTGTGATAGGTGTGAAGTTGGGGGTGTATTGATACTCCGAGAGACCATCCAACGCTGTCTTAATACGCTTCTCGTTGACCAATTCACCAGCCAAAATATCGGCACGTGCCATACCGATCTGATAGCCATACTTAATAATTTTACCTCGCTCCGCAATAGTCGTTAATGCGAATTTATGACCTGCCGGGATATCATCACGCAAGGTCAACTGAACTCCATCAATCTCAATTTGCTGGCCTCGGCTCAAACTCTGAATCGCAACAGCGACATTATCCGCTGCATTGATCTTTAAAAAGGATATACTCTCCATCTACTTAAATGTAAAAGATCTATAATCATCTATATTCTCCGCCACCAAAATATCTAGCGGCATCATGTTTCGCTGCTCAACTCGCTGCTTAAAAATCACAGAGTCACAAAGACTTTTGAACGATCTATACCCTTGTAATTTAGGATGTTGACCTATAAGTGCTGCGATATAACCCTCCTTCAAAGCCACCACATTGCGCTCCAACGCATCGAATCCGATGATAGCGATATCAAGCCTGCCTAGTCGCTTCAAAACCTCCGCGATCAGATAACTTCGAGAGTTAAATATCACGATCGCCTTAACGTTTGGTTTCCTCCGCAACACCTCCACAACCTTCAACTGCGCCTCCTCTTCGTTCGACATTGGCAGCTCTACCGTCTCAATATTTACATCCGCACCTCCGCATAGTTCCAAAGCGTCATCAAACCCAGCCCTTCGCGACGAAGATTGTGTCGACCATCTATTTCCACCTCTATACGAATGAAACAGAATAACATCGCTATCTGGCGCCACATGAAGCATCAGAAGTTTAAAGGCCAATCGCCCCGACAAAAAAGCATCCTGCCCAAAGAACGACACCATATTATCGACATCAATACATGAGTCAACGAGCGAGAACGGGATCTTCAACGCACCCAACGTCGAGGCAAAAGCCAATGACTCCTCCATGAATACCGGTGTGAATAACAAAGCCTTTGGCGAACTATCCACAACTTTAGTTGCCATCGCAACGAAGCTACTCGGGTCATATTGATCAAAGTAGTAGAGCTCCAAAATTAGATTCATATTCGCTAAATCTGCTACTGCACCCCTTATACCAGCCTCTATCTCAGACCAATAACTCCCCTCTTCATGGTGTGGCATAAGGGCTGCAATACGGTGCTCTACCCTATTTTGAGCCAATGCCGAAGCGTACAAATTTGGCTTATAATTCAGCTCCGCCATCGCCCTCTCCACCTTGATACGGCTTCTTTCCGAGACATCACCACGATTATGCAACACACGGTCAACAGTCCCAATCGAGACCCCTGATAGTGCTGCTATATCCTTAATTCTTGATATTTTTCCCTCTCCCTTCGACATATATAATCATTTATAACCTCCGTTAACGCACACGGAGCAACCACAAAGATACAACCTTTTGCCCTAAAAACAAATTATACGCCTAAGATTTATTACTTTTTTAAATCAAGCCAGCCTCATAGTAACGAATAATCATCTCAATCATCCGATCTTCGGCATTCGAACCATACTCATCTTTGAGATTATGGCCAAACAATCGCCCCACACCCTGCCAGAATCTAGCTGTCAAGCCACCCTTAAATTCATCGAGAACCTCATATGCCGTGTAGTCAGTCTCTCGATCTATGAGACGGATTAAGACTCGCCCATCGGTCATTGTCATTTTGAGCAGCACGGGTGTGTACTCCTCCTTTATCTCTTTGTAAACGGAGCGAACATATGACTTTTGCTCAGATTTGGATGATATAGTTCCGAGGTGCTCCTCCATATCACGCAACTTCTCCTGCGCAACCTTAGCCAAGGGATATACTTTTTTTACAGCCTTCACCAATCGCCAATACCTCCTCTGGTCGATCCCTCTGGCATAGACCACAATGGGTTTAAAGGTCACATTTCCCACTACATCCTCCTCAATTTTAGGACGTGAAAATCCATCCAGTGACGAAAAAAGCATCACCGAAGAGAGTATCATGAGAATGAGTTGCCGCATCTGTTTCATATCCAACAAAAAATTATTACCTTTGTGGCATTACAAATATAACAGAAAAAAATTAAAATATATTATGGAATTAACAAAAGGTCTTTCGGCACAGAGCACAACAGTTGTTACAGAGGCAAATACAGCAGCCACATTGGGCTCAGGAGATATGGCAGTTTTTGCAACTCCTGCGATGATAGCACTTATGGAGAATGCAGCGATGAAGGCTGTTGCAGAGGCTCTTCCAGAGGGATCTACAACGGTTGGAACAGAGATGAATGCAACACACATCAAGGCTTCGGGGTTGGGTGCAGAGATTATCGCCACAGCAGTCGTTGCTGAGGTGGAGGGTCGCAAGATCACACTTAACGTAGGTGCGCGTGATGGTGAGAGTTTGATTGGCGAGGGTGTTCACACTCGTTTTATCGTTGACCGAGAGAAGTTCATGAGCAAGATCACAAAGTAAGGTTATGTTTGAAAATTTAACAGAAAAATTAGAGCGCTCCTTTAAGATCCTCAAGGGAGAGGGTAAAATTAGCGAGATTAATGTTGCGGAGACGCTCAAGGAGATTCGTCGCGCACTTATCGATGCCGATGTCAACTACAAAGTAGCTAAAAACTTCACGGACGAAGTGAAGAAAAAGGCACTGGGTAGCGATGTGTTGAATTCGGTGAAGCCGGGTCAGATGCTCACCAAGATCGTCCGTGACGAGTTGGCTGAGTTGATGGGTGGAACAGCTACCGATATCAAACTCGATGGCACACCTGCTGTGATCCTTATCGCTGGACTTCAGGGATCTGGAAAGACTACATTCTCGGGGAAGTTGGCATTGCAACTCAAGGAGAAGGGCAAACGCAAGATGTTGCTCGTGGCGTGTGACGTCTATCGCCCAGCAGCGATCGAGCAGCTCAAGGTGCTAGGCTCGCAGATTGGTGTGGAGGTCTACACCGAGATGGAGAATAAAAACCCTGTCGATATTGCTCAGAATGCTATTTCTCATGCACGTCAGAGTGGCTACAACACCGTAATTGTCGATACAGCAGGTCGTTTGGCAGTTGACGAGGAGATGATGAAGGAGATCACTGCGATCAAGGCGGCGATCAACCCATCTGAGACACTATTTGTGGTTGACTCGATGACGGGACAAGATGCTGTGAATACAGCAAAGGAGTTCAACAATCGTTTGGACTTCGATGGCGTGGTACTTACCAAATTAGATGGTGATACTCGAGGTGGTGCTGCAATCTCGATCCGTTCGGTGGTAAACAAGCCTCTTAAGTTTATATCGAGTGGCGAGAAGATGGAGGCGTTGCAGACCTTCCATCCGGAGCGTATGGCGGATCGTATCTTGGGTATGGGAGACGTTGTATCGCTTGTTGAGCGCGCTCAAGAGCAGTTCGATGAGGCTGAAGCTCGCAAACTTAAGAAGAAAATCTACACCAACGAGTTTGATTTCAACGACTTCATCTCTCAGATCCAACAGATCAAGAAGATGGGTAACCTCAAAGATTTGGCCGGCATGATCCCGGGAATGGGTAAGATGATGAAGGATGTTGATATTCCAGATGATGCCTTCAAGCAAACCGAGGCGATCATCGGATCGATGACTCCAGCCGAGAGATCTAAGCCATCAATTTTGAATGCTAAGCGTCGCGAGAGAATCGCAAAGGGAAGTGGAACGACACTTGCTGATGTGAATAAGCTCATCAAACAGTTTGAGCAGACGAGCAAGATGATGAAGATGGTGGCAGGAAGTGGCAAGATGAAGATGCCAAATATGCCGGGAATGCCTAAGATGCCGGGCTTTAGACGATAAATTTTAAACATAATAAATGGAAGAGAAACACCTATCAGGATTTGTAAATATCATCGGCAATCCAAATGTCGGAAAATCAACGTTGATGAACGCACTCGTTGGAGAGCGTTTGTCGATCATAACATCTAAGGCGCAAACTACGCGTCATAGAATTATGGGAATTGTCAATGGCGACAATTTCCAAATCGTCTACTCCGACACACCGGGTATCTTGAAGCCTAACTACAAGCTGCAAGAGTCGATGATGCGCTTCGTGACGGGTGCTGTCTCGGATGCCGATGTATTGCTGTATGTCACTGATACTGTGGAGCAAAGCGATCGTTCGCAAGAGATACTAGATAGAATAGGACGCAGCGACACACCTACAATTCTGGTCATCAATAAGATTGATCTCACAACTCCGGAGGCGTTGGAGGAGCTTGTAGAGAAGTGGCAAGAGAGGCTTCCTAAGGCGAAGATTGTACCGACCTCTGCAAAGGAGAGTTTTAATATTGGAGGGTTGTTTGACCTGATTTTGGGATATCTACCCGAGGGAGAGCCATTCTACCCAAAGGATACACTCACTGACAAGACGTTACGATTCTTCGCAACAGAGATTATCCGCGAAAAGATCTTGACAAACTACGACAAGGAGATTCCATACTGCTGCGAAGTCTCGATTGACAGCTATTCTGAAGAGGAGACAATCGACAAGATTTCGGCCACAATCTACGTTGCGCGCGATTCACAGAAGGGAATCATCATCGGGCACAAAGGGGAGAAGTTGAAACGTGTTGGTACTCAGGCTCGTATCGATATGGAGAAGTTCCTCGACAAAAAAGTTTTCCTTCAAATGCACGTAAAAGTTAATGACGATTGGCGAAACAACGATCGACAACTTCGACGATTTGGCTACGAGGAGTAACAATATAAACTCATCGATAGACGTTTAAAATTGGTATGGTGCAGATACAAAAAAATATCGCCTTGTGGCTGCTTACGGCAATGATGCTTATTCTAAGCATCGGAGATGTCAGCGCTCAATACAACAAGGATTATTTTTTGTGGATGGGTCGTAAGCACCTCATTGAGAGCGAGTATCGTGAAGCTATCACAGTTCTAAACTCGCTCATTAGATCAGATAACAAGGCGTATGAGGGCTATTTTTTACGAGGTATTGCTAAATATAATATGTCTGATTTGATTGGTGCTGATAGCGATCTTTCGCTGGCATTGGAACACAATCCGGTCTACACCATAGCATATACAT
Organism: Rikenellaceae bacterium; assembly: GCA_047174605.1. Taxonomy (GTDB): domain Bacteria; phylum Bacteroidota; class Bacteroidia; order Bacteroidales; family Rikenellaceae; genus Alistipes. The sequence goes on along the minus strand of JBCQTX010000007.1, from coordinate 24,595 downwards.
ATCGCGCCATAACTCGCTCACGCCTAGGAAATTACGACGATGCATTAAAAGATTTCGCAAAAGCGATTGACCTGCGCCCCGATCTACCAGATCCGTACTATAGTCGAGGAGTGACACGACTTTTAAATCAACAATTCGAGGAGGCTATCGAGGATTTTGATCTCTATATTCGTCAGGAGAGGCGTGTTTCGGATGCCTATGTGAATCGTGGTATCTGCTATCTACAGCTTAAGGATACCACACGAGCATACGAGAATTTCGACATGGCAATTCGCACAAATCGCAATAGCCCAGAGGGTTATAATAGACGTGGCAACCTTCTACTATCACAAGAGAAGTATAGCAAGGCAGAGCAAGATTTCAATCGAGCAATACAAAATGACTCGACACATCTCCACTCTTACTTCAACCGCGCTCTCGTCTATAACAACCAACATAGGCCCAATGAGGCTCTGCTTGATCTGGATAAAATCATCGAACTCGACCCAACGAACTCACTCACATACTTCAACCGCGCGATCATATTGAGCCAGATCGGAGATTATAATAAAGCGCTTGATGATTATGATCAGGTGGCATATCTCTCACCAAATAATGTTTTGGTCTATTTCTACCGTGCAAATCTGCTATCACGACTAGGCGAGATAGAGCGTGCTGAGGGGGACTACACCCGTGCCATTGAACTCTATCCCGACTTCGCTAACGCATATCTATATCGCTCAAATATCCGATTCTTACTTCGTAATTCAAAGGGGGCGATGGCGGATAAAGCGATGGCTGACAAGAAGATATCAGAGCATAAATCGAAGTTGCAAGATAGCACATATTCGATCTATGCGGACTCGACATATAGATTTGACAAGCTACTTTCGTTTGACACGAACCTATCGGGGTCAAGTTTTGAGAGTGTCAGCGGAGCAGGTATCGGCAGACAACAGGAGGAGCTAAAACTCATCTCGTTATACAAATTCACATTCATCAAGCCAGATGAGGATAAGCCAAATCACCATCAATATTACGATGCAGAGTTGATGAGATTCTTGAACGATATGGATAATGAATATATAGCTATCGACCACCGATCAACAAATATCGAGAGCGAGGAGCTATCATCATTGGAGGATCGATACATCGATCGCACGACATCCGATTTGGGCGAGACAGAGTGGTCAAATCTATTTAAATTGGGTATCACACAGAACCTTATAAAGCAATACACCAGCTCATTAGAGAGCATTAGTAACGCAATAAAAAGTAATCCTAACAATCCATTCCTATATATTAATAGGGCTGCGGCACGAGCTGAGATGATCGAATTTATCAGCTCAATCGAGAGTTCATTCCAACGTATTTCGATAGATGCAGATCCTGCAAATAGGCTCAACAACGCTACCAAACGTAGTTACGACTATGATGAGGCGATTGCAGATATCGAGATAGCTATTAAACTCCACCCTACCCTAGCCTACAACTACTACAATCTGGGAGGATTGTTGGTTATTTCGGGCAGGTTACCAGAGGCGTATGATGCTTATAACAAGGCAATTGAGCTCTACTCAGGATTTGCTCAAGCATACTACAATCGTGGTATAGTCCAAATCATGATGAAGGATACACGCAAGGGTTGCATCGACCTCTCGAAGGCCGGAGAGTTGGGTATTGACAACGCCTATCAGCTACTCCAAAGATACTCGTCAAGAGAGTAGAAGGTGGTAGAGCGCAACTATTTTGTCGCACATTGCAGCCCAAGAGAATCGTTTTCGCTCCTCAACCATATTTTCGCCAAACAACTCCAAAACACCGGGCTTCCAGATCTTCGAGATAGCCTCAGCCACACTCTCTGCAGAGGGATCACACAAGTATCCCACCTTACCATCAGGGACAATTTCTGGAAGACCTCCCACACGAGTCACCACCAATGGAGTCGAGAAGTTATACGCTATCTGAGTCACGCCACTCTGCGATGCTGTATGGTATGGTAGAACCACAAAATCAGTGAGTGAGAAGTAGTTAGCAACATCGGAGTCGTGTATGAAGTGGTCGTGCATGATCACCTCATCCTCAATTCCTAGCCGCTTGATCTGATCATAATACTTCTCTTTAGAGGTGTAGAACTCTCCGGCAACGATCAATTTTCGTCCCTCTGTCTCGCCTCGTGATTTGAGTTGCGCCCATGCATCAAAGAGCAAATCGAGCCCCTTATAATCGCGAATTAGGCCGAAGAATAGAGCATATCGTTGCGAAGGATCCAGATTAAGAGCCGCACAAGCTGACTCTTTAGTGACTCGATCTCCAAAATTTTCGAACATCGGGTGCGGAGAGAATAACGCTGGCACATTGGTATACGCCTTAAGTTCATTGTGCACCTGATCCGACATATAGATAAAACCTTGGACACTGCTCAAAAAATAGCTATTGAAAGGCTTGTCTATTATGTGGTGTTCGTGCGGCTCTACGTTATCTATCTGGCATATTACCTTTGTATGCCCATTGCTTGTCGCGATCTTTGCGATCGTTCCAAAACATGGCGCCATAAATGGAGTCCAATACTTAAGTAGAAGTATATCAGGCTTTTCATTACGAATCTTCATGCCCGTTGCGACCCAATTAAATGGATTCACAGTATTGACACACCTAACGATATCCAGATCCTTTGGCGCTTCACCATCGACCGTTTGACTCTTGCCCGGAAATAAAAATTCGGGGTATTGAAGGGTAAATGTTCTGATCTTCACCTCATCGCCACGTCTCGAATATTCGCGAGCAATACTCTGCATGATAGCTGCCAAACCGCCTCTATAAGGGTGCGCGGGCCCCAAAATTGTAATCTTCATAGTAATACAAATATAATATTTTTTTTCGACATTTAAAATTAGATTCACTATCTTTGCCTCAAACAAAAAATAAGATTATGATTAAGGGAGTACTCTTCGACATGGATGGTGTGTTGGTCGACAACATGGAGATCCACATCAAAGCATTCGAGAAATTTTGCGAGAATTTCAATATAGATAATATCAGCGAGAAGATATATAAGTGTTCCGGGATGGGCAACGATCAAATTATGCATATCGTCCTCCCAGCCGATGTCGTGGCAGAGCGTGGAGTACCGGCACTATCGGCAGAGAAGGAGGCGCTATATCGCGAGATGTATGCAGATAGCATTACCCCCGTTGCTGGACTTATAGAGCTACTTAAAGAGCTAAAGGCCAAAGGAATAAAGTGTGCTGTTGGCTCTTCGGGATGCAAGGAGAATGTTGAATTCGTTCTCAAAGAGTGTGGTATTGGAGAGTACTTCGACGCACTTGTCTATAGCGATTTAGTGTCACACTGCAAGCCAGATCCGGAGATCTATCTCACTGCTGCCAAGCTACTTGGGCTCGACCCATCTGAGTCTCTTGTCTTTGAGGATGCAATCGTTGGAATTGAGTCAGCTCGCAATGCCGGAGTGGCAAAGGTGATTGCCCTCTCGACAACAATATCTGCGGAGGAGATTCGCCAGAGGAGCGATGCCGATGAGATCGTCACCGATTTTAGAGAGCTTTTAGGGCGCGAATTATAACTACCTTTTGCTGTCGTGACGGAAGATTTGGTATGAATTGACTAGATTTTGCCATATGATGTAGGCTGTTGGGGCGATAGAGCTGACTGGAGATAGGAAGCTCTGCGCCAACCACACAGCAAGCGCGGTATTCTTCTGACCCAAAGATTGCGTGCCTGCGACACTCTCTCCGAAGTGATTGCCCAATTTTCGGCCTAAGAAAAACTGAATGAGACAAGCAAAAAGTGCGATGCAGACGAGTCCCACGCCAATGGATAATGATACTTCATCGCGAACATCCATCACAAATGCAGTCGTTCTACCCAGAGTCATAAACATCGTTAACAACCACATATAGAAGGACATAATGCTATGTGCACCGATCCAATCAGCTGCTCTATGCCACACAAATTTCAACAATTGAGCCGCCGCCATCGGAGCGACAAGTAGTGGTGCTACACGCCCCATAATCTGCAAAAATGTACACTCTCCATTTCCAAAAACATCCAGATAATATGGCGCGGCAAAGGCAATAACCAAATTACACACAAGCGTATAGGTTGTAATTGTAGTTGCATTACCCCCCAATAGCGATCCGACCGCCACAGCAGCCATAGCTATTGGAGCCAGAAAACAGATCATCGCTCCTTGGGCTATCAACTCCCCAAATGGTAAGAAAATGTAGTAACTCAGGGGTGCGACAACAAGCTGAAAAAGAGCCATTAAGATCTGCATCCATGTGATTCTCAGATCCCTTACACGCACCGAACAGAACGAGACGAAAAGCATAAGAAAGATCAACGTTGGTACTATTTTATGGCTCGTTGATGCGTCAACGACTGCTATCGGCCTATAAAATAGTATGCCACACGTCATGCACAAAAGCATTAACAACGGGCGTTTATTCCGCAATATTACATCTGTGATTTTCATTATTCTCCTCGTTTTATAAGCAACATCATCCCTACAAAGGTAATCATTGCATTATAAATAAGCAACTCAAACCCAATCCTATAGCCAAATTGTTGCAAAACAACCTGCTCGCCAACGACGCTAATAATAAGCGATATCACAGCAACAAGCCACACCCAACGATCATGAACACGCCACTTGGTAACCATTCCAAATGTAAACATTCCGAGTATCGGGCCATAGGTGTAACCAACAAATTTGAACAGTACGTTGATCACACTCTGATCACTAAACTCCCCCACTACCAATACCAGCAGAGTGATAATCACCGCCAAAGCAAGATGCACTGTGTGTCGCACACCTGTCAACTCCACCTCAGTTCTGCTCTTTGCTCCTCCCAACAGATCGACCGTACATGAGGTTGTTAATGCCGTTAGTGACGATGCTGACGAGGCAAATGTAGAGGCGGTAAGCCCCAATATAAATAGCACCCCAACGATCATCGGCAGCCCCGACTCCACAGCGATAAACGAAAATAGTTGATCACTCTTTTCGGGGATATCGAGAGAGTATGCCGCTGCATACTCATACAACAACACTCCTAAAACAAGGAACAACATGATCACCACCATTTGGCAGAGAGCCGTCACAACAATATTCTTCTGAGCATGGCGATAATCCACACAGCTCAAATTACACTGCATCATATCTTGGTCGAGTCCCGTCATAGCGATCAGAGTAAAGACTCCGGCGAGAAACATCTTCCAGAAATATTTTGGGGATGAAGGGTCGTCAAAGAAGAAGATTTGGGAGTGGGGATTTTGAGATACCTGATCAACCATCTGCAGAAAGCTCCAATCCAAACCCTGTGTGATATAGAGTATGGATAGAATAAGACTACCCACCAAACACAACGTTTTAAGAGTATCGGTCCAAATCAACGACTTCACACCTCCACGTCGTGTTGCGAGCCATATAACCCCGACACTCACCAACGCATTTACGAAAAAAGGGATATTATAGTGGTCATAGAGCAATATTTGAAGCGCCACACACATTATATATAGCCTGAGTGCTGCAATTGTAACCTTCGAGACGAAGAAGAACCATGCACCGCTCTTATGTGATACCGAGCCGAAGCGACCTTCGAGATATTCGTAGAGCGATACCACCTTATGCTTATAAAATATAGGTATAAGGACAAAGGCGATGACAAACTGCCCAACAGTGAAGCCTAAAGTCATCTGCATATACGAAAACGAATCAGCTGCGACTGACCCCGGAACCGAGACAAAAGTGATGCCCGACATGGCCGCTGCGACCATTGCCATAGCTGCCATTTGCCACTGCAAAGAGCGCCCTGCGATGAAGTAATCGGCATTGCGAGCCTTACGACTTGAGTAGTATGCAGCCGACAAAAGTATCAGGATATAGAGCCCTAAGGTTATAGCTACAGCCAATGGAGTCATAAGTAATACCTATTATTTTAAATGATATAAAAAAAATATGCGACAAATATACAAAAAATTAAGCACAAATCGTTTGGAATATAGAAATATTTCATAACTTTGCGGCCTACTGTTACAAAAAAAACAGTAACGTAAACAACTGACGACCCGAACGTTATAAAGAAACACGGTACTCAGAGCTTATAAAGCACATTTTTGCCATAAAGCAAGAGTTAGAGATACATATAGAACAGTAATTTTTTTCAAATTTTTCACGAAATGAGTCGTACACTCAAAATTAGAGATTTATCTCTTCGCGACGGACAACAATCTTCGTTCGCAACACGAATGACACAAGAGCAGATTGATAGATGTCTGCCTTATTACAAAGATGCCGCCTTCTACGCTATGGAGGTGTGGGGAGGTGCTGTACCTGACTCTGTGATGCGCTACTTGGGCGAGAACCCTTGGACGCGTCTAGAGAAGATACACGCCGAGATTGGTGATGCATCTAAACTTACCGCTCTTTCGCGCGGTCGTAACCTATTCGGATACGCACCATACACGACCGAGATCATCGACGGATTTTGTCGTAACTCGATCGAGAGCGGTCTAGGAATCATGCGTATCTTCGATGCGCTCAACGATGTTGATAACATCAAAGAGACGATCAAAAGTGTGAAAAAACATGGTGGTATTGCAGATTGTGCAGTATGCTACACCGTAGACCCTAAATATCCGTCAGTCAACATACTAAAGAAGTTGATGGGACAGCGCAAGCAGAAGCCGATCTTTACAAATGAGTACTTCCTAAGCAAGGCGATCCAGATGGAGGCGAGTGGCGCTGATATGATCTCGATCAAAGATATGTCGGGACTTATCCCACCTGTGCGTGTTCGTGAGCTTATCAGAACATTCAAGAAGTATATTAAAGTACCAATCGACTTCCACACTCACTGTACACCGGGTTATGGTGTTGCAGCTGCGATCTCAGCTATCGTTGCAGGTGTAGATATCTTGGATACTAACTGTTGGTGGTTCTCTGGTGGTACGGGTGCTCCAGCTATCGAGTTTATCTATATTGTATGCCAGAAGATGGGCATCAAGATGGATGTAAATATGGAGGCTGTAGCTAAGATCAATGAACAGCTACTCGAGATCCGCAAGGAGTTGGAGATCTCGGTATTTGGTGCAGAGAAGCCACTTCCTAGAGCGTTCAACCCACTTGTTGACAAGCTACCGGCAGAGATCGACGCTCTATTCGATGCAGCGATCAAGGCGGCACAAGAGGAGGATGAGCAGACTTTGCTTGACTCTTGCTCTAAGATCAACGCATACTTCCATATGCCAGCGGCAAATGAGTTGGTAAAGAAGGCTGAGATCCCGGGAGGTATGTACTCAAACATGGTTGCTCAGCTTAAGCAGTTGGGTGCAGAGGATATCCTACCTCGCGCAATGGAGCTTATACCAGAGGTTCGCTCTCAGGCAGGTCTTCCACCATTGGTGACTCCAACATCTCAGATCGTTGGTGCTCAGGCGGTAAACTGCGCTATCGACGAGAAGTCGGGACGTGCTATGTACACAAATAAGAGTTCACAATTCATAGCCCTCGTAAAGGGTGACTATGGTAAGACTCCAGCTCCGATCGATCCTGAGTTCCGTCTTAAGATTTGTGGATTCAAAGAGGAGATCCCATATGATGTTTCGAAATATAAGATGCAACCAAACCCAGCTCTTGAGTCGGCAGGTGGTGTTCAACTTGCTGAGACTGAGAAGGAAATCTTGTTGCTAGAGTTGTTCCCAATGGTTGCTAAGAACTACCTCACAAAGGTTAAGAGTGAGGCATACCAAGCGACACTTGCTGAAGAGGCTAAGGCTGCAGCGATCAAAGCAGCGGAGCAAAAGGCCAAAGAGGAGGCTGCAAAACCAAAGATCACGATTACTGGATTTGCTGTTACTGCTCCACTTCCGGGTCGTATCATCGATATCAAAGTAGCTGTTGGAGATAGCGTAGCTGCTAACCAAGAGGTTATTGTACTTGAGGCGATGAAGATGGAGAATGCGATCACTACAGATAAGGCTGGTGTTATTAAGAACATTTTTGTTCAGACTGGATATAATGTTGCGACTGATGACTTCCTTCTAGAGATCGAATAATAGCCAAAAATAATTAGGATATAGGCGGGGGAACATTCTCTCGCCTATTCTGCAAAACATACAACCTATGAAACAGAAACCGATATACACATTCCAAGATGCTGTAAAAAGATCTGGACCTGTGGCATTTTCAACGATGATCAAACCTGCTGGATCAACGTGTAACCTAGATTGCCACTACTGTTACTACCTTGATAAAGCGTTGCAATATGGTGGCAAACAAGCAGTTATGAGCGATGAGCTTTTGGAGACATACGTCAGACAATACATCGAAGCGAATGATGTTCCGGAGGTGTTATTCTGTTGGCATGGTGGAGAGCCATTATTGCTAAGCATCGATTTTTATCGTAAGGCGATCGAGTTTCAGAAGAAATATGCCGATGGAAAAAAAATCAGCAATACCCTCCAAACAAATGGACTGCTACTCAATGAGGAGTGGTGCAAGCTCTTCGCGGAGAATGAGTTCTTGATCGGAGTCTCGATGGATGGCCCGAAGGATATTCACGATACATTCAGACTAACGAAGAAGCAAGAACCAACGTTCGATCGAGTGATGGATGGCATCAACTTGATGAAGAGAATGGGGGTTGAGTTCAACACATTGAGTGTTGTAAATCACCTTTGCGAAGGTCGCGGTGCTGAGATCTATCAATTCTTCAAGTCTATAGGAAGTAAATATATGCAGTTCCTACCCGCTGTGGAGCACGTTGTCGACAAGGAGGGATATCACCGTCCGCTTATCGTATCGCCAGAGACTGAGGGGGCTCGCATTGCTGAGTGGTCGGTTTCAGCCAAAGGGTATGGTCGATTCTTGATCGATATCTTTGATCAATGGGTAATCAACGATGTGGGTACATATTATGTTCAGATGTTCGATGCGACGTTGGCCAATACGTGTGGCGTTATGCCGGGAGTCTGCTCAATGGGTGAGACGTGTGGTGATGCTCTTGTTGTGGAGCATAATGGCGATGTCTACTCATGTGATCACTTTGTCTATCCGGAGTATAAATTGGGAAATATTGCCGAGACACACTTGATCGATATCTACGATACTCGCAAACGTATCGACTTCGGACTTGCAAAACGTAATAGTCTAGCAGCTGAGTGTTTGAAGTGTCGCTACTACACAGTATGTCGTGGAGAGTGTCCAAAGCACCGCTTCGATACGGGCGAGGATGGATATCGAAAGAGCACACTTTGCGCAGGGCTAAAGAACTATTTCAAACACGTAGAGCCATATATGGAGTTCATGCGAGAGCAGCTTTCAAAGGGGCAAGCACCAGCGTGGGTGATGCCATATGCTCGCAAGAGAATGGGACTTATGTAGAGAATTTGGGGAGTGATGCAAATAATGCACTACTCCCCAACTCATTTATCGAACATCTATAATATCATACCCATCGGGTAAGACCAACTCTTCGAGCGACACAAGCGATATGGACGACTTATGAAGATCCAATATCCTTACTGTGATCTGCTCTCCATCTGCTTCATACCTCACCAATATTGGCAATTTTGTTGTGGTATCAATCTCCAACAAAGCGCTATCAATAATATCACTCTCCTTACGAGGAGTGAGCGCAATGGTGATATTATCACTCTGCTCTACAATCTTTGAATCAAAACTTTTTGACAACCCCTTGAAAGCTCTTGCCGGATTGGCAACAACCATTGGGATGGAGCTATCTATCGACTCCATTATGATCTCACGAAGCCTATTATCTATGGTAAAACGAGATTTGCTATCACCATATATCTCCTGATCTGCAATAGAGAGTTTGTATAGATCACGATCCACAATATACTCTCCCGAGGCGACTACCCTACCTCCACTCACAACCTCAAAACTCACCTCATAGCTGCCAATGGCATCTATTGCCGAGCTCATCTCATCGAGAATTTGCCCACCTTTTTTGTCCGCCATAGCTGGTACAACTGCGATAAAAAGCGCGATTATCAGATATATGTATTTCATAATCTCAACTCATTAAAAGAGCCCCAAACTCTGCAATTTAGCCTCCAAAGAGGTCATATCATAGAATAGTATCTCACGCGGCTTTGCCCCCTCGGCACGACCTACGATACCAGCTCTTTCGAGCTGCGTCATGATACGCCCAGCTCTATTAAATCCAACCTCGAAATTTCGCTGAATAGCTGAGGTGGAGATACTTCCCCCCAACACTGCCGCACGTGCAATCTCAGCAAAAAGGGCATCGTACTTCATCGCTGGGCCACTATCACCGCTATCAGCAGCATCACCACCACCATCTGGTGTAAAGTCCGGAAGCTGATACGCCTGCGAATAACCCTGCTGCGCTCCAATATGCTCCACGATGCGAGTTACCTCATCCGTCTCGACAAGGGCGCACTGGATACGTGTCAACTCTCCATCCTTCGAGAATAGCATATCTCCGCGACCAATCAACTGATTTGCTCCCGGCTGATCTATAATTGTTCGAGAGTCAATCATCTGCATTACTCGGAACGCTATACGTGCCGGGAAGTTCGCCTTGATACCTCCCGTAATAACCTTAACATCAGGACGTTGAGTTGCAATGATAAGATGAATTCCCACAGCACGTGCCTTCTGGGCAAGACGCATAACAGGGGTCTCTACCTCACGCGACATCATTATCAAATCGGCAAACTCATCGACGATAACCACGATATATGGCATATAGAAGTGCCCCTTATCCGGATTCAACTTTCTATGCGTGAACTTATCATTATACTCAATAATATTACGAACTGCGGCCTGCGAAAGCAACTTCAATCGCTTCTCCATCTCGTCACAAAGCGAGTTGAGCGTATATACCGCCTTCTTCGGATCTGTAATAATAACATCCTCCTCCGACTCCATCTTCGCCATGAAATGGTGCTCCAAATTTTTGTATGGTGAGAACTCCACCATCTTCGGATCGATCATCACAAACTTCAACTCCGATGGGTGTTTGCGATACAGCAAAGATGTGATTATAGCATTGAGTCCCACCGACTTACCCTGTCCCGTAGCTCCAGCCACAAGCAAGTGAGGCATCTTCGCCAAATCAAAAACATAGCTCTCATTTTGGATCGTTCGCCCTATGACAATAGGCAACTGAGCCTTCATCTCTTGGAACTTCACCGATCTGACCGACGAATACATCGAGACCACCTGTTTATTACGATTTGGCACCTCAATACCAATTGTACCTCGCCCCGGAATAGGAGCTATGATTCTGATTCCCAACGCCTTGAGACTCTGCGCGATATCATTCTCCAACCCTTGTATCTTCGAAATTTTCACACCCTGCGCTTGAATAATTTCATAGAGCGTGATGGTTGGACCAACCGTAGCCTTAATCTCTTGGATCGGAATTCCAAAGTGCTTTAATGTATCCTCAATCTTCGATTTATTCTCATAGATCTCGTCATTAGTCACCTCCACCGCAGATTTATAATCCTCCAAAAGTGATGGCAAAGGCTTCTGATAGTTGTAGAGATCCTTCATCGGATCATACAACGTCTGATCCATATCCTCCTCACTCACAGTTTTCAATTCATTGGCGACGACATCAACAACAATACCACCATCATCATCTGCCGTTGGCTCCGGCTCAGGAATCACAATCTCTAGCGCACTCTCGAGATCTGGAGTTTGCGTACCATCAACAATATACTCCTCGTCTGACATCTCACTCTCGACAACAGGTGGCTCATCATCCTCAATAACAGGCTCTAAGGGAACATCATCATACTCCTCTTCGTCATGCGCAAACTCCTCAATGGGCTTCTCCTTAACTCGGTTCTTTACATTCTCCTTAACCTTATTTACGATCTCCCCCGACCTATCTAATGCCACGCCACTCGCCGTATTCACCACACTAATAAAGTTGTGGTTAATGAAATACCCCGTCGCAATCCATCCTGCCAACAGCACTATCACAACACCGACATTTCCCATGTATGTCGAGATCAGGTTGGTAACCTCGATACCAAACATTCCGCCAAGTCCGCTATTAAATACCGGCCAACTAATTCCAAAAACGAAACCAAATGTTGCTGATCCAAACAGCAGTAACAACAACGAGGTCAATGCGATACGATGGAGATTTATTTTTTGCTGGCGAGTAATCCTCAGACCTAAAATAATGAAAAATATCGGGATAATAATTCCTACCACACCAAATGATCGACCAATAAGTTGCTCCGCAACCCACGCACCCAACGGACCACAAGGATTGGTTATCTGCTCAAATTCGAGCTTGGGATTCTCCTCAACACTCATCGTCACCAGATCAAAATCGCTTTTCCAATCGATAAAGTAGAAGAGTATAGATATCAAGACAAAGAGTCCCGACAAAAAGAGTGTGAGACCCAAAAACCAACGTAGCGAGTCGCGATTCGAGCGATCGGCACCACTATTTCTTGGTGTTTTATTTGTACTTCGTGTAGATGCCATTTTTTTAAGTGTATTTGCCCCAAAGATAGCGCTTTTTACGCTAATTATCTCAAAATAATCGAGATTAATTTAAACAGATTCTAACTCCCCGCTAGATAGATTTTGATTTGTCAATCAACCTTTGGCGATAATTATCATCTGCAAAGGTGGTAAAAACATACTGCGCATCGTTCGTTGGAGCGGCATATAACCCTCCCTTATCTAGCAAAGTATCAACTCTCTTCGCCACTGCAGGTGATGGATCGATAATATTCACAGATGGGGCTATACGTCTTAATATTGGGATTAGAAATGGATAGTGACTACACCCTAAAACAACTTGGTCAACCCCCTCGGCCACCATAGGCTCAACCACAGATCTCACGATCTGCTCAGCCTCCGATGTTGACTCCATATTATTCTCTACGATCTCAACAAATCCACGCCCACATGCCGTCATCACTCTCACATTATCTGAATATTTGGCCGCCGTGCGATGAAAAAGGCCACTCTCCAGACTCCTCGCTGTCGCAATAACCCCAACCACCCCACTCTGAGTTGCTAGACACGCAGTTTTAACCGCTGGCTCCATTCCAACAATATCAATATCTGAATATTTTGCCCTCAAGAAATCTATTGCCGCAGCTGTCGCTGTATTACATGCTACAACTATTAATTTACAGTTCATAGAGATTAACCTCGCAATGGCCCTATCAGCCAACTCCTTAATCTCTGACATATTACGCGATCCATAAGGGCAATACTTACCATCTCCCAGATATACCAAAGACTCCGATGGCAAACGATCTCGAACCGCACGCCATAGTGTCAACCCCCCAAAACCTGAGTCATATATACCAATCGGATTATTATTCATTATCTCGACTCCAAGCCACTATAACTTATGATTGCATCAAGAATATCTCTATCGCACATCGGCACAGCCTCGAGAACATAAGTAGCCTTGCTATATACGCCATCTCGTTCTGCGATATTTTTCGACATAAATGCGACTAACTCTTCGTCGTTCAATCCGCGAAGTTTTGGTCGCTTTTCGCGCCCCCTAGGACTCAATCGAGAGGCGATATTCTCTGCCGTGCGACGGATATAGACCGTACATCCTGCTCCATTCATAACCTCCATATTATCACCCCACATAGGCAATCCTCCGCCTGTAGAGACTATACATGTGCGATTCTGAGCTATCAACTCGTCGAGAGTCTCACGCTCCAACATACGGAAATGCTCCTCTCCCTTCGTAGCAAAAATATCGGCAATTGTCGTGCCTGCTCGCTCCTCTATAATATGGTCAGTATCAACAAGATCACACCCCAATCGAGAAGATAACTTCCGACCAATCGTGCTCTTTCCGCACCCCATATACCCTATCAAAAAGATCAACATTGCTTAGAATAGATTTAATTGTTCCGTATCTACCCCCTCATCATCCATCTCTGGTTGCTCTATATCTACCGCCTCAACCTGCGGCTGCAACTCCTCCTCCTCTTCACTCTCCAAGAAACTCAATGATGCCACCTCGAAAGTTGTAATTCGCTTACCCTTAGCACGATGGCTCTTGACTGTGATAAATTCGTCGACATCCACCTCATCGATTGGGCGATTGATATGCGCACCCTTATAACTCACCAATAGCTTCGAACCTGCTCGTGAAGATGTACAGATCAAATCATCCTTACCATCCTCATCCAAGAAGTACTGCACCTTGTCGCTGAGCTCCACCTCAAAGCGTTTCATGTAGAAATATCCCTGCTCTCGGTCAAAATAGGCTACGCTATATACCCTATTGGGAACATATCTCTCTACTTTGACCGTATCATCTGGGAAGTGTTGCATAATATCAAATCCCGTAATATAATATTGATTCCTTGCTGTCCAAACAACTATCCTATCATCTCCCTTAAACTCTCCGAGCAGCGTTCCATGTTCATCATTATTGAGTCGGCGAACATCCTGATCATACCATATATTCTGACCAGCAAGTGTCGAGACTCCTCGCTGCTTAACTGTGATCTTATGGATTCCATATCTTGAGAAGAGGTTTCCCTGACTCGCTCTACCCTTAATCGCTAACTCCGAAAGATCAAGATCTACGATCAGCTTTTTGAGTCGTGGACGCGGCTTGAAGTAGACCTTCAAAATCTCCGCCTCACCATTAGCGTTGACCGACAAATACAAAAGATCACTGCCCGGTGTACCCTTCGTGATATTATACTCCTTGTCACGTGTGATACCCTTTATGGCACACCTCTTCATCATGATTGCGCCATCCTTACCATCGCGATAGATCACGTTGTATATTGTACGCTCATCATTGCGCTTGAAAACCCCAATATAGTGTATATTCTTCGCAAAGAAGGCCTTTTCGCTCACCTTCGTGATGACATATCGTCCATCGCGAGTCATGAGTATGACATCATCGATATCTGAGCAATCACATACACATTCGCAATCCTTCATCGACTTTCCGATTCCGAAGAATCCCTCCGCTCGATCGACATAGAGTTTTGCATTTGTCACCGCTACCTTCGTAGCCTCGATCTGATCAAACTCCCTCAACTCACTTCTTCGCTCGCGACCCTTGCCATACTTATCTCTTATTCGCTGATAATATGCCACAGCAAAGTCTGTCAAGTGGTCAAGATGATACTGCGTCTGCTTAATATCATCCTCGATCTGCTTGATCTCGTTATCCGCCTTGTCAGTGTCATAACGAGATATTCTTATGAATTTCAACTCCGTAAGTCGCTCCACATCTTCGCGTGTCACCTCGCGGCGTAGCTTCTTTTTGAATGGTGTAAGTCCGCCATCTACAGCATCATACGCCTCCTCACGGGTTGTACACCCCTCAATCAATTGGTATAGTTTGTTCTCGATAAATATCCTCTCCAACGATGCCGCGTGCCACCTCTCATTCAGCTCCCCTAGTTTGATTCTAAGCTCCAAACCTAGCAACTCTTTCGTATGCTCAGCTGTGCTTCGAAGTATCTGACTTACCCCCATGAAGTGAGGTTTATTGTCCAATATCACGCATGAATTTGGAGAGATCGAGACCTCACAATCGGTGAAGGCGTAGAGTGCATCAATAGTTCTATCACTCGACTCATCGGCTGCCACCTGAACGATAATCTCCACCTTCTCGGCTGTGTTATCATCCACCTTTCGGATCTTGATCTTACCCTTATCGTTCGCCTTGATGATCGATTGCTTGATCGACTCCGTAGTTGTTGCATATGGGATTTCGGTGATCGAAAGTGTTCGTTTATCGATCTTCGAGATCTTTGCTCGCACCTTTACAGCGCCACCTCTAAGACCATCATTATAGTTCGTTGCATCCATCAAACCACCCGTCATAAAGTCCGGATAGAGTTCAAAACTCTCACCTCGCAAGTGGGCAATAGAGGCATCAATAAGCTCCAAAAAGTTATGTGGCAGGATCTTCGAAGCGAGTCCAACGGCGATACCATCCGACCCTTGCGCCAACAGCAATGGGAACTTAATTGGCAACGTAACTGGCTCATCCTTACGACCATCATATGACAACATCCACTCGGTAGTCTTTCGATTAAAGACCACATCCAATGCAAACTTCGACAATCGAGCCTCGATATATCGACCAGCCGCCGCCGAATCTCCCGTCAAGATATTACCCCAGTTTCCCTGACAATCGATCAACAGATCCTTCTGACCAATCTGCACCATAGCATCCTTGATCGAGGCATCTCCATGAGGGTGATACTGCATAGTTTGACCGACGATATTTGCCACCTTATTGTAACGCCCATCATCCACCACCTTCATAGCGTGCAAGATACGACGTTGAACGGGCTTCAAGCCATCATGCAAATGGGGCACTGCGCGCTCCAAGATCACATATGAGGCATAGTCCAAAAACCAACTCTTATACATACCCGTGAGTTTGCGCATTGACGCCTCCTCGCTGGTGAGCTTATCATATTTTCCTTTAGGGGCCGATGAGACCTCCTCTGTCATATTCTCTAACTCTTCGCTCATATTCTAAATCTTATCTGCTTCGACAATATCCTCCTCAACTCGCAAGTTGTTGATAATGAAACCTTGCCTCTCAAAACTATTCTTACCCATATAGAACTCCAACATATCGTGGATCGGATCATCTTTGGTCATTCGCACCTTGTCGAGTCGAATATCATCTCCGATGAACGCCTTGAACTCCGATGCCGAGATCTCTCCCAATCCTTTGAAACGTGTTATCTCCGCTGTTGATCCACACTTCTGGATCGCTGTCAAACGCTCCTCGTCTGTATAGCAATAGAAGGTCTGTTTCTTATTTCTCACGCGGAACAGCGGAGTCTGCAAAATATAGAGGTGTCCACTTCTTATAACATCGGGGAAGAATTGCAAGAAGAATGTCATGAGCAACAATCGAATATGCATTCCATCGACATCGGCATCCGTCGCGATAACCACCTTGTTATAACGAAGATTCTCCATATCCTCCTCGATATTCAACGCTGCCTGCAACAGATTAAACTCCTCATTTTCGTAGACGATCTTCTTCGTCAATCCATAACAGTTGAGCGGCTTACCCCTCAACGAGAATACCGCCTGAGTCTGCACATCTCTACTCGATGTTATCGATCCCGATGCAGAGTCTCCCTCCGTAATGAAGATCATTGACTGCTCCGCCTTATCGCTCTTCGAGGTGAAGTGGATCTTGCAATCCCTCAATTTTTTATTATTCAACGAGACCTTTTTCGCTGTCTCACGCGCCTTTTTCTGAATTCCTGATATCGCCTTTCGCTCCTTCTCATTCTCCACAATCTTCTTCTGGAGAATCTGTGCTGTATCTGGATTTTTATGCAAGAAATTATCTAACTTCTGATTCAAAAAATCCATCACAAAGTTACGCATAGAGACACCCGGCTCCACCTCCTTCGACCCCAATTTGATCTTGGTCTGCGACTCAAAGACCGGATCTGTCACCTTCACCGAGATTGCCGCAATGATCGACGTTCGAATATCTGATTGATCATAATCCTTTCTATAGAAATCCTTGATTGTCTTAGCTATAGCCTCGCGATATGCACTCTGGTGCGTTCCTCCCTGCGAGGTATATTGTCCATTTACAAACGAGAAATAGCTCTCTCCATACCCCGTACCATGCGTAATAGCAATCTCAATATCATCTCCCGACAGGTGGATTGGTGCATACAATGGCTCTTCGTTCATATTCTCATTCAACAGATCCAAAAGACCATTCTTCGAGATATAATTCTGACCATTCAAGACAAAAGTGAGGCCTAAATTCAAATAGGTGTAGTTTCGCACCATCTGCTCCACATACTCCATATTGTAGCCATACTCTCCAAAGACCTCCCGATCGACCCGAAACGAAATCATCGTACCATTCTTCTCCGTAACTCCACTCTCCCACTTATCACTGAGCTCCAACCCCTGAGAAAAACTCACTGTTCGCGATTCACCATCACGCACTGAACGTGCCGTAAACTCCGACGAAAGCATATTCACAGCCTTTACACCGACACCATTTAGACCCACAGTCTTTTTAAATGCCGACCCACCATACTTTCCTCCGGTATTCATCTCGCTAACAGCGGCCGAAAGGGATTTGAGCGGAATACCACGTCCATAATCACGCACCGTAACCACACCCTCTTTGACCGTGATCTCGATACGCTTTCCCGCACCCATAATAAACTCATCGACAGAGTTATCCACAACCTCCTTGATCAAGACATAAATACCATCATCACTCTGCGTTCCATCCCCCAACTTACCGATGTACATACCGGGGCGCAGACGAATGTGCTCCCTCGGTGTCAGCGTAACGATTGCGTCGTCACCATAATTATTGTTTGTGGTTAAATTTAACTCTGCCATTTTTGCTATATCTTATTTCTGCTTCGCCTCACGAATAGTTTGCAAAGCATCCTTCATATCTTGATTTAACTTATCCATTATCACTCGTCCTTCGCTGTAATCCGTCGCCTCATACTTTATTGGTGGCAACACCTTAAGTGTCATATTACTATGCCAATTAAAAGCTCCCCCTTTGCGAATGATATCTCGTGTGCCATCGATCACAATCGGCAAGATATCAACTCCCGCCTCGCGAGCCAGATTAAATGCCCCAGCCTTGAATCTACCTATCTCGCCACTCCTCGAACGCGTCCCCTCGGGGAAGATCGCCACCGATGCCCCTCTCGATATCCACTGCTTACCCTCTTTTAGCACTCGCGCCATAGCCTCTGCGCCATTTCCGCGTTGGATAACAATATCGCCGTGCAACACCAAAAACTGCCCAAAGAATGGTATCTGAAACACCTCCTCCTTGGATACCCAGCGGAAGTTAAGTGGCAACAGATATGGAATTGGGATATCCATCATTGCATTATGATTCATCACCATCACATAGCTTTTACCCTTTTCGATATATTCGGCCCCCTCCACACGACACCGCCAATATGGTGGTATACCGAAGAATACGTGCACCATAAACTTCGACAATGAGTGTACAACACGTCTCGCGGGATCGAACGGATAACAGACCACCAATGCCACAGCCGACAAAATCAAAAATAGAGTGCACAAAAGCACCATAAAAAAATAGAGCAAAAAACTCAACATATAAACCTATATAAAAAGATAAGCCCTCAAAATTACAAAATTTCTCGGGCTTATCAAATCCTTACGCATATTTTTTACATCAAACCTCGACCACTCTTCTTAATCGAGCCCTCCTCTTGGAGCGATGCTGTCAACTTATCCAGAATACCATTGACGAATGTACTACTACCGGGGGTGGAGTAAAACTTCGATATCTCGATATACTCATCCATCGTCACCTTGGTCGGGATATCGGGGAATCCGATCAACTCCGCCATTGCCACCACCATGATCAAATTATCCATGATTACGATACGCTCCACATCCCAATTACTTGTAAATCGCTCGATATATGTTTGATACTTATTGAAGTTTATCAACGCCCCCTCAAAGAGTCTACGCACAAACAACAGATCATCATCACTCTTATACTTCTTCACAATCTTGACATCGGTGTGCGATGCTCGGACAGAACTTATGGTACGCATCACAAGTGGAAGCACAAAGCTCAAATCTCCAACCATATCCAACGATATCTCCTCTATGACCGGCTCAACAAACTCACTCTCTTGAAGCAAAGTGACATAGAAACTCTCCATCAACTCGATATCCTCCTTGATCGATGGAGTCTGCGAAGCCATATACTTTTTGTAGGGCGCGCTCTCCACAAACTGTGCTGAGATATTCTTTATGAACTCCGGTTGATCCTTCCAACTAATGTGATGTATGCTCATATAATCATTCACCAAATCACTATTATCTAGCAATTGGATAAGTGCTGAGTCTACAAATTTTGTATTTGGATTAAGATCCTCGAACGTTGCGAGGTGTTTCTCTTTGGCGATCTGCTGCTGATTACGCTGATAATCTGCAATAGCAACGGGAAGTTGCAACAGCAAAAAGTAGAGATCATACGATTTATCAATCGAGTTTAACAACCTCTTTTGAGAGGTGATCAAATTGTCACCATCACATTGAAGGTGAGCATAGATGGCTTTCAGAGCCTTAATACGTAGTAATCTTCTACTTAACATACCAATAAGAACTTGATGCGGAGACTCCGCGTAACATAATATTTTGTCAAAAAAAAGAGGGGGCTCAAAATTCCACCTTTAGAATCCGCCCCCTCTTGAGTTGAGCTACCAGGATTCGAACCTGGAACGACTGAACCAAAATCAGCTGTGTTACCATTACACCATAGCTCAATCCGTTGCTCGTAAGCGAGTGCAAAGATAAGACAAAAAAATATTTTTACCAAATAGTTTATGCAAAAACTATCAACAAAACTCTATAAATCTAGATTTAGAGTCGGAATATCTCCCTCAAACTCCACTTTAAAGGTGTACGCAGCAACGTCAGAAGCTGCCGCCTTTGGCATTTGGATGGTGAGAGCTTCGCTGTTTTGGCTATATTTAGCCTCTCCGACCCCCAAGAGCGTCATCTTCGTGATTGAGCTCAAGTCAATATTCTCACTCTTCAGCACCTCGATATCAACGCTTTTGGTGTAGCCCAGAAGATGGATATACAAGACTCTACTATCCTTGCTTCGCGTAAAGCGAACATCACGATTTGTGTACTCCACATGATCACCATCCATCTTCTCTCCCGGCTGGGTTGGCCCCTCACCATAGATCGTCCACGGACGCGTCGAATAGATCCCCTCTTCATTCACACTCAACCACTCACCAGTCATCCGAATACTCTGCTGCGCCACCTCCGGGATTGAGCCATCCGCCTTAGGACCGATATTAAGCAACAGTATTCCATTTTTACTCACAATATCAACCAACATATCAACCACCTGATTAGGTGTACGATACTCCTCATCGGGGGCATATGACCAACTCTTTAAACCTAACGATGTATCGGTCATCCAAACATATGGGTATATCTCCGCCATCGCGCCACGCTCCAAATCAAGCACCGCCGAACCATCCGGCAGATTACCAACACCCTTATAAGCGACCACAACCTCTGGTGATTCGTCCGATGCCATCCCCCAATTCGCAGCTTGGTTATAATACCACGAACAGAAGTTCATACGTGTTTGAATATCAAATGGTTTCTGATTCCAACACCAGTCATACCACACTAAATCCGGATGATATTTCTCGACCAACTCCGTAGATCGCGCCCACCATCTTGCCACATCCATAGCTCCGGGATCGGCACTTCCATATATCGAAGCATCCTCATCATTAAATCCATTTTTGTGGTAATACTCAAAAAATCTAGAGTTCCATGCAGAGTGATTCGAGACTCCAAAGCGAATCCCTCGCTTACGTATTGCACTCTCCATCTCCGCAACAAAATCTCGTTTAGGACCACTATGAGCAGAGTTAAATGGCGTTGTCTCAGAGTCCCACAAAGGGTAATTATCGTGGTGCATAGCCATCATCGTAAAAAACTTCGCACCTCCCGAGACAAATAAATCGGCCCACTCTTCAGCATCAAACTCTTCGGCTCCCCACATAGGTATAAAATCTCGGTACGAGAATTCAGATGGGTCGCCATACACCTCACGATGGTATTGCGCCGTCTTTAGCCCCTTCTGCTGATCCCGGCTATTTGTACCATCATCCTTCAAATGCATCCACCGGCCATACCACTCCGCAGCATGCCCTCCTGCATAAGCCGGCACAGAGTAGACACCCCAATGGACCCAATAGCCGATCTTGGCATCTTCGTACCACTCTGGTACATTATATTGTTGTAGTGAGTTTGGCGTTGCCGTATAGTTACTCTGCGCCATAGATGCAAAGCTAACCATCAAAGTCAATAGTGTAATTTTTATCTTCATATCCTTCATTGAATGGGTTTTCCCAAAGATATGAAAATTATTGCAAATAATGGATCGCAGCAAGAGATAAAATTGAGACAACAATCCAAAGAGTGACTCCCAAGACAAGAGGCTTAGCGCCAACCTCACGCATTGACTTCAATGACAATGATGATCCGATCAAAAATAGCGTGACAACCAACATCGTCTTTGAGATTCTATATATTGGCGCCCCTATGATCTCAACACCCGGAACGTAGCTATTCACAGCCATCGCCACAATAAACAAAAAGATGAAGTATGGAATTGCAATCTTGCGCCCCTTCACCCTAAACAGATAGGCCGACAAGAGAGAGATTGGGATAATCCATAATGCACGCGCCAACTTCACTGTCGTCGCAATCTGCAACGCCTCCTCGCTATACGCCGATGCCGCGCCAACCACTGAGCTAGTATCATGAATTGCCATCGCGCACCACATTCCAAACTCATGGTCGCTCAACCCCAAAATATGTCCCAATGGTGGGAAGATGATCAACGCAATAGAGTTCAACAAGAATATAACCCCCAAAGATATTGAAGTCTCGCTCTCATTTGCTCCAACAGCTGGCGCAACAGCCGCGATAGCACTACCTCCACATATTGCCGTTCCAGATGCGGTCAAGTGAGAGAGTTTTCGAGGCATCTTCAAGAGAGTTCCAATCAAATAACCCAACACCAAAACTGTGGTGATAGTCATTGCCGTGAGCATGATACCATCTTTACCCACCTCTATTGCAGAGTGAATATTCATCCCGAAGCCCAACCCAATAACTGACCCCTTCAACAATAGTTGTGTCATCTTTCCTGACAGTTGCGGATATGGATGGCCAAAGGTATTGGCAAATATAAAGCCCATTACCAACGCCACTGGTGCTGTGATGAATGGTGTTGCTGAGAGTGCAACTAACGCAATAAATATTGCTCTTCTAATGTTTGTATTGATCTGCATAACCCTTATTGTTTTATGCAAAGGTAAGCGATCGTTATTACAAACACAAGAGGTTAATAGTTGTTTGCGATAACTAAAAGTTATTACAATACTCTTTAAAGAGTTCCGAAAGTCGGTTAGATCGACCATGAAGCGTTGCAAAACGGAGAGATCTTGCAATCTCAACTCCATCAATATCAACCATATATAGCTCACCACGCTTTAAATATGCACCCACCGCAGCACGCGAGATAAAGGCGTAACACTTCGTAGCTATTAGATACCTCATAATCCCTTCGCTGCTACCAATTTGGATCTGGACATTCAACATACGTCGCGTTATATTATGCTTCATCAGCTCCCTCTCAATCACATCGAGTGTTCCCGAGCCATTCTCACGCAATACCAGAGGCATCTCTCTAACCTCTTCTAAACTAACTTGTTGTGGGCGTTTATTGGACGACACCAACACCACACTATCCTGCGCAAAATGCTCATAATGAAAAGCCGATGAGGTATGAGCATCCTCCACCAAGGCTATATCGATCCTCTCCTGCTCAAGCCCCAAGAGGATCTCCTCGCTATTTCCACCCATCAAGACGATCTCTATCGATGGATATTGCAGACGAAATTTCGCCAATATATCGGGTAAGATATATTGCGCAATGGTGCTGCTAGCCCCGATTCTCAACCTTCCCGAATAGTCACCGCTAGAGATCGCTACAGCATCGTTGATGGCCATATACCCCTGCAACACCCCTTGAACCAAAGGCAACAACCTCTCACCCTCCTCCGTCAACTTAATGCGGCTACCACCTCGACGGAACAACGCTACGGAGAGCATCTTCTCCAACTCTTTGATATGTTTAGTCACCGCTGGTTGCGAGACATTCAACTCCTCCGCTGCACGAGTAAAGCTCAATACACGCGCTGTTGTGACAAATACCTGTAGACGAAAATCTGTAATCATAATTGCAATATACGAAAAAGATGGAAATACACAAAAAAGGGGCAACCGCAATGGCTACCCCTTAAATATATCGTATCGTTTGGATTATGCCTCCAATGCGAAACGCTTGTAAGCTACTACTGTAGCCTCCTTGTCATTCTCAGCGATAAGGTCTGCGATAGACTTCTTCTCACCAACAACCGCCTGCTCAAGAAGTGTGTTCTCCTCGAAGAACTTACGCATCTTACCCTCAGCGATCTTCTCTAGGATAGCATCTGGCTTATTAGCATTCTTTGGATCCTGCTTCATAGCCTCAACCGCGATAGCGCGCTCGTGAGCTACAACTGCTGGGTCACAATCGTCAGCGCTGATAGCGATAGGAGCCATTGCAGTTGCCTGCATAGCGATCTGACGTGCTACATTAGCATCGATCTCCTTGTTGAATCCAAGAACAGTACCCAACTTCTTGTTGAAGTGAACATAAGATACACAGTAAGGAGCCTCTACGCGAGCGTAGTATGGCAACTCGATCTTCTCACCTGTCTGAGCAGTCTTCTCAGTTGTGATCTCCTCAACTGATACGCCAGCTGCGCTCTTGCAAGCCATCAACGCCTCCATATCAGCTGCGTCGTTAGCTACAGCGATCTCAAGGATCTCATTTGCTGTAACAGCGTACTCTGCATTCTGAGCCACGAAATCTGTCTCACAAGCCATACAAAGGATATATGCCTTTGTACCTACGATCTTTGTAACTACAACACCCTCAGAAGCTGTGCGATCTGCACGCTTAGC
>JBCQTX010000037.1:0-19930 GCA_047174605.1 Rikenellaceae bacterium | reverse complement strand
ACGGATATTTGGCTAAGTCGTTTGTGAAATATGGGCTTGAGGCATTGGTCGCTGCGCTCTACAATTATGGACGGTTATGCAATGGGCGTGGGGTGTTTGATTTTTTGTCGGGTAGTTAGGCGTCAGACAAGATTCACATTGCTATTTACAACGATATTCTCATTGAGTATCAATGCATTATTTAAATTTATCACGCCAATAGTTTGTGACTTCTCACTCTCACGTACTGAGGAGATGGTCGTTGGAGTGACTATCCCATTCATTCTGTTGTTATTCTTTGAGCTCTATCAAAGGAGTCGTAATTTCGAAGATCCAAACATCGAATTGTGTCGAAAAGCGGCAGAGAAAAAACGTGAGGAGGAGCGCACTGAGGCACTCCAAATGGCAAGTAGTGAATCAAATGAGTCGAAACAAAGTTTGCGTGTTATTGGTTTAGGAATCATGCTTACGGGCGTTGTGATTACACTTTTGGGGGCAATCTCGGCAGATGATGGTCAGGGGATCGTTATAACTGTCGGAGTGTTGCTCGCACTATTAGGATTTGTTTTATTTAGAAAAAAATAGGGATATGATAATTCAGGATTTTGCTACAGATAAGCGTAGTTTAAAAATAGAGAGCGTGAGCTCCGATGTAGTAGTTGTAGGAGGTGGATTGAGTGGAGTTTGTGCTGCAATTGCAGCGGCGCGTGAGGGCGCAACAGTCTCATTGATTCAAGATCGTCCGGTGCTTGGAGGTAATGCATCAAGCGAGGTCCGTGTGTGGGTGTTGGGGGCAACGTCACATATGGGAAATAACAACCGTTGGTCGCGAGAGGGAGGTATTATAGATGAGATTTTACTAGAGAACCTATATCGTAACAAGGAGGGTAATCCACTCTTTTTCGATATGGTTGTGATGGATAAGGTGTTGAATGAGAAGAATATAACACTTTATCTCAATACTGTAGTCCATGATCTAGAGAAACAAGATGAACGGAATATTTCAAAAGTAATAGCTTTTAATCCTCAGAACTCTATTCATTATGAATTTTCGGGTCACACATATGTCGATGCCTCGGGAGATGGAATTCTTGGTTATCTCGCAGGTGCAGCCTATAGGATTGGAGCGGAGTCAGCTGAAGAGTATGGCGAGTTGTTTGCGCCGGACAAGGAGTATGGCGAGGTGTTGGGTCATTCGATATTTTTCTATACAAAGGAGTGTAAAGAACCAGTTGAGTTTCATGCACCGGACTTTGCGATAAATGATGCTGAGAAATATATACCGAAGCTAAACAACCCTAACTACTTCAATATCAAGCAACATGGATGTAAATATTGGTGGTTGGAGTATGGTGGGCGTCTCGACACAATTGGAGATACTGAGAAGATCAAATATGAGCTATGGAAGGTGGTTTATGGAGTGTGGGATTATATCAAAAACTCAGGTAAATTTCCTGAGACTGCGAACCAAACATTGGAGTGGGTCGCTGCAATTTCTGGTAAGCGAGAGAGTCGAAGATTTTATGGCTATTATGATCTGATTCAACAAGATATCATTGAGCAGCGTAACCATTATGATGCAGTGGCATTTGGAGGTTGGTCGATTGATCTTCATCCTGCGGATGCTGTCTACTCAGAGCTAAATGGCTGTAATCAGTGGCATTCGAAGGGTATATATCAGATTCCATATCGTTGCTATGTGAATCGTGATATAGATAATATGTTCCTCTGCGGACGAAATATCTCTGCGACTCATGTGGCACACGCCTCATCACGTGTGATGTGCACCGCTGCTCATGGAGGTCAAGCGGTAGGGGTGGCAGCTGCATTGTGTGCCAAGAGTGGCGCAATGCCAAAGGATTATATCTCTGAAAGTAGGGTAGTGGAGATACAGAAGAGATTGATTAAAAATGGCCAATTCATACCTGATCTAACAACTGCACCGATTGACAACAAACTATTTGATGCAGATATAATTACTTCATCGACATTTGAATGGAGTAGACTTCCGATCTCGGGGTTTAAACCTCTGAGTGACTCCGTTGCACAGTTGATTCCATCACTAGGCAAACTACCTACTATTGAGTTTAATGCGATAGCTGATGAGTGTACAACGCTAGAGTTAACTCTAAGAAAATCGCTAAAAAGAGGTAATTTCACCCCTGATGTGATAATCGAAACGAAAGTTGTATCGCTTAATAATGGAGAGAATAAATATACTGTAGATTTTAATTATTCAAACGATGAGTCAGAGTACCTATTCATTACATTCTCTAAAAATGAGCACGTGAAATTAGCATACTCTGATGTAACTATCTCTGGATCAGTTGCCGTTTACAATACCGTAAATCCAGCTGTTTCAAACTATGGTAAGCAGACTCCACCGGATAATATTGGAGTTGAAGAGTTTGAATTTTGGTGTCCTAAGCGTTGGCCTGAGCACCAAAACCTTGCACTTGGATTTACCCCTGCATTAAAAGGCTTTGACGGCTCAAATTTATATAATAGTGCATATCGCCCTGTTGATAGCTCGAATTGTTGGATGGCAGCGTTGGACAACGCAGCTCCATGTGTTGAGTTGAATTGGGATAGTGAGCAAGAGATATCATCTGTTACACTCTTCTTTGATGGCGACTCAAACCAAGCGCTGGAAAATAACCAAATGGGACATTTTTACAATGTTATACCTCAGTGTGTCAGAGAATATGCTATTTATGATGTGAAAAGCAATTTGATATCTAGTGTATGTGATAACCACCAAGCTCAAAGTAGGGTAGTACTACCGCACTCAATATCTACCTCTCAACTAATTATACGATTTAAACAAAATAGCCCATTGATTCCAGTCTCACTTCATGGAATAATCATCGAATAAAGAGATAAGACTCTACACTAGGTTTAGATTAACCTTTGTGTAGAGTCTTTATTAATTTGTAGAATCTATAAATTTAGATAAACATACCGATCATAATAGCAGACATTAGTGCAACAAGTGTACTTGCTAATAGAGCCTTAAAACCATTTGCTGACATAATTGGACGTTGATTTGGCGCCATTCCTCCAACTCCACCAATCAAGATTCCAATTGATGCAAAGTTTGAGAATCCACACACAATGTACGCTGTCATGATGATAGATTTTTCAGAGGTAAATGCTCCCGACTGCATCATTTGAGCTAAATTTTGGAAACTGATAAACTCTGTCATGATAATCTTCTCACCAAGTACTTGACTAGCAAGATGTATATCAGCTGCCGGGATACCTGTCAACCATATTATAGGAGAGAAGACAACCGAAAGTATATACTCCATAGATAGCGAATCAAATTGACCACCTGATATAGATGCGATAAAACCATTGAGGTGAGTCACATCTCCAATTGCAAGGCATATGTGGTTGAAACCAGCTATTAAGGCGTTAAATACCAACAGCATAGCGGCAACATTAACGGCTAATCTCAATCCATCTGATGTTCCTGTTGATATTGCATCGAGTACATTTTTGCCTACTGAATCCTTCGAAACAGTAACGCTATTATCAATCTTCTCTGTTTGAGGCATTATAATTTTAGCAAAAGCAATAGCTCCCGGAGCAGCCATTACAGATGCCGATAGAAGGTGTTTAGCAAACTCTAGCTCCAATGCAGGATCTCCACCTCCTAGGAGCGATATATATACAGCCAAAACTCCTCCTGCCATCGTCGCCATTCCTGAGACCATAATCAGAACGATTTCGGATTTTGTCATCTTTGGAATATATGCCTTTACCATAATAGGTGCTTCAGTCTGACCCAAAAAGACATTTCCCACACATGAAAGAGATTCCGCACCTGACAAATTCATGAATTTGGTAAGTAACCAACCCATAGCCCAAACGATTTTCTGCAGAACACCAAGATAGAATAGTAGGGATGTTATAGCAGAGAAGAATATAATTGGTGGAATTACTCTTAATGCAAAGATATATCCAAAATCATCGGACATTAAAGGTCCAAATAGATATGTTGTTCCTGCGTTCGTCCAGTTTAGAACCGCAATAAATCCGTGTCCAACAAACTCAAATGCAGATTTCACAAAGGGGAAAAGTATGATGGATAACGCCATTATAAATTGCAACAACAGAGCCTTAAATACTGTTGACCAATTGATATGTTTACGATCAGAGCTGACCAACCACGCGATAAAAATTAGCGAGGCCATTCCTACGATACCCCGTAAAAAAGAAAGAAAATCAAATTGAAACTCGCGCTGCGCAAGGATTGCATTATATGCGTTATTACTAACTACATTCTCTGCGTCACTAGCTGCGAAGGCTGGCGTTATACATAATAGGCCAAATATTAAAATGTACAGATATCTCATCATGAATTTGTGTTTTAATGTGACAAATATACAACTAAAAAATTTATTTGATGCATCGATTCACATTTTTGTGCTATATACCTGTGTTGTAATATTTATATACCTCGCTATTAATTTAACATAATATAAATATTACACAAAGAAAAGATCCTTGAAAAGCGAAGCTACTTTGTTGGTAGCCTCGCATTGAAATTTACTCCTTTATAATCTTAATTGAAAGAATCTTATCACCTTGGCGAATATCATCAATCACATCCAAACCCTCAGTCACTTGACCGAAGCAAGTGTGACGACCATCTAGGTGTGCTGTATTGTTACGGCTGTGACAGATGAAGAACTGAGAACCGCCTGTATCTTTTCCAGCATGAGCCATTGACAATACTCCGCGATCATGATATTGACGAGGAGCTGAAGTCTCACATTTGATCTTGTATCCCGGTCCTCCTGTACCATTTCCTATTGGACATCCACCCTGAATCACAAAATCTGGAATAACACGGTGAAAAGTCAATCCATCATAGAATCCATGCTCTGCAAGATCTACAAAATTATTTACAGCAATTGGAGTCTCCTCTGCGAAAAGTTCGCATTTCATTGTTCCTTTTTCTGTCTCAAAAATAGCGTAAGTCATTGTTTTTATTCTTTTTTAGTTATGGGCTACGCCCTTATTAATTATTTAGACAATGTTATTGTTTTAGATAGCCTAATGTCTTCACAGCTTGCACCAACCATAATTTCAAAATCACCCGGTTCAACCATCCAATTCATATCTTTATCCAAGATCTCTAAATCCTTTGGTGTGATTGTAAATGAGAGCGTTTTACTCTCTCCCGGTGTGAGTCGCACACGATCAAATCCTCGAAGAACATAATCATAAGTAATTACCGATGAATATTTATCGCGCACATATAGTTGTACAATTTCATCACCAGCATATTCGCCAATGTTAGTGATCTCTACAGAGATGTCGATTTTACCCTGAGTTTTACCAGTGGATATAACATTTAAATTGCTATATTCAAATTGTGTGTAGCTTAGTCCATAACCAAATGGGTAGAGACAACCGACTGATTCAGTGTACCCTACTCCATTAGGCCCCGAATACCCCTGATAATCCTGAGACGCAGGTTTGTATGGGAAGTTCCACTCAACTTGACCTACACTTTTAGGGAATGTAACGGGTAATTTTCCACTAGGATTATTCTCTCCGAAGATGGTTTCTGCCATAGCTTGTCCCGATCTAATACTTGGAAACCACGCTGCTAGAATACCATCTAAGTTTTGATTTTCCCAATTAAGGGTTATGGGTCTTCCGCTAATAAGTATCATTATAATAGGTTTCCCCGTCTCTTTAAGTGCGACTAAAAGATCTCTTTGTTTACCCGGAAGATTCAATGAGGTGCGGGTTTTACTCTCTCCACAACGCAATTCATCTTCGCCCACAATAGCAATAACAACATCTGATGCTTTAGCAGTGGCGACAGCTTTTTCGATATCTATTCTCTCCTGTTCAGTGAAAACCGTAGGGAAATCCTCACTTACGGGGTAGCCCGGATCAACAACTTCGCATCCTAACTCAAAGTTAACTTTCGCTCTTTTACCAACATACTTTTTGATTGATTCATACATATTCACAACCTCAAGCTCCTGAGGGCCATAGCGGCTTGTATATACACTCTCGTCGATAGCCATTGGGCCAGTGACCAAGATATTTTTATAGCTCGACAGATCTAGTGGCAACATATTATCTTGATTCTTAAGCAATACGATAGATTCTCTTGCAACCTGCTCTATAAAATCCTCAGTATCTCTTGATGCAACTACCCTATCCGCCAATTTTGGATCTTCGACATATGGTGAATCAAAAAGCCCCAACCTAAATTTAACCCTCAATACATCTGCGACATTTCTATTTAGCGTTTGCTCTGATATACCCCCTTCATATGCTAACTCCACAAGTGGCTCTATATAATCCGAAGGAGGTGTAAAGGTTGTACGAACATTCATCCCTGCCTCCGCAACTTGACGAACCGCCTCTTTGTAACTATATGCTACGCGGTGCTTTGTGTAGACAAACTCCACAGCATCGCTATCTGATACTACATACCCATCAAACCCAAACGTATTGCGCAACAGCTCCGTCAAGAAAAAATAGCTAGATGTTATCGGTTCTCCATCCCAATCATTATAACTACTCATAATGCCCATAGGTCTCGCCTCTTTAATAACCTTCTTGAATGGGTATAGGTGCATCTCATACATCTCACGAGGTGAAACATGAGGGTTAGTTCGTACAGCACCATCTCTACCACCTTTCGGGACACTATAAATTGCAAAATGTTTTAGTGTCGAAGCAACCCCTTGTTCCTGAATACCATTAACCATATTGACGCCTAATTCACTAACCAAATATGGATCTTCTCCATAACACTCCAAGACTCGCCCCCATCGTGGATCACGCGCTAGATCTAAGATTGGTGCATATATGTTAGTGTATCCCAAGACTTTAGCCTCGCGACCTATGATTGATCCAGCTTGATAGATAAGATCTTTATTCCATGTTGAACCCATAGCAATTGGTGCTGGAAGTGGTGTCGCTTTAGTGTGGTTTAACCCATGAATTCCCTCATTTGAAAAATCCACAGGAATACCTAAGCGTGTATTCTCGACAAACCAACGTTGAACTATATTTAGTGCCTTTGGATGGTTACTATATGGATAGTCATGATCTGTCTCCCTAAGACCATTCAGGTGCTCATCAATATTTGCAATTCCATGTTTCCACACTTCATTATCCCACTCAGGAGTTGGAAGCTCATCCTTAAGTACTCGTTTGTAACCATAGAGTGTAGCGCATTGAGA
Organism: Rikenellaceae bacterium; assembly: GCA_047174605.1. Lineage (GTDB taxonomy): Bacteria > Bacteroidota > Bacteroidia > Bacteroidales > Rikenellaceae > Alistipes. The sequence goes on along the minus strand of JBCQTX010000037.1, from coordinate 12,728 downwards.
AGCCTTCTCCTCGATGGTCATCAGACTAATGAGGTTATCTACCCTACTCTCAATGGTTTGAGTAGAATCTTCATAGATATCTTTGACACCATTTTTATTGAAATCAATCCACCCATCATGGTAGATATTATCGTTAGCCATAGCTGCATTGGCAACTATAGTCAAAACTCCAATCAAGATAATCGACCTCATAAATTACTACTGTTTTGGTTTACGATCAAAGAATGGGCTCTTGCTTGATGCCGATAGAGCAATGGCAATCGTCTGCTCACAGCTCTCCAACCAGCCCAATCTTTGAGCTGCCATTCCAGCGGAGAACATAACACGAGTATCTACCCTACTATCAGCTGCTGTTGCACAAGCCGATCCAATTGCAATACCTACATCTATTGAGTTAATGGTACATGGCACCCCCTCTTTACGTGATGTACAAGTGTTGTAACCACAATAATTGCAGTTAAGCCCCTGACACTGAGGACGTGTGCCAATAATAATAACACACTCACACTCCAAAATATTGCCAGCATCGCGTAGGAAAAACTTCATTCCCGTTTCAGCTGAAATTGCCTCCATCTGCTGCGATAGAACAGTGAGTTCATCTCCTGAAATCATTGCAATTTCGATAATGTCGACACCCTTTCCCTTGGGTGCAGTGCGTGCCGCAGTCATCATTTGGCGTCCAACCTCTAACAGATGGAGGTGGCGTTCGTCTCTTTCGTTATAAATCATTGTCTATCATCAATTTAGTATCTCTAAAATTATATCTGCCTTATAAGGTAGTATCTCCATCCACGAAAATACTCTCAATTGGCATCTGCATATTCCATGAATTCACCACACCGTCACTTCCAAGAGTATCAGCAGCAAAGAGGATAACTTTAGGCTTGCCATCTTCAACATAGAGCTGTGGACGATCTAGGTGATCCAACTTCTGTAATTTACCATCCTCCCACAAAACCTCTATATCTGATAAGTGAGACTCCTTAGCTTCCCTCCAATCCAAACCATTGTCAGACTCATATAACATTAAGGAGTGATTCCTTGCCTCTCCCGAAGATACACGTTTCACAATAGCGCGATACCTACCATCTTGATACCAAATATATGGATCCTCAGCTGGGAATTGTTCCCCCTGAAAATCAAATGGTTGTCGTGGGCTCTTCACGAATGGTCCAGTCGGCGACATGGATGTAGCTGCCATCAATGAGACAGGGCCATATCCCGGAGCAGCATTCTTTTTAGCAACTGATTTATATATCATAAGATACTCTCCATTTGGGTGTCGACATATCGATGGATTTGATGTTAACAGCGCATCTGGAGCCTCCGGATCTTCACTCGCATCAATCAATGGTGTGTCAAATCTTCTCCAAGGGCCATCAAGTGACTCTGCAACTGCAACTCCGATCCTTTGACCATTACGATGTTCCCAGTTGAGTGCAGCCTGCTGTGGCGTACAATAATTCTCACCATTACCAGTGTTACCCATATAGTAGAGATAATATTTACCATCAAAAGAGTGAATTGTTGGATTGTGGGTACACCACCCATCCCAAAACTCACGTCCTCTTCTAGGAAGTGCAACATCCTTATACTCCCAAGGGCCATATGGTGATGATGATACAGCGTGGGCAATTTCGGAGTCAGTCGTCCAACTCCATCCTAAACTCTTCTTCCATCTAGAGTAAAATATGTGATAGAGATTATCTTCTCCCTTAATCATGGAAGCTCCCCACACAGTCCACTCACCACTATCTCCATCCGTAAATACAGATGAGTATGGTGTAGCACCTAGAGTTAATTTTATATCGCGAGGCGTATCAGGCTGTGTGGTTGTACAAGATACGGCGATAAGTAAAAGAAATAATGTAGCAAATCTCTTCATTTTATAGAAGTTTTTAGGGTTATTAAGACAAAAATAGGAAAAATATCTAAATAAACCAACTAATCACATACACGATAAATCTTCTTAAGTTTGGATGTCAATAAAAATTGCACCATGCCCCGCAAAAACATAAACAGCAAAAATGCTAGCCACAATGCATTATTTCCCATAATTGGTTCAAAAAGTAGGTAGGTAGCGAAGTAGATTGCGGTAGATATTATCATCGAATTACGCATAGTCTTTGTAAAACTAGCTCCAACCATCACACCGTCCATCAAAAATGGGAATGCTCCGGCAATCGGTATTACGATTATCCATCCAATATATTCACTAGCAAGATTAAGAATTACCGCAGTATCTCCATCATCCCCAACGAATAGCGCAAGTAGATCACGCCACCAAATAACATAGACACCAACAAATACACACGATACAACCAACGACCAGCCAATACATCGTGTAATTGCTCGTTTGAGAGAGACACTATCGCAAGCTCCTATGAAACGACCCGTAAGAGCCTCTGCTGCGTATGCGAATCCATCGGTCATATACGAATACATAGTGAATAGTTGAAGCAATAAAGTGTTAACTGCCAATATCTTATCGTTGCCAATCATAACCGATGCTCGAGTAAAAAAAGTGTAGACGCATACGATGCAGAATGTCCTAATGATAATGTCTGTATTTACGCTGAAAAATTTACGGATCATATCTGCGTCAAAGACCTCACGTAGTGATACTGGTACGATTTTTTTGCGGTAATTAAAAAATAGTAAAGATATGGCAACCAACACTCCAATCCACTGCGCGATAACAGAGGCGTAGGCTATTCCAACCACTCCTGTACCTTTGTAGAGTGCCAAATAGAAGCTAAACCCAATGTGTAATATATTGACACTAAGGGCCGTGTACATGGAAAATGTACCATTCTGCATCCCCGTAAACCACCCATGTGTGCCGAAGAGCAAGATCCCGGCAGGAACAGCCCAAACACGTGCTCTAACATACTCTAGTGACAACTCCCCACCTCCCATAATGGAGACCGCTCCACGAGCAATAGGATCTTTAAATAATAGGATAACGATACCCAATAATAGCGCTACACTAACTGCACGTATTAACATTCGAGTGGTCTCAGCAAAATCACCAGCTCCATATGCTTGAGCTGTTAGACCACTTGTCCCCATCCTAATGAAACTACAATTCCAATATATCATATTGAAAATTGAGACTCCAATAGCAAGTTGGCCTATGGTATATGCGGAATCACTGCCACAACGACCCGCTATAGCTGTACTAATAATACCCATCAATGGGACTGTGATATTTGATATTATATTGGGGAGTGCAATGCGCAGAATCTCTCTATTCATAAAATAACTAATAAGTTTAGCTTGCAAAGCTACTAATTATTTGTAAATATGGAGCGTTGAGAGGTATAAATCTGTAGTTAAAGAGTCTATTTATAGTTTGATGAGTCTTTTCTTTATTTAAGCTATTGATGCACAAAATAAAAATCACTATCTTTGTGGCGATGTTCTCTTGCCCGAGGTTGGGTGGAGCATAAACAAAAAATATTTTACAATAATCTTATGAGAGATTTCAAGAAAGACTCTTCAGCTCAAACTAACTTATCGCGATTTGGTCGCGACAAGCGTGAGCGTACAGGCAATAGCCGCAGTGAGGAGCAACGTCCGCGTTCGCAGCGAGATGCCGCCGACTCGGATCAACCGCGTTCAGAGCGCAGATCGTTTAATCCTAATTTTTCAAGGGATAATCGCCCGACAAGTAGTTCGCGCTCTAATCGTCCGGAACGCAAATCGTTTGGAGATCGCCCTGAGCGCAAATCGTTCGGAGACAAGCCTGCTTATGGTGAGCGTAAACAATTTTCTGATCGTTCAGAACGCAAATCATATGGTGATAGAACTGAACGTAAATCGTATGGCGACAAACCAGCATATGGTGATCGCAAGCAATTCTCTGATCGTCCAAATTTCAAAACTTATGCTCGCAAAAGAAACGATGAGCGGGATGGTGCGTCATACCCAAAGTATGACCCGAATCGCCAGAGTGGAGAGATGCGCCTAAATCGCTACTTAGCACAATCTGGATTGTGTTCACGTCGTGAGGCTGATGATTATATAGCAGCAGGTGTAGTTACTGTAAATGGAGTAGTTGTAACTGAGTTGGGAACAAAGGTTATGCCAACGGACGAGGTGAAATTCAATGACAGCAAAGTTGTTGGCGAGAAGAAGGTCTATATGGTGTTAAACAAACCTAAGGGGTATGTGACATCTAATGATGATCCTCATGCTGACAAAACAGTTATGGATCTTGTGCGTGAGGCATGCACAGAGCGTATATATCCTGTGGGACGCCTCGATAAGAATAGTGTTGGTCTACTTCTTTTTACAAATGATGGTGATTTAACTAAGCAGCTAACACATCCATCACACAAGAAGAAAAAGATATATCAAGTATCATTGAACTCTCCTCTTACTCGTGCCGATATGGATTCGATTGCACAAGGAATAACATTAGAGGATGGTGATGTTTATGCTGATGCTATATCGTATGTTAAAGAGGATAAAACAGAGGTTGGAATTGAGATTCACTCGGGTCGAAATCGTATTGTACGTCGTATATTCGAACATCTTGGTTATACTGTTCAGAAACTAGATAGAGTCTATTATGCAGGATTGACGAAGAAGAATTTGAAGCGTGGTCAGTGGAGATTTTTGTCATCAGATGAGGTTGATCGCTTGAAATCTGGCCGTTACGAGTAGTGTAGAATTACTAATTTTAAATTAAATAATAATAAATTATGATTAATTTCCTTCAAGCAGCCCCAGAGGCTTCAATGTATCAGCAGTTCAGTCCATACATCATGATCGCTCTTATGATATTGGTTCTTTGGCTCTTTATGTGGCGTCCAGAGTCTAAGCGTCGCAAGGAGATGGCGGCTTTCCGCGCAGCACTAAAGAAAGGTGATAAAATTGTCACTGCGGGTGGAATCTATGGTGTAGTAAAAGAGGTTAAGGAGACAACGCTTCTTATCGAGGTTGACAGCAATGTTACTCTTCGTATTGACAAGACAATGGTTGTTGCTGATGCTGCACAGGCTGCTGCAGCTGCACAGGTGAAATAGTGATATATCACGTTTGAATAGTGAGGTCACACCCAATTGGGTGTGACCTCACTTTAATTTCGGTATGAATGTTGTGTTGTTGAGATACATACAAACATTAACAGATTCAAGACGTGAAAAAAACTATTACAACATTGGCTCTTGCCCTATCACTATGCTGCGTTGCGCAGGCTCAATCTCGTGCTATGGGGCAATCAGCGTCGAAACCATCTTCAGACGCTAAACTTATCTCGACAACTATAGATGGTGATTACGAAGTGTCGAAATGGCTTGTTCAAGAGAAAGGTTCTAATATGAACAATGAATTTTCGGTAAAGTATCAAATCAATCTGGCAAGACTTATCTCAACGTATGACAACAATGCTCAAGAGTTGCAAGGATTACGAGCATTTGTAGATGGCATCACAGAGGATGACAATAAGCAGGTTAAACGCATAGAGGTGACAGGCTATGCCTCCCCAGATGGTCCAATAGCTCTCAATGAGAAGTTGGCTAAAGATCGAGCTGTTGATTGCAGCAATTACATCCAAAAAAATCATGACATTAAGAATTGCCCTTGCTCAGCGAATGGTGTAGCTCTAAAATGGAGTGATGCAGTAGAGGCAATCTCTAAATCATCCATTCCATCAAAAGCTGAGGTATTAGAGGTGATAAAGAGCGGAGATTCACAAATGGATATCGAGACTAAACTCAAATCGATGGAGTCGAGTTGGAGTTATCTACGAAGCAATATCTTACCTCCAATGAGATGTGTAATGATTGAGGTTGTCTACACCTCATGGGTTGAGATGATAACACGTACACCACTAGAACCTGAGGTTTTGGAGGAGGTTATTGTAGCTAACAATTATTTCGTATTCATTGATGACAACCCTTCGGATATCGTGATATTTGAGAATCAGAACGCCCCTCTCGACTTTGAAGATGCTAAATGTAAATTCAAATTTAAAGATGATCGACACCGAGATAAATTTAAAGAGAAAGGTCGTGGTCCATACGGCAGAGAGAAGGGTAAAGAGAAGTTAAAAAAGGGTAAAAAAGGAAAAGTTCATCCGCGCAGAAGACGATAATATACAACGAGAGTAGGGTTAAAAAAGCCCTACTCTTTTTATATTATTAGAAAAAGCCCTATCTTTACCACATGGCAAAGAAGATAGCAAAAACAAATGCAGCACGATTATTAGATCATGTGAAGATCGCATATGAACTGATCCCGTATGACGTAGATGAGAGTGATCTATCAGCTGTTCATGTCGCTGAAGAACTTGGGGAGGATATCTCGCAAGTATTTAAAACATTGGTCCTTAGAGGTGATAAAAATGGTATCTTTGTTTGCGTGATACCCGGAGACAAAGAGGTTGACCTTAAAAAAGCTGCAAAGATTTCCGCTAACAAAAGTTGCGACATGATCGCAATGAAGGAGCTACTACCAACAACTGGCTACATTCGCGGTGCTTGCTCCCCTATTGGTATGAAACGCCATTTCCCAACATTTATACATAGCAGCTCTACAGATCATAATAAGATCTATATTAGTGCAGGTATTCGTGGCGTTCAGATCCAGATAAAGCCAACGGAACTTATCGAATTTATTGACATTACCGTAGCTGAGTTAATCTAGCAGAATTTATGCGTCTGCAATGCTCTCCGAGATAATCGTAGAGACAGTAACATCTCCTGTGACATTTACAGAGGTTCTCAACATATCAAGTGGGCGGTCTACACCCATGATCATCGCTAACCCTTCAGCCGGTATTCCAACCGAAGAGAGTACCATCATTGAAACCACAATACTCCCCCCCGGTACTCCCGGTGTGCCGATTGATGAGAGTGTAGTTGTAGCAATAATTGTGAGTATCTGAGCCATAGAGAGATCTATATTCATAACCTGTGCGATGAATATAACCGCAATAGATTGGTAGATACTAGTGCCATCCATATTGATAGTAACGCCTAGAGGCAGTGTAAATGATGTGATATTTTTTGGCAATTTCAACACCTCATCCGTCATCTTCATAGTTGTCGCCAATGTTGCTGCACTCGAACTCGTTGTAAATCCCATCAATTGAACAGGGACCATTGCACGAATAAAATCCTTAGCCTTTATCTTTGTCATAAGTGCAACCACTACGGGGTAAAATACACACATGAGAAGCAACAATCCAATCACAACCGTAACTACATAGAGCCCCAAAGCTCCTAACAGAGAGAGATCGCCTGCGCTTTCACACACCATTGTTGCAATAAGCGCCGTCACTCCATATGGCGCAAACTCCATAATAATATCGATACATTTAGTTATTATGGAGTCCATGCTATCGACAAATTCTAAGAATGGACGACTCTTTGTACCAACAAATATTGATGCCACACCAATCAACATAGCCAGTAGTATAACTTGAAGCATAGATGCATTATTTGCCAATGCTTGAATTGCATTTTCCGGTACTATATCAACCAATGGCTGCAACGGTGACTGCTCTTGAATCTGATCAACAACATCGAGCCTAGAATCTAGATCATGAGAAAACGTGCTATAGAGATTCGCCGAGGTCTGCTCAGAAACCATATCTCCCGGGCGAATCACAGAGACTAGTACAACACCAAGAACAATTGCAACTACTGTAGATATCACATATAACCCAATCGTTCTTACCCCAATAGTTGCTAATTTAGAGACATCTTGTAAACTTCCAATACCTTTGATTAATGAGAGTAAAACAAGGGGGATAGCAATTAGTTTAAGTAATCTAATAAAAATCTCACCAAACGGCTCTACCCAATTCTTAATAATCCCATCAAAACCAAAGCTCACAGCTAAAATTCCTATCACAACACCCAATAGCATACCCAATAGGATCTTTATATATGCTGGCACCCTTGAAAAAATTATCATTTAAACTACATTTATGTGCACACTTTCTTAAATATGCAAATTATTACATCTCGCTTCCACCTCCCAAAGCACGGTACAGATAGACTACACCCTGAATCTCATCAAACTTATCGGATGCATAAGTTAACTCACCTTGCAAAAGAGATATCTGTGCTGTCAACACCTCCAGATAGTTAACATTACCATGCTTCATAAGTAACTCCTGACTACGTACCGCCTGCTCCAAAAGTGCAATATGCTCCTTGTCACACGTCAACCTCTCTGTTGCACTTTGCCACTGAATAAGAGCGCTATTCACCTCATCACCAGCATCCAATATAGCTTGTTTAAATTGTATCAAAGCCTGCTCTTGCTGAGATTTGGATATGGTAAGCTGTGCACGAAGTGTACCACGACTGAATATTGGTTGAACAAGTGATGCTGCGGCTGAATATATCATCTCTCCCGGAGTTGGAATCACTCCCCCACTACCCTTGTACCCTGCAGATCCACTAAGCGTTATAGATGGGTATAACGATGAACGAGCCTCATTTGTTGTGTAAAAAGCACCCATTAAGTTATATTCTGCAACTTTTACATCTGGGCGATTGCTTAGTAGTTCCAATGGTACGCCAACTGAGAGTTCAGTAGAAAATCTGGTCTCGGTAATGCTTCCTCGCTCTATTCTCTGAGGAGCTATTGCAAGCAAAGTTGACAACGAGCTCTCCATCTGCATGATCTGTTGCTTGATAGAGACTATGCTGCTACTTAGCGCTACCCTATTCGCCTCCGATTGCAAAACCGATGTTACATTTACTCGTCCCGCCTTTTTTAACGCCTCAATTGCCTTAGTATTTTTCTCCCAATTAAGCACCGTACTTTCGCTAATACGTAGTTGCTCGTCTAACATTAACAACGTATAATAACTATTGGCAATTGTCGAAATTAACTCTGTTTGTACAGCTTGTCGATATGCAACACTCTGCTCTAGAGCCGCCTTACTCTGCTCTTTTGCGTTTGTCAACTTACCAAACAGGTCTATCTCCCAGCTAGCTGAAGCAGACAGGTCATAACTTCTTGTTGTTGCCCCATTTAATGTTGTGATACCAACATTCGGAGTTAGACTCAACGATGGTAAATATGCTAATTTTGCACTACGGAGTGCAGCCGCCGCCTGATCTACACTCAACCTAGCAATATTCAAATCACTATTATTCTCTATTCCTAGCTCTATCAATGATTGAAGATATGGGTCAACAAAAAAATCGCGCCATGATATTGTTGCAATACTTGATAGCTCATCTGTTGCCTCGATATATTCATATAAAGAATCCACAACAACCAATTCATCAGTTGGTCGTTCATATTTAGAGTATAACCCACAACCACTAACTGATGAGCAGAGGAGAGTGGCAACCACTATATTTTTCAAATTATTCATCGTTCAATGTTTTATGCTATTCTACTCCTCAATCTTTGGTAACTCACGTGTTGGCATCACTCTCTCCTGAATAGTTTGGAAGATAACAAATAGTGCTGGCACAATAAAGACCAACGCTGCTGTTCCGACCAACATGCCTCCAACAACTCCAACTCCCAATGACATATTACCATTTGCACCAACGCCTGACGCAAACACCAATGGAAGCATTCCAAAGACAAGTGTCATAGAGGTCATCAAAATAGGGCGCAAACGAACCTTTGCCGCAGTGATTGCTGCTTGAATAATTGGCATTCCCATTCTACGTCTTTCTGATGCATACTCGGTCAGAAGGATCGCGGTCTTTGCAAGAAGACCAATCAACATGATCAATCCTGTCTGCATATAGATGTCATTCGATAGTCCAAACAAGTTCGCAAATAGGAAGCTACCCAACAATCCAAATGGCACAGATAATATAACGGCTAATGGTATAAATAGCGACTCATAAAGTGCGCACAGAATTAGATAGACGAATGTGATACAAATTGCAAATATAATTGCCGATGACCCCGCCGAAGTTGACTCCTCACGTGTAAGACCACCAAACTCATAACCATATCCCACTGGCAAAGTCTCACGAGCAACCTCCTCGACAGCAGCGATAGCCTGACCAGAACTATATCCATCTGCAGGGGTACCATTAACCGAGATTGATGGGAAGAGATTAAAGCGTGACAGAGACTGAGAACCATAAACTCTTTCCACCTTAACATATTGACTTACTGGAGACATATTTCCGTCAGAACCACGCACCTGCATATTCTCCAAAGAGTGTAAATCTAACCTTTGATCTATAGAGGCTTGTACCATAACGCGATATAACTTCGAAAATTTATTCATATTCGAGGCGTAACTACCACCGACATACCCTGAAATAGTTGCCAATACATCGCCGGGTGATACCCCATTTCGCTCACACATAGCAGCATCTACATCGATCAAGTATTGAGGGAACTCTGGACTAAACGATGTCTGAGCTCGTGCTACCTCTGGTCGCTGTTGTAGAGCAGCAATAAAGTTGTTTGTATATAAGAATAGATCCTCTACAGCCCCTCCCTTTCGATCTTGAACGTGCACCTCAAAGCCATTACTCATACCAAATCCTGAGATCATAGGCGGTGATATCACAAGTATCTTTGCTGATGTTATATCTGCTGTCACTGCATATATATTATTGACAATAGAGCCAAGACTTAAACTCTCATCCTTACGATCATCCCAATCTAACAATCGCATGATAAACATTCCGTTATTCGCACCCTGCGAGGCGATCATACTAGCTCCCAACACCTTAGAGTATATTTTTATTCCCTCTACAGTTCTAATTCGAGTCTCAATATCATTCATAACCTTTTCAGTCTCAACGTGGCTATAACCCGGTGCAGTTTGAACCATAACATAACAAGCTCCAGTATCCTCATTCGGAACAAGTGCACTCTTAGTTATTGTCATCATATAGTAGAGTCCACCGCACGCCATAATCACAAATAAAAAGGCCAAATTACGTCGTTTTAAGAAGAAAAACACCTGATTCTTATACTTATTAACCATGCCGTTAAACGCAGTCTCAAAAGCAAGGTGGAATCGATATGAGAATGTTGCCTTCTCTCCATTATCAACATCACGGTGTGGCTTCATAATTAATGCACACAATGCCGGACTTAATGTCAAAGCATTCACCGTAGAGATGGCAACTGCAATGGCCATTGTCACACCAAATTGCGTGTAGAATGTTCCCGTCGTTCCACTCATGAAACAAACTGGAATGAACACAGCCATAAATACAATTGTAGTTGTAACAAGTGCAGAGGTGATATCTTTCATCGCATCAACTGTTGCAAGATATGGAGAGCGATACCCTTCATCAAATTTACTCTGTACAGCTTCGACTACCACAATGGCATCATCCACCACCGTTCCAATCACCAGCACCAACGCAAATAGTGTTAGCAGATTTATACTCATTCCAAAGATATATAGGAATGCAAATGTTCCGATCAATGAAACTATGATGGCAACCGATGGAATAAATGTTGATCTGAAATTCTGCAAGAAAATATAGACCACCAAAATAACCAATAAAATTGCCTCTATCAGGGTCATAATCACGTTATTGATCGATGCATCGAGGAAATCCTTTGTATTCATCAAATCCACAAGCTCCAAACCTCGTGGAAGATCCGCTCTAATATCATTCAATACCTCATCCACCCCAATAATAACTTCGTTAGCGTTAGAGCCAGATGTTTGGGAAATTCTGGATGTACGTCCATTAAAACCATTCGTCTTACTAAATATCGAATAATCCTTGAGGCCTAACTCTATATTAGCTACATCTTTAAGGTATAGTACCTCTCCGCTAGAGAGTGATTTAAGGACGATGTTCTCATAATCAACCTCCTCCTCCAAACGTCCCTTATATCGGAGATCATACTGAAATGCATTGCCAGAGTTAAATCCTAGTGTACCTGTTGAATACTCGACATTTTGCTCACTCAAAGCTGTTGAGATATCCGATGGCATAAGATTATATTGTGCCATTTTCTGTGGGTCAAGCCAGATACGCAGAGCATACGTAGAACCCATAACGTCAACCTCTCCTACTCCCGAAACGCGAGACAAACGAGGTTCAACATTGATACGCAGATAGTTAGTGATAAATGAATCATCAAAGCTGTTGTCTGGGCTATAAAGCGAGATAATCTTCAAGTTGCTTGATTGTCGCTTACTTACCGTAACTCCTGATTTTGTCACCTCGGCGGGTAGAAGTCCCGCTGCAGAGGCAGTGCGCGTTTGCACATTGACAGTAGCCATATCAGGATCTGTGCCTTGACGGAAGTAGACATTGATATTTGCTGATCCGGTACTTGTTGCAGTGGAGGTCATATATAACATATCCTCCACTCCATTTATGGCCTCCTCCAGAGGAACGACAACACTCTTTTGTACTGTCTCTGCACTTGCACCGGTATAAGAGGCGCTTACACTAATTGTAGGAGGTGCGATATCGGGAAACTGCTCCACTGGAAGCATGGAAAGACCAATGACTCCGATAAACATAATAATGACCGAGATAACACCCGAAAGTATAGGTCGATCTATAAATCTCTTAATATTCATACTCTTACCCTCTACTTATTAGCAACAGGTGTACCTTCGCGAAGCAAACCTGCACCCTCCGCAATAATAACATCTGAAAGTTCAAGACCCGAAGTTACTATATACTCACTTCCATTATCTGTTGGCAAGAAACTTATCTCTGCAGCTACCGTCTTACCATCGACAACCTTAAATACAAAGGTCTTATTTTGAATCTCATAAGTTGCGACCTTTGGTA
>JBCQTX010000090.1:0-3588 GCA_047174605.1 Rikenellaceae bacterium | reverse complement strand
CAATGGCTACTTTCGCCTTGAAGGCGGCACTGTGTTGTCTGCGTGTTGTTCCCATAATTGTCTCAAATTTACAAATTATTTTTGACTTAAACTATGGTCGCTTTTGGTGGGAGTGTTATAGGTGAACTCACAGAGGTAAAGCCACAATATACTGATCCTGACGCATTTGATTTCTCAATAGCTAAAGGTTCTGAGCTACATGAGATGGGTGTGGGCATAATCAAATAGTTAACACCTAAAAAAGAGAGATCCGAACTTAGTGTAATTCTGAGTTCGGATCTCTCTTTTTGATAAAGATAATTTATATCTATTTAGAATCTAAAATCAAATTAAAAAATAACATATCGGTAAATGCCGTATCTTCATCAACATGATAGCATGGATTTAGGATGATACGTCCTTCGCCATATTCTATCGCGGCTAATGTAACAGCCAACGTAGGTTGAATCTCCTTCATTCGGTAGCCGATAGGTGGTATTTTACACAGCCAAGGGCGACTCATATATAGCCCATGAGCCGTTGTATTATAGTTGCTCTCAAATGGATAGAATCCAAAAGGATCACCCGTAACCTCCCACGCTGTAGTTCCGATAGTGCTACCATTTGCTGTTGAATCACATCCAACAAAATGGTCCAAATAACCCCAACCATCACCTAGCCACTCTGGGGTTTGATTACCACCCCACTCTGTAACTTTTTCAGATAGAACACCAGCGTTGTATAGTGCATCAGCCCAATACTCGTCGAAACGAATTATAGCAGTTGCTCCTGATTTTATATCCTCCAAAAGGGCATCTAGCTGCTCCCAAGTATTAATTTGCGAGTGGCTCATCTTACCCAACACAACAGTTAAATCACCGACGAGAATCACATCGGCCTTTTCGCCCTTTTCAATAAATTGCGCACCAGCCTCGCTCAGTATTTCAGCCGCCTCAGCCCACTGTTTAACCTCTATCTTAAGATCCGAAAGTTGATCCTTATACGCTTCTCGATTCTGGAGTAATATCTGCTCACTTCCATCCGCTACAACCTTGTCACCTTGCAAAAGCTCTGCCTTTAGTGTGATATATCCAGCACCCCAATCTGATTGTGGGGTAAATGAAATATCATCCAAAGATTGCGCATAGCATTCACCTCCCTCGACAGTAATAGTTGCTGAACTCATAAAATCAGTACCATCAACCATGTAACGAAGAGTATATTCACCTTGTGGTAACAATCCATGATTTATCAAATTTGACTCCATCACAACCTCGTCACCGACTTTGAAGTACTTACCATTCTTTCGAGCTAAAGCTATTTGTAGTGGCCGAGTCCAATATGTAAAGCTCTCCGCTGGAGCCTTAATATTACGTCCCTCATCCAGAATAGCGGATGACCAATCAAGATGATCCCCCTCGGACTGAGGCCCGGGAGTCCATCCATTTAGAGCATATCCATCAGCAATATTATTGCACATAATCGACTGTGCATGACGAGCATGTGCATACATCATTCCACGACCTGCCTGCATTGAGACATCATCGGGTGAGTTGATATTTTCTGATTGAGAGAGATTCCATTTTTCGTATGCATCAGCTATCTTATCGTGGTTGAGCTTGTAGATATTTGTATCATAACCTTCTACTCCAGATTGCTCTATATCCCTATATGTTTTATACCAATTTATAGGGCCGGATACTGAATTAACCTCTCCCAAGAAATAGGGACGATCACTATATTCATGAGTTCGATGCAGATCCTGATAAAAATCATCATCACCATAGATTGGCGAGCGGTTATAAGCGGTATGAACATCAAAATAGTCTATACGTATATCACTTTCGTATGGACGAATATGCGATATGTTTGTATCTGTAAAATATGGGCCACTTGTGTTAATAACTAGCCTAGAATCATCCATAGAGTTTATCATCTCCAATGTCTCTTTACGAGCAGTATGGAAGATATTATCCTCATTACTAAGGCTATATATTATTAAACTCGGATGATTGCGATCTCGAATAACCATACGCCTAATCTTCTCCTTGACAGCTCCAACAGTAAAGTATGCGGTGTCTATTGCCGCGAGTTTTTTCAATCCATTAGCCGGGTGAAATCCACCTTGCTCCTCATATATGCAGAGCCCTTTTTCGTCCGCAAATTTCATAACTAACGGATCTCCAATAGCGCGGTGAAACGAGATTCCATTTTGCTTCATTGCAAGAGCTGCATCGACACTCTTTTCAGCCAATTCGACAGTCGCATAATCACCCGTAGGGGCGTAATATCCCCAATCAATTGCCGAGCGGAAGATAAAACGTTCTCCATTCAGATAGTAGTTATGTCCACCGCTCTCACCAGCCTTAACCTCGAAGGTGCGCACTCCAAATCGAACACTCTTTTCATCATTATTTAACTTAGCAGATAGATTATACAGATTTGGTGTATCGGGCGACCACAATGCAGCATGTTTTAGCTCCATCTCAAAAGTAATGGTATTGACTCCTGATTTCAGCTCGGTCGAGATTTTATCATTGCCGATCTTTTTACCAGTTAAATCACTCGTTACAGAGATAGGAATTGATGCGTGTATTACGTCATCCAACCTGTTTTGCACCTCCATCGTCACCTCAACATTGCGACTATTTGCAGGCAAAATATTTTTCACAAAAATATCAGAAATGTATATTTTAGGAACAATCTCAATCGAGACATCACCCAATGTGGTGAAGTTACGACCATTACTCACGAAGCAGTAATCACCCCAAAAACAATCCCCACTATCATTCCAACCTCGCCTACCACCGGGATTTGTCAAACGAACTGCGATCTCGTTCTGCTCACCAACTTTGATATACTCACTCACGTCGAATTGAAACGGCGTCTCCCCCACAACATCATATGCTGCCAATCGTCGATTGATATATACCTCTGCACGCATTCTCGCCTTTGAGACATTAAGCAACAAGATCTTTCCATCTAAATTCCCCGGAGCATCAAAAGTTCGCCAACACCAACTTACACCCTCATAAGTCCATGTGTTCACACCACCCGAGAAATACTCATCCATAGTCATCGGCACACGCACCGCCAGATGTGAGTTATTCAAACTCTCCCAACCATCAGTTGGAGCGTTAATTGGCAATTCCTCCAATAGGGGTAAATCGGCAGGTAGATAGAGAGTATCATCCTCCCACTTTGCCTCTTCATCTAACGTAGCATACCAACCATCACCAGATAGATTTATCTTTTCATATGAGTAGGCATAGTGCGACAAAAACAACGCACTAAAAAATAAAAATAATTTTGATTGCATATATCCTTTGTTTAGGTGGATTCTAAATTCTATTTTTACTCCAAAATTTAGGACAAGAACCCATAACATCCTAAATTGAAGCATTTATCTGACTTCAAAATTACATCAAAAAGTTCTATAAACCAAACTTTTCGAGCGAAACCTATCTATCTGCATATTACCTCTAAATTATTTGTATCTACTCAGGCCTACCCGTCCTTCAACATATGCACATCGGCACCATACAATTGAGGACTTTTAATGCATAAATTATTTGCGTAAGTCGCTGATTTTTCGTATCTTTAACCTCA
>JBCQTX010000036.1:0-20401 GCA_047174605.1 Rikenellaceae bacterium | reverse complement strand
TTGCATCTTGCAAAATTCGGGGGATCCCGCATCAAGTGCGGGATAACGGGAAGGGAAGTGCAGGATGACGGGGGTGAGGTAAAGGACAACGGATGTGAGGTGTGAGGTGTGAGGTGTGAGATGTGAGATGTGGAGATATGTATTAACAGTTATATATACAAAAAAAACGAGTAGAGAAGTAACCAGCTTCTCTACTCTTAACGTGAGGTAGACGTTTGATATTCAATAATACTCCGGTAACCACTCCTTCGTTATACTTAGTTATGATTTATCATAACAATCAGACGCTTTCCTCAACCAACCTAAAACTACTAACCTAAAAATGAACCTTAAAACTTCACTGCAAAGATAAGGCAGAAAAATCTATTATGCAAGTTTTTTTGTGTTTTTTTCTAAAAAAATTTATAAAAAAAATAATACTTCAAACACAATATTACGTAACTTATTAATTATCAATAACATAACAAAATAGATAGAGATGTTAAGATTGTGTTAATAAATTTAAAATATTTAAAAAAACCTGTGAATTATAGATTTTATGCTTTTAATTGCACTTTTGCTTTAAACTCACATATATAACGAGGGTGGTGTGTTAATATTGTGTATTTTGGAACAAATTTATAGTAATTGCACCAGCGAGGGTGCCATCCTCGCCCCCACGTCACACCGCTAGTCGTCATCCTGAACTTGATTCAGGATCTCCCGAATTTCGAAGAAATCTCGGGTAATACTGATGACTATTGTGACGGTATGAAAAGGTTGTATTTATGTTGACCCGAGATTTTGCATCCTGCAAAATTCGGGAGATCCCGCATCAAGTGCCGGATGACGGGTGTGGAGAGCCCCCGCCCGCCGGAGGCAGTTGCTGAAGTTGTTGTTATCAACATTTTCCTTTTTATATTATTTATTTTTTCTTTTAAATTTATAAATCTAAAGATTAATATAATAATAATAATAGCTGTTCATAGTGTTGATAACTCATGATTTGAGATGCTAATGTGCTATAAACCACATCGATATTAATGTGATAATTGTTGACATTAGATGATGAAAATTGTCATTATGGCTGTTTGTATCTTTTGAAAAAAAATGGTTGCATATCCAAGAAATTTGTATATGCTACCTCTTCTTGAATTATGCAACCTTTTTATTTGTAAAGTTATTAAAAGATGTTAGTAGAGATATTAACACTTTTCCTAACATTTATTATAGGGTTATCAACAAAAACGAGAGTGGCTAACAAGGCGATTTTCGGCACTTTCCTCCGCTTTTTAATCCTCACGTACTTTAGTACGCTCCGGTTAAAAATGCTCGCAAAGCCCCAAAACTCATCCTTGTTAGCCACTCTCTGTGTTGAGGAGAGTTGTTAGTCTCTCTCTTTATAAAGCGATTTTATGAGCCTCTCGCCTATTAAATCATAGACATCTTTGACCCTTTCATCCGTAATAACACCGGGTGTTCCCTCCTCGCCGCCGTTCATGATTGCTTGGTAGATGGGAACTTCACCTAGAAGTGGTATATAGCGTTGGGCAGCATATCTGCTCGCTCCGCCCTCTCCGAAGATATAATATTTTTTATCGGGTGCATCATCGGGTGTGAAGTATGCCATATTCTCAATTATTCCTGAGATAGGGATATTCACCTTCTCGTGGGAGAACATCTCGACCCCTCGTATCACATCTGCTATAGCTACGCTTTGTGGGGTGGAGACAATCACGGCACCTGTGAATTTTACCTCATTGAGAATTGTGAGGTGGATATCTCCTGTTCCGGGAGGAAGGTCTATGAGTAGAAAATCTAGGGTATCCCACTTCGTCTGGTGAAGAAGTTGTTTGAGGGCGTTTGAGGCCATTGTTCCTCTCCACATCAATGGATCAGTGGATTTGATGAAGAAGCCTATAGACATAATTTTAATGCCGTGAGCCTCAGCTGGGATGATCACCTCTGCGCCATCTTCTTCGATCATCGCTTCGGGGAGGAAATCCTCCACACCAAACATTTTTGTCTGTGATGGGCCATAGATATCTGCATCTAGGATTCCGACTCTGAAGCCCTTGTTGCGGAGTGTGATGGCTAAATTTGCCGTTACGCTTGACTTTCCCACACCTCCTTTTCCGCTCGCTACAGCTATTGTATGGGCTATGTTGTGTGTTGTTGTGGTCGCCTTAGGCTCTATTTTGCGTGGTGCAATGGCCTCTTTGATCATCACGAGGATCGAGGCGTTGGGAGCTCCTAATATATCCAACGAATTTTTCAACGCCTCTTCGACCCTTTTTTTGATCTTTATTGCGAATGGGTCGCGAGCTTTTTCGAAGCGCAGTGTTATTGTGATTTTTTCTGGTGTGGCGTTTATAGCATCTACGAAGCCACCATCGTGTATTCCCTCTCCTGTTTCGGGATGGGTTATGCTGTCGAGAATTGTACGTATTTTATTTTCCATATACAAAGATATAAAAAATATGTAGAAATATGAAATTCAATGATAATTAGCTCAGCGGAGAGCACTCCGCCCGCCGGAGGCAGTTCGCGCTTTACCTTCGCTCTCTCACACCGCCTGTCGTCATCCCGCATCAAGTGAGGGATGACGACTAGCGGTGTGTCTAGCGGGATGATGGGCGCAGAGCAAAAAAATACCCTCCACACAAAGTGCAGAGGGTACGCATATAAGTAATAATATTGGTAGTTTACTTGTTGTAAGCAGCCATCTTCTCGATCAACATAACAACCTTGTTTGAGTAACCCCACTCGTTGTCATACCAAGAAACAAGCTTAACGAAGTTCTCGTTCAAAGCGATACCTGCATCAGCATCGAATACTGAAGTGCGAGCCTCGTGGATGAAGTCTGAAGATACTACAGCGTCCTCAGTGTATCCTAGGATACCAGCCATCTCGTTCTCAGAAGCAGCCTTGATAGCAGCCTTGATCTCCTCGTAAGAAGCACCCTTCTCAAGACGACAAGTCAAATCAACTACAGAAACGTCAAGAGTTGGAACACGGAAAGCCATACCTGTAAGCTTACCCTTCAACTCTGGGATAACTACACCTACTGCCTTAGCAGCACCTGTTGACGATGGGATGATGTTGCCACCAGCTGCACGTCCACCACGCCAGTCCTTCATAGATGGACCGTCTACAGTCTTCTGAGTAGCTGTTGTAGCGTGAACTGTTGTCATAAGACCCTCTACGATACCAAACTTGTCGTTGATAACCTTAGCAAGTGGAGCAAGACAGTTAGTAGTACAAGATGCGTTAGAAACGATAGTCTGACCAGCGTAAGTATCTGTGTTAACACCACATACGAACATTGGAGTAGCATCCTTAGATGGTGCTGACATTACTACATACTTAGCACCTGCCTCGATGTGCAACTGTGCCTTCTCCTCTGTAAGGAACAAACCTGTAGACTCAACTACGTACTCTGCACCTACTGCATCCCACTTCAAATCTGCTGGGTTGCGCTCTGCTGTTACGCGGATAGTGTTACCGTTTACGATAAGTGAGCTCTCTGTGTAGTCGATAGTTCCGTCGAACTGACCGTGTACTGAATCATACTTAAGCATATAAGCCATGTACTCTACAGAGATAAGGTCATTGATTCCTACTACCTCTACATTCTCGTTTGTGCAAGCTGCACGGAATACCAAACGGCCGATACGTCCGAAACCGTTGATACCAATTTTGATCTTTGACATAAAAAAAGTTTTTATATTGATTGTGTTAATATTTCTCACAAATGGCGATACCATATTAATACCCCCATCGCTACAAAGA
The DNA here is from genome assembly GCA_047174605.1 of Rikenellaceae bacterium. Classification (GTDB taxonomy): domain Bacteria; phylum Bacteroidota; class Bacteroidia; order Bacteroidales; family Rikenellaceae; genus Alistipes. The sequence goes on along the minus strand of JBCQTX010000036.1, from coordinate 16,630 downwards.
TAGCCCTTTTATATATAATGACCAAATAATTAGCCATTTATTTGGGTAGTTTATTATAAATTATTAATAACGATAGAAAATCTTGACGATATACTCCCCTCCGCTATAATATTCGAGCACCATCGTATCCCCCGTGATCTTATATGTGTACTCATCTTCGTAGGTATAATATCTATCCTCGTAGGTGAGTGTGAGTCCGCTCCATCCATCGCAGAAATAGCTTCCCGACTCATAGTAACTGCTATCATAATAGCCGTTTAGATAGTAGTCTACATCCATCGAGTAGTAGTTTGAATTGCTGAAATATAGCTCCTCAATACAGTCGTAGTGTCCCGAAGTGTACTCCGAAACCCATCGTCCCTCGATCTCCCATTTTGCCATATCCTCGCAACTTGTCATCATCATACAGCAGATAGCGATTATAGCTGCGCAAAAAAATTGTCTTAGTTTTTTCATATGATATTATCATTTTTTGCAAAGGTAGTGATTTTTTTTGAAAGTATGGTAAAACTTTTTTTTGCAGTCACATTTGAGATACGAAATTGAAAATTTCGTCATCCCACATCAAGTGCGGGATGACGGGTGTGGTGGTGCGGGATGACGGGGGTTGAGAGAGCGAGGGTTACTTCGGGAACTGCCTCCGGCGGGCGGAGTGCTCTCCGCTGAGCTAATTATATTAATGCGAAAAGAGCGACCCTAAAGCCGCTCTCTTTTATTATATCTTCCGCTCGATTACTCGATAGTCCATGTCTCGCCAGAGTTCAACAACTCTGTCATACTCTTGATCTTAGAGTTCGCTTGAACATCCTTGACCTGCTTCTCAACCTCCAAATCATAGGCTGGTGCATCAACCGAACGGATAACACCCAACGCTACTGGATACTCCGGGAACTTCATGCCGGCCAACATCGTGTGCAAGGTCGTATTCGCCTCCTTAGCATCGTGTGTCAAGACATCATCGATCGAATATCCATCCTCACCCAAAGTGACAACCTTCAGCTTCATGCCATCCAAAACAAGTCCCTTCTCGTTGTCTGCGCCAAATGTCATCTTCTCACCATGCTTCAACACAATTGTATTCGCCTGACGAAGTGCCTTAGTACCAGCGAAATCCGCAAAAGTCTTATCATTGAAGATAACACAATTCTGCAACACCTCAACCAACGAGAATCCTGTGTGGCATCCCGCCTCAACCAACAGATCCTTAGTCAACATAACCTCAGCATCGATCGAACGTGCGAAGAACGTAGCACGTGCTCCGATCGCCAACTCTCCCGGATTGAACGGTGACTCAACAGTTCCAAATGGTGAGGTCTTGGTGATCTTACCCAACTTCGAGGTTGGTGAGTATTGACCCTTGGTAAGTCCGTAGATCTCGTTGTTGAACAATATTACATTCAAGTCAATGTTACGTCTCACTGCGTGGATGAAGTGGTTTCCTCCAATCGCCAACGAGTCACCATCTCCCGTCGCAACCCATACGCTAAGGTCTGGATTTGCAACCTTTGTTCCCGTAGCCACTGCGTTTGCACGTCCGTGAATTGTGTGGAATCCGAAGGTGCGCATGTAGTAGATGAAGCGCGATGAACATCCGATTCCTGAGATGAATGTAAATTTGTTGTGTGGGATATCCCTCTTATCTGCGATATCTACGCACGCACGCTGTACTGCATTCAAAATTGCGTGGTCTCCACATCCCGGACACCATCTTACCTCTTGATCGCTCTTGAAATCTGCCGCTTTATAGTTATATGCCATTTTTCTTTCCTCCTTACTTTAATATCTCGTTAAACGACTCTACCAAATCTACAACCGTGAATGGCTGTCCCTCAACCTTATTGACCTGCAAGTAGTCAAACTGCTGGAACTGACCGCGTAGGTAATTAGCGAACTGACCCTCGTTGAGCTCACACACTGCGATCTTCTTAAATCCTCCGAAGATCTCCTCCACTCCGTGTGGAAGTGGGTTGATGAAGTTGAAGTGGCAATGTGATACCTTCTTGCCCTCCTTCTGCATCTGCTGAACTGCGCTCTGGAGATGTCCCTTAGTTCCTCCCCAACCTACAACCAACAGATCTCCCTCTTTCTCACCAATAACCGTCTGCTCTGGGATATAGTCAACCATCTTGGCAACCTTCTCCGCGCGGAGCTTAGTCATCAATTGGTGGTTCTTTGGGTCGTGTGAGATAGAGCCCTTCAATGCATCCTTCTCCAAACCTCCGATGCGGTGCTGCAAACCATCTACTCCCGGGAATGCCCAGCTTCTAGCTCCCTTCTCATCGCGCTTATATGGCATGAATGGCGTACCATCCTCATTTGGCTTAGCGATTGGTGGGGTGATAGTTGGGTAGTTATCCATCGATGGGATCTTCCAAGGCTCAGAACCATTGGCGATGAATCCATCTGTTAGAAGTACGACTGGTGTCATATGCTCCAACGCCAAGCGTGAAGCCTCGAAAGCGTAGTGGAAACAGTCGCTAGGCGACGATGCGCAGACTACTCCGACTGGGCAATCTCCATTACGTCCGTATAGTGCTTGAGCCAAATCGCTTTGCTCTGTCTTTGTTGGTAGTCCTGTTGATGGACCTCCGCGCTGCACATTGACCACAACCAACGGAAGCTCCGTCATAACTGCAAGACCTAGAGCCTCGCTCTTCAACGATAGTCCCGGGCCCGAAGTGGTTGTAACGGCGAAGTTACCTGCGAAGGCCGCTCCGATCGAGGTACAGATACCTGCGATCTCATCCTCCGCCTGAACAGTCTTAACTCCCAAAGATTTGTTCTTCGCGAGCTCATCCAAGATTACTGTCGCTGGAGTGATAGGGTATGATCCGCAGAATAGTGGAAGGTTAGCCTTCTCCGCTGCCGCCATAAGTCCCCATGCTGTCGCTACGTTACCGCTGATTGAGCGATATTTACCCTTCTCCATCTCGCCTGCTGGCAAGTCATAGGTGTTTGCAAAGACATGGGTATTTGCTCCGTAGTTGAATCCTGCGTCGATAACTTTAGCGTTAGCTGCTGCTACGGCTGGGTTTTTCTTAGCAAATTTTGACTCCAAGAAGCTCTTTGCGTGATCCTCTGGCAAGTTGAATAGGTAGAAACATAGTCCTAGAGCGAACATATTCTTACACTTCAATGCCGATTTGTTGTCGAGACCCGAATCTGCCAAAGCATCTTTGGTCATCGATGTGATTGGTGCGAGTACAACGTTGTACTCCGTAAGACCCAACTCTGCGATTGGATCCATTGTAGCGTATCCTGCTTTCTTGACAAGCTCTTCTGTGAGTGTATCAGCGTCGATGATAATCGTTGCATCCCTCTTCACCCACACTCTATTCGCCTTCAATGCTGCCGGATTCATCGCTACCAAGACGTCACAGTAATCTCCCGGAGTGACCATCTTCTCAGATCCGAAGTGAACCTGAAATCCTGATACTCCACCTACTGTACCTTGTGGGGCGCGGATCTCTGATGGATAATCTGGGAAGGTCGAGATACCATAGCCGATTAGGGCAGAGGTATCTGAGAAGAGAGTACCTGTGAGCTGCATTCCATCTCCCGAATCACCCGAGAAGCGGATTACAACATCTTGTGCTGATTGTTGCTTGTTCATAACTTTTTGTCTTAATTATTCACACTTATCCTAACGTGCATCACAATATAAAATAATCATTGATGTTGCACACGGTTGCAATATACGAAATTATTTGAAAAAAATTACTATCTTTGTGCAAAATATTAGATTAATGGCCCGGATTTTACCATTTTTCTCAAATCTATATTAAAATTAGTTAAAAACGTAGAGATGGATACACTTATTGGACTCCTTTTAGTTTTAGTTGTTGGATTGTTCCTAATTCTTGTGGGAGCGAACTATTTGACCGACGGATCGGCCGCCATTGCGCGTCGATTCAATGTCTCTGGATTTGTCGTTGGACTTACCATAGTTGCGATCGGAACATCTATGCCCGAGATGGTGGTGAGTGTTATATCGGCTATGAAGGGGAGCACCGATATCGCAATCGGTAATGTTGTGGGGTCGAACTCCTTCAACACCCTTATTATATTAGGTATGTGTGCTGTGGTGAAGCCTCTGATCCTCACTCAGCAGAATGTTTATCGTGATATCCCTATGGGAATTGTCGCCTCTGTGATTATGGTTTTATTCGCTATGAGTGGCAAGATTAGCCTTATCGAGGGGCTTATCATGTTCGCGCTCTGGATAGCTATGATGATCTATACCATCCGAAATAGCCGCCCTTCGAAGGAGGAGATAGCTCTGGAGGTTGAGATGGAGTCAGAGCCGCAACTACCTATGTGGCTTATGCTTGCGATGGTTGCGGGTGGACTCGTATCGTTGATTTATGGTGGCTCAATATTTATAGATGCCGCTGTTGGCATCGCTCAGATGTATCATATCCCCTCTAACGTGATCGCCATAACCTTGGTTGCCGGCGGAACATCGTTGCCTGAGTTTGCCGCTTCGTTGGTCTCGCTCATTAAGGGTAAGTCGGATATCGCCTTGGGAAATGTTATTGGTTCGAATATCGCTAATATATTATTGGTGCTTGGCGCTAGCTCTATCTTCACCCCTCTCACGCTTGGTAGCATCACCATGATCGATATGGGTGTGGTTTTGATCTCCTCTATTCTTCTCTTTGTCTCGGCTTTCACCTTGGGCAAGAAGATGTTGGATCGAGCGGAGGGCGTTATTCTTATCCTTCTTTATGTGGGGTATATTACCTATGCGGTCTCTAACTCCATGATTTGATGGGTGTGGGTGTGGCTAACAAGGCGATTTTTGGCACTTCCTTCCGCTAGTCGTCATTCTGCACTTGAAGTGCGGGATGACGGGTGTGGAGGTTCAGGATGACGGGTGAATGTGGAATCTCGGGTAAAACTTCAGACCCTGCGCTCTCTGGACGATTTTTTTCTGAAAATCGTCTTTTTCAGAGAGAGCGAATGTAACGCATCAACTGCCTCCGGCGGGCGGAGTGCTCTCCGCTGAGCTAATTAGCTGATGCAACAATGGCCGGAAGAAACCCCTCCGGCCATTGTTATATAATTAATAAATAAATTTTATTTATCCTTAACCTTCTCAAGCTGTCGCTTCAAAGCATCGATCGAGTTATCAACAGCCTCCTCGAAACTCTTAGCTTGACTCTCCGCAACCAACTCATCACCGGGAACGCGCAACGTGATTGTCACCACCTTATTCCCCTTTTCATGATCTTTATCCAACTTCATTATAACATCTGAGCCCGTTGCGCGATCTGCGAAACGCTCTAACTTTGCCATCTTTGCCTCTACAAATGCCAATAACTTTGCATCGGCATCAAATCTCACTGATTGAATCTTAACATCCATAACTCTTATTTTTTAGTTAATACTACGATTCAACACCTCTTTATATATGGTGCTCTTCAACTACTCTTCTTCAATATCTGCGCCATCTTCGCCACTCCGCCCCTCTTCTCCAGCTCTCTCTCCCAGCTGCCCCCCACTTGCCCCTCTTGGGTGTGCCGCCCGATAGGTGGATTGGAGCGAGGTGATTGAGTTGTGGGTGTAGCGTTGGGTCGCCTGCAGCGAGGTGTGGCCCAATAGCTCCTGAATAACTCTTATATCCCCTCCGCCATTTAAAATATGGGTCGCAAAGGTGTGTCGCAATACGTGAGGGCTCTTTCTCCCCTGCACCGAGGCGCTTGCTAATTCGCGTCGCACGATGTGATAAATCATCGATCGGCTGAGCGGAAGCCCCCGTTTAGATAAAAATAGTAAATTAGATTGACTTGTGCAAATATTAAGCTCTTTTATTCGATCGAGATGCGAAAAAATTCGCTGACGTAGGGTATCTATAATCGGTATTACACGCTCCTTATCCCCCTTTCCGCGCACCTTAAGAGATTGATAATCACTCGAAAAGGAGTCTAAACGTACCGATGCAAGCTCCGCGAGACGTAGCCCCGTGTAGTAGAAGAATTCGATGATCAACATATCCCGATCCTTGATCCACCCATCATCCTGCCCCTCCTCTCTATTTTCGAGTACCCCCTCCATCTTGCCGCGCGCGATGAAGTGAGGTAGTGGCGTTGATGTTTTTAGCGTTTGGATCGCTCGCGTGGGATCTTTGGTGAGCCTCCCCCGCGATACTCCCCAACGAAATGTGGAGCGTAGAGTCGCCAACTCACGGTTCATAGATGACGCAGAGAGGGGTGCCGCAAAAGCAGACCCCTCCAAACGATAGATTATCCATGAGCGTATATCCTCTGTCGTAGCTTGTTCCAAAGCTACTCCCGACTCCCCCTCTAGCCACTGCTCAAAGCGCTCTAGGTCAGCGGTGTAGTTGCGCAACGTCAGCTTAGAACAGCGTTTTTGCAGCTCCATATAGCTCAAGAAATCCTCCCTCAAGCTAGCCATTATCTGCTATCCTTTTACCGCGATAACCTCGATCTCGACCATCACGCCTAGAGGAAGTTTCGCCACTTCGTAGCAGGCGCGTGCCGGCATATTCTCTGTGAAATATGTCGCGTAGATCGCGTTCATCGCTGCGAAATCCGAGATGTTATCGAGCAACACCGTCGCCTTCACAACATCCTTAAGCTCGTATCCTGCCTCCGCAAGGATCGCCTTTACGTTGTTCAGCGCCTGTGTGGTCTGCGCCTCTATCCCCACTGCGCACTCTGTAGTTCCCGGGATCAGTGGAATCTGTCCCGATACGTATAGCGTTCCATTTGCCTCGATCGCTTGTGAGTATGGCCCTACTGCCGCAGGTGCATTTGTTGTTGATATTACCCTTTTCATATTTTTTAGTTTTTGTTTTGCACTCTTTGTTGCGCTCTCTGGGAGATTTTTTATTGAAAATCTCCTTTAATCAGAGAGAGCGATGGTAACATGTGAACTGCCTCCGGCGGGCGGCGTGCTCGCCGCTGAGCTAATTAGCCGATTAGTCCAATGCCATTTAAGAAGATGATGAAGATGACGATTGGACAGACATACTTCAACAAAAAGAAGATGAACGGAAGATAACTACACTTCAACTCACCAAAGTTCGTAACCTGATTCGTCAAGATGCTCTTATCAAGGTACCATCCGATGTAGATGCAGGTGAACATACCTCCCAACGTCATCATAAAGTTCGACGTTATATAATCCATAAAGTCGAAGATCGTCATCCCAAAGATCGTATATTCGCTCCAATCACCCAACGACAACGATGCAATTCCACTCAACACAATCGCAATTGCCGAGGCGCAATAGACTCCCATCCTGCGTGAGAAGCCCACCTCCTCCATAAAGAATACTGTGACAACCTCGTGGAACGACATCGTCGTCGTAAGCGCTGCAATGATGAGCAACAAGAAGAATATCGAGGCCCAAAGTGATGCCATCGGGAGTGTCTGGAAGATCGCCGGTAGCGTCTCAAAGACCAATGCTGGCCCAGAACCCGGATCGATGCCGACACTAAATGCTGCCGGAAAGATTATGAGTCCTGCGAGTATCGCCACAAGGGTGTCGAGAATCGAGACTTGGAAAACCGTGTTTCGTAGACTCGCCTCCTTCGGGACATATGATCCATAGGCGATCAGCGCTCCAATACCCACCGAGAGCGAGAAAAAGGCCTGTCCAGCAGCTTGTAGCACCACCTTGCCCGTGATCTTCGAGAAGTCGGGCTTCAAGAAAAATTCGACTCCATTGATGGCGTTATTCATCATCAACGAGTTGACACACAATATTATAAGGATCAAAAATAGTAGCGGCATGAGATACTTCGCAACCTTCTCCAATCCTTTGGTAACACCCTGAACCACAATGATATGGTTGACCGCGATGAATAACCATGACATGGCAACTGGCTTCCAAGGATCGGTCACAAAGCCCCCAAACAGAGCGCTATACGACTCGGGAGTAACGTGATTTTCGAGCTCCCCCGTAACCGATATCAGGAAGTACTCCGCAGTCCACCCGGCCACCACGTAGTAGAATCCCATGATCAGCGTGATCGCCAGAACTCCGTTGTAGCCCAACCACGACCATTTGTGCCCCGTCAATTTTTTCAGCGCACCCACAGCACTCTTATTTGTCTCGCGACCGATGACAAACTCCGAGAGCATGATCGGTAGACCGATAAATAATATACACGCGAGGTAGACCAACAAGAATGCGCCACCGCCACCCTCTCCTGCAACATAGGGGAATCGCCAAATATTTCCTAGCCCTACGGAGCATCCTGCCGCCACAAGGACTGTCGTTAGTTTGCTGCTAAATTGTACTGGTGCACTCATAATGCATCTATTTTATACCCTTTCGGGTCTAATTAAACTATTCAATTAACGTTACGCTGACACTTTTAAGTTTGCCCCCCAACGGAGGAGCGAGCTTTGCGACTCTACATTTCACCTCTATGATCTGAGGAAATTGAGCCTTGACAGCGGTGATAATATTCATCGCTACAGCCTCAATCATGTGGCACGTAACCCCCATCTGCTCGCGCACAACCTCGTAGACCGTGAGGTAGCTGACCGCCTTTGTGACATCATCGCACTCGGCCAGATCTCCCAACTCGGTGGTGATCTCAAGGTCTACATGGTAGCGATTTCCCACCTTCTGCTCCATATCGTAGCAGCCGTGCAGAGCCCGAAACTCCATCTGATTAAGCTCGATTTTGTACTGCATTACTCGAAGCGAAGTAGGTAGTAGTTCTTCTTTCCGCGCTGCACGATGATATATTTGTCCGCCACAAGTGCATCGGCATCAACCACTTGCTGAGCATCCGCAACCTTCGCCTTATTCATCTGAACACCACCACCTTGGATCAATTTGCGGCACTCGCCCTTGCTTGCAAAGATCTGCGCCTTCTCAGCACACAAATCTACAAATGAGCAGCCGAGCTCCGAACGCGCGATTGTGAATTGTGGAACTCCCTCAAACACCTGCAACAATGTCTGCTCATCGAGTGACTTCAAAGCATCTGCCGTAGCACCACCGAACAAAATTGCCGATGCCTGCTTCGCCATCTCCAACTCCTCTGCCGAGTGGATCATCGTGGTGATCTCATCCGCCAATTTCTGCTGCAAGATACGCATATGTGGCGCCTCCTCGTGCTGTGCCGTGAGGGTTGCGATTGTCTCCTGATCTAACATAGTAAAGATGCGGATGTAGCGTTTTGCATCCTCATCGCTCACATTGATCCAGAATTGGTAGAACTTATATGGCGAGGTGTAACGTGGGTCGAGCCACACATTTCCGCTCTCTGTCTTTCCGAATTTTGTGCCGTCGGCCTTGGTGATTAGTGGGCAGGTGATACCGTGTGCCTCCTTGCCTAACTTCCTGCGAATCAGCTCAGTACCTGTTGTGATGTTACCCCACTGATCCGATCCTCCGAGCTGCAATGTACACCCCTCGTTCTCGAATAGATGAAGGAAGTCGTAGCCCTGAACCAGCTGATATGTGAACTCCGTGAATGACATTCCATCGCCCTCGCCCGAGAAGCGTTTCTTCACCGAATCCTTTGACATCATGTAGTTTACGGTGATCATCTTTCCGATATCGCGGATGAAATCGAGGAATGTGATTGGGCTCATCCAGTCGTAGTTGTTGACCATCTTCGCTGCGTTTGGAGCGTCTGAGTCAAAATCGATCAGCTTCGCAAGCTGGTTGCGGATCGCCTGTTGATTGTGGCGAAGTGTCGCCTCGTCCAACAAATTACGCTCTGCTGACTTGCCGCTAGGGTCGCCAATCATGCCTGTTGCACCTCCTACAAGTGCTATTGGGCGGTGGCCACACACTTGGAAATGTTTGAGGATCATCACTCCTACGAGGTGTCCGATGTGGAGAGAATCGGCTGTTGGGTCGATTCCTAAGTATGCTGTAGTCAGCTCTTTAGCTAACTGCTCTTTTGCTCCCGGTGTTATTGTGTGGATCATTCCTCTCCACTCCAACTCTTCGATAAAATTCTTTTTTGACATTCTATTTTGTTTTTATTTTGTTTTTTGTTTGACCCGAGATTTTTCTTGCGAAAAATTCGGGGGATCCCGCATCAAGTGCGGGATGACGACAGGCGGTGCAGGGTGACGACAGACCGTGCACGGGTGATGCTTTCGCGTCAGCTAATTAGCTCTGCGGAGAGCACTCCGCCCGCTGGAGGCAGTTTCATCAATACGCCCTCCCTCGTTAAAAAGGATCTTTTCGAAGAAAAGTCCTCAGAGGGCGTCAGGGCATAGCCCTGAAATCTGGTCGAACTTCGTTCTACCCATCCACCTGCATATCCAACGCTTTGGTGAGCTCCACAATTAGCGGATTAAGCTGTGAGAAGTGGGCTATGCGATCCTCCAATTTTATTGGTCGCTTTACTACAACCTCCTCATTCACAACTACATCCAGTTCCACTACTCCATTCAACGCTGCGATCTTAACCACCTCTGTCAATAGCTCCGTTTCACCTCGCCTAATCTCCAGCGATAGCTCCTCTGTAGGCACTTCGATCGAGATCTTGCACCCCTCGATTTTCATCGTCTCGAAGAAGGCTTTGAACCTAGGTCGCCACGTCTCTAAATAACTTATTATCTGAACTTTAGTATCATTTAACTTACGCTCTGAGTCCGGATCAACAACCCTCTCAATAGCGCTGTTTTCAGCTTGCTCTCCCTCTCCCACCACCTCTTTCTGCTCCAACGCTGCGGAGAGGTCAAATAGCGGCTTTGGAAGTGGCTTCGAGGCAGCTCTTGGGCTCGGTATTGGCTCGGGCTTTGGCTGCTGCAGATCAACCTTTGGCTGCTCCACTGGTGGCTCGATGGGCTTTGCAACTTGCTGAACTACTGGCTCTTGAACGATAGGCTCTAATGCTGGTAGCTTGACCTCGACATCGCTAAAATCATATCTATCTATATTTTTTTTTTGACCGAGACCCGAAATTTTCATGAGCCCCAGTTCAACTAATAACCTTTGATTCGACGAGCGCTTCAGCTCCCCATCAACATTCGTCAGCACGGTGATCGCCCCAAAGAGGAAATCGACTGTGCACCGCTGCCCCTGATCCGAGTATCGCTCCATCAACGCCCCCGTGAGCTCCAAGAGGTGTTTCGTGTTCTGATCTCGTGCCACAAGCAGGTCTCGAAGGTGCTTCCCCAACCCTGTGAGGAATGACGATGCTCCAAATCCCATCCCCAACACCTCGTCGAAGGTGATGAGTGCTGCGCTATAATTTGCCGCTAGAAGTTGATCCGTGACACGGAAATATGTGTCGTAATCCACCACTCCGAGGGTCTGCGCTACAACCTTGAAATCGAGTGTGTTACCTCCGAATGAGACCGCTTTATCGAACATCGAGAGTGCATCGCGCATACCGCCATCAGCCTTTTGTGCGATCAAATTGAGCGACTCGTCATCTATTGTAACCCCCTCGCTTTGAGCGATATAGCGTAGATACTCCGCGCCATCCTCAACTCTGATTCGATTGAAGTCATAGCATTGACATCTTGAAAGTATGGTTGGCAGGATTTTGTGGCGCTCGGTTGTTGCAAGGATAAATATTGCATGAGCCGGTGGCTCTTCGAGAGTCTTTAGGAATGCGTTGAACGCAGCTGTTGAGAGCATATGAACCTCATCGATGATGAATAGTGCATAGCGCCCCACCTGTGGGATTATTCGCACCTGCTCTATGAGAGAGCGGATATCCTCGACTGAGTTGTTGCTCGCTGCATCTAGCTCATGGATATTCATGGAGCGCCCATCGGAGAACCCCACGCATGATTCACACTCTCCACACGCCTCGTTTCCTTTTGGCGATAGGCAGTTTATTGTCTTTGCGAAGATACGTGCGCAGGTTGTTTTACCCACGCCACGAGGTCCGCAGAAGAGGTATGCATGGGCGAGTTGACCTCGTTCGATTGCATTCTTCAGCGTATTTGTGATGTGTCCTTGACCTACGACTGATGCGAAGGTTTGTGGGCGGTATTTACGTGCGCTAACTACAAATTGTTCCATATGTTATGGCAAATATAGTTATTTTTTTTTGCTTGGCAAAATCTGTGTGGTTATGATTGGGAAAAAGGCGCTAGCTAACTGCACCAGCGGGGGTGCCATCCCTGCCCACCGGAGGCAGTTCGCACCCTACTCGCGGATAATTTTGAAGGAGTTGTCCATCTCGAATTTGATGATGGATGAGGGTTGTTTTGTGGGTTTGCCCTCTAGTTTTGGGCTCACGATGTAATCTACCCCCTCCACTATCTCTTTGCAGATGTCGTCGAGTCGCTTTGGTGTCGCCTCGCCCGATATATTTGCTGATGTCGAGACAAGGGGGCGACCCAAACGACGGATCACCTCTTGGCAGAACTCATGGTCGGGGATGCGGATGGCAAGTGTCCCCTCCTCGGGGATTAGGTTTGGCGCTACGCCAACTCCTCCCGGCATGATCGCGGTGAGCGGTTTTGTCGCAACCTCCATCACCTCGAAGGCGATCATCGGAGGGCGCGAGATGTAGCGTGCCGCCATATCTAACGTGTTGCAGAGGATGATCATAGCGGTTTTATTCTCGCTCTTTTTGAGTGCGTAGATCTTCGAGACTGCCTCGCCATTTGTGGCGTCGCACCCTACCCCCCATACTGTGTCGGTTGGATAGAGTATTATTCCTCCATTTTTGAGTATCTCTACTGCCTGCTTTACCCCTTGCTCCATGTTTGGTGTCATATATCTTTGTTTTATTTTGTTAACCCTAATTTATTTAAAAGCCACTTGATTGTGGTGGCATTGATCACAAGTGTGAGCGCTACAATTCCCGATGTTAGCAGCAACACTTGACGGCGGATATCCTCGGGAATAGCTTCGGTGTAGGAGACGATAAGTGCCAAGGTGAGTCCCAACGCACCGCGAAGTGCCCCCCATGTGAGGATTATTGATTCGCGTTTGGTAAGGCCGTAGCCATTGCGTTTGAGGATGGGGTAGAGCATCGAGATCATCACGAAACGGATGATATTGATGCCGACATAGACCGTGAGTAGAACCGCTAAGTCGGCCCATGTGAAGGAGACTTTCTCCGCGATTATGATTCCTATGATCAAGAATATCAGAGTGTTAGCGATGTGAGATAGCAATCCCCAGAAATCTTTCATGAAGGTTTGCACCCTCTCATTTAGCGTCTTTGAGCCGTAGTAGGCGACCGCCAACCCGAAGGCTACAAGGGCGATCACTCCCGAGAGTTTAAAGATATCCTGCGCCAAGATAAAGGTGAGGTATGAGAGTAGGATCACCATGCTCATCTGCAACATCAGGTCGTCTCGCACGCTCCGCAGCTTCGTGTAAAAGACGTAGGCGCGCGCCATCAAATAGCCCACTGCGAGCCCTCCAAAGACCACCACCAAGAATGATATCACGGGTGATGGATCGGCAGCATCGACCGCCGCTGTGAAGGGTGCTAACATCAAGGTGAAGAGGACGATACCTGTTCCATCGTTGAGCATCGACTCGCTATCTATGAGTGTCGAGAACTTCTTGCTTACCCCCAATTCGCCTAGTAGCGCAACTACCGCGACTGGATCGGTGGCGCTGATCAACGCTCCGAACATCAGTGCGAATGACCAATTCCATCCTCCGTAGGATGGTGCGAGGTGTGATATTCCGATCATCAGAGCTCCCGTCATGAACATGGCGATGATCATCCCCGGAACAGCTAGAAGTGTTGAGTTGACGAGGGTCTTTTTGAAGATCTGAATATCTAGCTCATAGGCTGCCGAGAAGATCAAGATTGGCAGGAAGATGTTGAGTATCAGGTCGGGATCGATGTTGCACACTTGTGTTATCGACTCCGAGATCACGGGTGTCGCCTCCAAAAAACCATTTAGATTGAGGATTCCCACGATGATTCCCAACACAAAGAGACCCACCGTGTAGGGTAGATTGATCTTCTGGAGTACCAATTTTAGGATTGCTCCGGCCATCAACGAGATGACGATAAAGGCTAACGGGGCTAATAGTGCTGTTTCTTCCATTGTTTTGTTTTGTATAAATATATTTTCTTAATCACACTTGACACACGAAATTTTCAATTTCGTGTGTCCTGCACCCGCACCGCTAGTCGTCATCCCGCATCAAGTGCGGGATGACGGGTGGGGAGGTTCAGAGCGAATGTTATTGTGGGAACTGCCTCCGGTGGGCGGCGTGCTCGCCGCGGAGCTTGGAAAAACTTTGTTTTTCTCTACTTTGTTGGTAGCACCTCGATCCAGTAATCGTCCGGGTCGTTGATGAAGTAGAGCCCCATATCGTGGTTCTCGTAGCATACCCAACCCTTCGAGCGGTGGAATTCGCGGATCTCATCGTAATCGCCCGATACACGGAAACATAGGTGTGTCTCATTATCCCCCAACTCATAAGGCTCTTCGCGGTCGGCAAGCCATGTAAGCTCCACCGCAACATTTTGTAAACCATCGCCTAGATATACCAATTCAAATCCCTCGCCCTTCAGACGACGTAGCTCCGTGAGCCCCAACGCCTCGGAGTAGAATGATATTGAACGCTCCAAATTCAGCACATTGATGTTGATGTGATCCAATTTTGATGTGATCTTCATACTATATTTTTTTATTCTAATTAATATATGGTACAAATATATACTTTCTTTCGCAACATTTTAGATTTTTTTTATACTTTTGTAGATATAAATCAAGAAATTAATAGAATCATAAAGAGACAATGGGAAGAGCATTCGAGTATCGCAAGGCGAAAAAGTTGAAGCGCTGGGGAAATATGGCCCGCGTATTTACAAAAATTGGTAAGGAGATCGAGATCGCAGTTAAGGCTGGTGGCCCAGATCCTGCATCGAACACACGCCTTCGCGTCCTAATCCAGAACTCTAAGGCGGAGAATATGCCGAAGGAGAATGTGGAGCGTGCAATCAAACGTGCAATATCGAAGGATACTGCTGATTATAAGGAGGTTGTATATGAGGGATATGGACCTCACGGAATCGCGGTGCTAGTCGAGACTGCTACCGATAACACTAACCGTACGGTGGCTAATGTGCGTATGCATTTCAATAAGTGTGGCGGAAACATGGGTACTAGCGGTAGCGTGGCGTTTATGTTTGAGCATAAGTGCACATTTGTATTTACTGTGCCTGCTTCGGTTGATGCCGAGGAGTTGGAGTTGGAGATGATCGATTTGGGCGTTGACGAATTCGAGGCTGAGGATGGTAAGATCCATGTGTCGGCTGCTTATGAGTCGTTTGGTGCTATCCAGAAGTGGATCGATGAGAATAGCTACGAGATCGTATCGGGTGAGTCTGTGCGTATTCCAACCGACACAAAGGAGCTCTCTGCCGAGCAGCGCGAGGAGATGGAGAAGCTTATCGAGCGATTGGAGGAGGATGAGGATGTGAATAACGTCTATACCACAATGGCTGAGTCTGACGACGAGGAGTAAGCGCTTTGGATTGTTGCGCTCTCTGGGCGATTTTTTTCTGAAAATCTCCTTTTTTCAGAGAGAGCGATGGTAACCACATAACTGCCTCCGGCGGGCGGCGTGCTCGCCGCTGAGCTAATTAACCTATTAACCAACTTAAACCAAATGAAAAAGTTAATCTTATCTGCTGCGGTGGCACTCATGCTGCTGCCAGCAACAATCCACGCACAAACACCTGTGTGGCAGGGAAAAGGGCGCATCGCGGTGAGCTCTGACGGAAATAAACACGATAGCGATGATTGGTCGGCTACAGCTATGACCCTCGCGCTGATTGCATCACAAGGGATGCAGCATGACCTCTCGCTATATGTCTATAGTGACCATGTGTGGGGTAGTGGCGCGTGGAAACCTCATGGATTGTCCCCTTATGAGCATATGCGCGAAAGTGCGCTTGGTGGCAAGGAGCGATTCGGATTTGATAACACGCTATTTGTCTGCGGAGTGGATAATCCGGAGGTGGCATACAACACGATGGCTGCCGAGATCAATAAATCGAGCGAGGAGAATCCGCTGATCATTATCGCTGCTGGCCCGATGCAGGTTGTTGGCGAGGGGTTGAATAGAGCGGATGTTGCTAAGCGTCAGTATGTTACCGTTATATCTCACTCTTGGTGGAACAACGAGCATAGTGATTGGTGGAGCGATGATATCGACCGCCCATTCCCATCTGTGAAGGAGTTGGCAGGTGACAAACATAGCGGATGGACATTTGACGAGATGGTCGAGGCGTTCGAGAATAAGGAGGGTGGAAGTACCAAATTTATCCAGATCGTGGATCAAAACGGTGGTGATGATTACGAGGGGTTGGTTGGTCCATTTGCCCGTTTCGAGTGGTTGTTGACGAGCGAGGGGTTGAGGAATACAAAGCTGCGTGAGGATTGGGTGTGGCTATATACTCGATTATTGGCGCATACGCATATCCCTAATGGGAAGTTCGATGTCTCGGATGCCGGTATGGTGGTCTATATGTTGACCGGTGTGGAGAAGACAAACCTCGATATGCTTCGCGAGATGATGGTGAGCCAGATCAAGGTGACGGAGTAGAATTTTCAATATAATACCCTAAATTCAACTTGTAAATGCAACTGAGGAGTTGAAGTGTTGCAGGGAATGAGATAAAATATTTTTTCAGAGAGGAAAGAGAGGTAAAACTCTCCTTCGCTCCGCTGAATGGAATAAA
>JBCQTX010000035.1:0-21290 GCA_047174605.1 Rikenellaceae bacterium | reverse complement strand
GTGGGAGTTGAGGGATTCGAACCCCCGACCCTCTGCTTGTAAGGCAGATGCTCTGAACCAGCTGAGCTAAACTCCCGAAAAATGCGCCTGAACAAGGACTTGAACCTAGGACCCCATGATTAACAGTCATGTGCTCTAACCAACTGAGCTATTCAGGCATTTTCACCTCTCAGATCAATATCGTTAGCACCATATCTCTCTGTTTGGTGATGCAAATATACGCTGTTTTTTTATATTTGCAAAATATAATGAGGTTTTTTTTGATATTTTTTCTACATTTGTTGAAGTATTATAAATCTAAAATGGGTTGTATGAAGCGCATATTATTGATTATCAGTTTTTTATCCGTTGTGTTGGGCGTCAATGCCGAAAAGCTATCTTTTTCGGAGCTAACATGGGATTTTGGGACAATCGAGGAGATGGGGGGCAAAGTGCACCACACGTTCCAATTCGAGAATAACTCTTCGAGCCATGTGGTGATACACAATGTGCGCACCTCATGCGGCTGTACAACTCCTCAATATTCGCGAAAACCAATTGCGCCCAACGAGAGTTCGCAAATCGAGATCGCATTTGATCCGGAGTTCCGCCCGGGAAGTTTTCAGAAGGATATATATGTATATAGTTCGGCGACAGATTATCCCATAATATTGAAGATCACGGGAACGGTAACTCCGCGTGTACTTAAGCTAGAGGAGCGATACCCATTCACGCTGGAGAGTGTGGCGCGATTGGGGAGGCAATATATCTCGTTTCGGGCTGTCCCCTTCGATAGGCTTGTGCAGCAGAGTATAGAGTTTAAAAATATCTCCGACACTAGTTTTGATATTGAATTTAAGGTTCGCGACCCGAAGAGCTTGCTGCAGCTCCACTACGATCGAGAGGTGGAGGCTCAGGAGGATGCTACGTTGGAGGTGGGTTACTATCTAGAGGGGGAGAGCGAGTTGCGAGGACGTATGTTTGATACCATAGATATATATATAGATGGCAAGCGAGCCGAGAAAATGTTGTATATTAAGGGGTTGATCGTGGAGTAAAAGAGAATTTAGCGAGAAAATGTCGAACAGATTCTAAAATTATCATAAAAAAGTATTAAATTTGTATCGTTTTATCTGTAAAGCGTCACAATTAACAAGATATTGGCTTAAATTAAGAACCTAATGTATAAGATTTTAGCAAAAAAAGAGATAGCCCCAACCATCTATGAGATGCGTATTGAGGCTCCACGTGTAGCAGCATCGGCTCTACCGGGTCAATTTGTCATCGTTCGTAGCCACGAGGCGGGCGAGCGTATTCCGCTTACCATTGCCGATTATGACAAGAGCGAAGGGTCGGTAACTATTGTTACACAGACCATTGGAGTCTCGACTCGTAAAATATGCTCACTCGAAGCTGGCGAGTCACTAGTCGATTTTGCAGGTCCATTGGGTCTGCCATCGGAGTTTGTCCACGAGGAGTTGGAGGAGCTTCGCGGCAAACGTATCTTGTTCGTTGCAGGAGGTGTGGGAGCAGCTCCGGTCTATCCGCAGGTTAAGTGGTTGCATGAGCATGGAGTAAAGGCGGATGTGATTATTGGAGCAAAGACAAAGGAGATGTTGATCTTCACCGAGGAGATGAAAAAGGTGGCGGAAAATCTATACCTCACTACAGATGATGGATCTGAGGGGGCTAAGGGTTTGGTAACGGAGCAGATCAAGAGACTCATCGAGAAGGAGGGTGTGAAGTATGATTGCTGTGTTGCGATCGGCCCGATGATCATGATGAAGTTCGTGACGTTGACTACAAAGGCTTATGAGCTCAAGACGATCGTATCGTTAAACACCTTGATGGTGGATGGTACGGGAATGTGTGGAGCGTGTCGAGTTACGGTAGGTGGCAAGACTCGTTTTACGTGTGTCGATGGGCCAGAGTTCGATGGACATGAGGTAGATTTCGACGAGGCGATGCGCCGTGTGGGGATGTATAAGAGCTTGGAGCAGCGTGCGTTGGCGATCCACAAGGAGCGCGAAGAGGGGCATAAGTGTCGTATCGGGTTAGATAAATAAAAGTTAAAATCATGGCAAATAAAATACCACGTACTGCTCCACGCGAGCAAGATCCACAAATAAGAGCTACAAATTTCAAAGAGGTGTCGTTGGGTTATGATACCCAGATGGCACAAACCGAGGCCTCGCGTTGCATCGGATGTAAGAATCCACGATGCGTTGGCGCATGTCCGGTGAGCATCTCGATCCCGGAGTTTATCAAGAAGGTTGAGGAGGGTGACTTCGCAGCTGCTGCCGAGGTGATCGGTCGCGATAGTTCATTGCCGAGTATCTGTGGACGAGTATGTCCTCAGGAGTCGCAGTGCGAGGGTTCGTGTATCTTGGGAATCAAGAGCGAGCCTGTTGCAATTGGATTGTTGGAGCGTTTTGTAGGAGATTGGAAGATCGCAAATAGCACCAATGAAAAGGTCGATATCGAGCGAAATGGCCATAAAGTGGCTGTTGTGGGAAGTGGCCCAGCAGGTTTGGCTTGCGCGAGTGATTTGGCTCGTTTGGGTTATGAGGTGAAGATCTTCGAGGCTTTGCATAAGGTGGGAGGCGTTTTGGTCTACGGAATTCCGGAGTTCCGCCTGCCAAAGGATGAGATCGTAGCTAAGGAGATCGAGGCTGTGAAGGCGTTGGGTGTCGAGATCGAGACCGATGTTATCGTTGGTCGCACAGTGACGATCGACTCTTTGATGGATGATGAGGGTTATGAGGCGGTGTTTATCGGCTCGGGAGCTGGACTTCCACGATTTATGGGTATCCCGGGTGAGAATTTGAATGGGGTGGTTTCGGCAAATGAGTTCTTGACACGTGCGAATTTGATGAAGGCGTATGATGAGCAGACAGATACACCGATCTTTGTAGGTCAGAGTGTTGTGGTTATCGGAGGAGGTAACGTAGCGATGGATGCGGTTCGTACAGCGAAACGTTTGGGCGCGGAGTCCTCTATCGTATATCGTCGTAGCGAGGCGGAGCTTCCTGCACGTTTGGAGGAGGTTCACCACGCGAAGCAGGAGGGGATCAACTTCAAGATGTTGACCAACCCGACGGAGGTTCTTGGAACTGATGATGGATGGGTGGCAGGTATTCGCTGTGTAGAGATGGAGTTGGGCGAGCCCGATGCAAGTGGTCGTCGTTCACCAATTGTGAAGGCAGGGTCGGAGTTTGATATCAAGGCCGATGTTGTTATCATGGCGTTGGGAACATCACCAAATCCACTTATCCCAACAACGACTAAGGGGTTGGAGACCAATCGTTGGGGATGTGTTGTGGCGGATGACTCTGGTGCGACATCTCGCGAGGGAGTCTTTGCCGGAGGCGATGTTGTTACAGGTGCAGCGACAGTTATCTTGGCGATGGGCGCAGGTCGAAAGGCGGCGGCAGCTATCAATGAGTATGTGATGGGTAAGTAGCTCTGCATCACGAATATAATATTCCCGTCATCTTGAGTGTGAGTTCAGGATGACGGGACTTCTTTTTATATATGATCTATTTCGAGGTGCTGTGATTATGATGGCGATATCTAAATCTGAAGAAATTTCGTGTCATCTTGAATGACTGCTTATGGAATAGCATGACCGGCAACGAGACCCCGAGCACCAAAGCGAAGAGTATGAAAACGGCAGTCATTCCATTCACCACAGCATCCTCGATGAGCAGGAATCGGATTGATGAATCATCGCTCGAACGGATAAACTTAGCAAACGACAGGAACATTTTATAGGCATACATTCCCGGAATCATCGGCAATAACGAAGGGAAGGTAAATACCTCGTTGGGGCAGTGGATCAGCTTCGCGAAGATAAAGCTCATGGAGCCGATCAACACCGCAGCAAAGAAGGTCGCAGCGGAGATATCGAGCCCCTCGACATGGAGCAGATAGTAGCGGAACGAGTGGCCGATGGCCGACAGCAGCGCCGCGACTGCAACAGCTCGTTTGGGCGGATTTGAGATCACTGCAAAACCCATCGCCGCAATTGCTGCGAAGAGTGCATCGATTAGAAGTTGCTCTACGATTGACATAATTTTAGAATTTTTCGATGCCCAAGCAGAGCAGAGTAAACATGAAACCTATTGATATAGCGACAATTAGAGTGGTCGCGTTGACCATCCTCGATATTCCCGTGAGCACGTGCCCCTCCAAAACATCCATTATCGAATTGATGAGTGGCACTCCCGGAATTAGGAACAACACGCTGGTTGCCATTGCGGTATCGGGGGTTGTGCCCCATCCATTCAAATAGCAGAGTCCAGCAATGATCGATGAGGTAAATGCCGCGACCACAAAGACAATTGTGTGGGGAACATCGCGCGCCATGAGCTCTTGGCGCAGATAAAATCCACTTAAAGTTCCGATGAAAACCATCACGCAGCTGATCAAATCGCCACTAAAGAGTTTGCAAAACGAGGCGTTGGCACACGCCACAAGGAAGAGTACCACCCATCGCGAGAGACGAGGTTGCGCCATAATCTCATCATAGTGCTCTCGCGCCTGCTTCAACGTCAATTTATGGTCGTGAGTGCTCCAACTTAGGGAGCTGAGCTCCGAGACCACTCGGAAATTCAACGCCATATGTTTGGTATTTCTCACAAGTGTGATCGATTCGGTGCACCCTTTTTTGCGCACCATCATCGTCATATTCTTCTGAAAAATCGTTATAAAGATCTCATACCCAAAGGCTCCAGCCATTCGCGACACGCTCCGCACGGCACGCGCCGTGTGAGATCCAGCCCCCATCAAACTCGTAGCCACATCTAACAGCAGATCTGCCACCTCCACCAACTCACTCTTACCCTCCATATATAATAGTTATTATTAGGCTGCAAATCTAAAAAAAACATTCGGATTTTATCGTTATTTAACCAAAAAAAAAGAGCGCTCTCAAAGGAACGCTCTTTTTATCTATTGTATGTATCTTTCAACTACATCATACCCGGCATTCCGCCACCTCCCATAGGAGGCATTGCTGGAGCCTCTGACTTCTGCTCAGCCAATACACACTCCGTAGTAAGGAACATCGAAGCGATCGAAGCGGCATTCTCCAACGCCACGCGTGACACCTTCGTAGGGTCGATGATTCCAGCTGCCAACATATCCTCGTAGCGGTCGTCACGAGCGTTGTATCCAAATGCAGCCTCGCCCTCGCGAACCTTATTCACAACGACTGAACCTTCGCCACCAGCGTTATTCACGATCTGGCGAAGTGGCTCTTCGATAGCGCGCTTCACGATCTGAGCACCTGTTGTCTGATCCTCATTCTCACCCTTGAAGCCCTCCAAGGCGTCAATTGCGCGGATGTAAGCGACACCACCTCCGGGAACGATTCCCTCCTCAACAGCGGCACGTGTAGCGGCCAATGCATCATCCACACGATCCTTCTTCTCCTTCATCTCGACCTCAGTTGCAGCACCTACATAAAGCACCGCAACTCCACCTGCCAACTTCGCTAGGCGCTCCGCCAACTTCTCCTTGTCGTAATCCGATGTCGATACCTCGATAGCAGCCTTGATTGCTGTAACGCGCTGTGCGATTGCATCTTTCGAACCATCACCATCAACGATCACGGTGTTGTCCTTGCCTAGTGTCGCCTTCTCGGCTGTACCCAACATCTCAAGTGTTGCATCCTCCAAGCGCATACCCTTGTCAGCCGAGATCACTGTAGCTCCCGTAAGAACCGCGATATCCTCCAACATCTCCTTGCGACGATCTCCAAATCCCGGAGCTTTGCAAGCTGCAACCTTCAATGCACCACGTAGCTTGTTGACTACAAGAGCCGAAAGAGCCTCACCATCAACATCTTCAGCGATGATAAGAAGTGAACGTCCGCTCTGCGCCACTGGCTCAAGGATCGACATAAGCTCCTTCATTGTTGAGATCTTCTTGTCGGTGATCAAGATATATGGCTTCTCCATCTGTGCCTGCATCTTCTCGGTGTCGGTGATGAAGTAAGCAGAGATATATCCGCGATCGAACTGCATTCCCTCAACTACATCTACGTAGGTCTCTGTTCCCTTAGCCTCCTCGACTGTGATCACACCCTCAGAGTTCACCTTCGCCATAGCTTCTGCGATCAACTTTCCGATTGTGTTATCGTTGTTAGCCGATATTGTCGCTACCTGCTCGATCTTCGCTATGTCTGCTCCAACGTCTTGGCTCTGCGCACGAAGTGATCCTACCACCTCAGCTACCGCCTTGTCGATTCCGCGCTTTAGATCCATTGGGTTTGCACCTGCTGTAACGTTCTTGATACCCACTCCGATGATTGCCTGAGCCAGCACCGTTGCTGTTGTTGTACCATCTCCTGCATCGTCGTTAGTCTTAGATGCCACCTCGCGTACCATCTGAGCACCCATGTTTGCGAATGGATCTTCGAGCTCTACCTCTTTGGCTACAGTCACACCATCCTTTGTGATGTGTGGAGCGCCGAACTTCTTGTCGATGATTACGTTACGACCCTTAGGTCCTAGTGTTACCTTTACGGCGTTGCTAAGTGCGTCGACGCCTACTTTTAGAAGCTCGCGTGCCTCTACGTTATATTTGATATCTTTTGCCATTGTTTTAAAATTGTTCAATTAATAAAATGAAAAACGAAGTTTTTCTCCCCACATTTGTGGGTGCCCGCCCGGCATGAGGGCAGTTTCCGATGTTACATTCGCTCTCTCTGCTAAAAGGCGATTTTCAATAAAAATCGCCCAGAGAGCGTATCCTACAAAAAGCGGAGGGAAGGGCCAAAAATGGTGTGCTAGGCTATTCAACAACCGCCATAATGTCCGACTGCTTCATCATAAGATAATCCACGCCATCAACCGAGATCTCCTGCCCCGCATACTTGCCATAAAGCACATGGTCTCCAACCTTGACCTCCATCGTGATCTCGCTAGTTCCCGGTCCTGCCGCTACTACCTCGCCCTCGAGTGGTTTCTCTTTTGCTGTCTCTGGGATGAAAAGTCCCGATGCTGTGCGCTCCTCTGCCGCCTTTGGCAATATGAGGACGCGATCTGAAAGTGGTTTTACAGTCATAACTCTCTTTTATTTTTAATTTAAGTTTTTATATCGTATGTGGGCTTTTACTTCAATAGGTGTGCCAAACTCTTTTTGACAGTTTTTGTCACCTTTTTGACTGCCAATCCCCATAACACACTGCCAATTTGGCAAATTTGAAATTTTTATCGCTTTTTTCTTGCTCAAAAGAAAAAACATTCCTATATTTGCAAACCGAAACAGGGGGCTTGTTTCGTATATGGTGGGGGTAGCTCAGTCGGTTAGAGCGTCGGATTGTGGTTCCGAAGGTCGTGGGTTCGAGACCCATTCTCCACCCAAAGTGGATTCTTAGATTGTTAAGAATCCACTTTTTTTGTCTAAAGGCTATGATATAACGAAATTTTGACTACCTTTATCAAAACTATAATTCGCAACAATGAGGTACATATTCGTCATACAAGGAGAGGGTAGGGGGCACCTAACACAAGCGTTATCACTCGGTGATATGCTGCGTCGTAATGGCCACGAAGTGAGCGAGGTATTGGTAGGACGTTGCAAAAATCGTGAGCTGCCGAAGTTCTTCTCCGACAAGATCGATGCCCCGATAACGCAGTTCGACTCTCCGACCTTTGATTATGGTCAGAGCGGAAAGCGCGGCCGTGTGCTCAAGACAATATTCAACAACACCACGCCCGTAAAGATGAATAAGTGGCGCAAGAGTGTCAATATCATAGCGAAAAAGATAAATCAAAGTAATTGTGATGTAGTCGTTAACTTCTACGAATTTTTGCTCGGAGCGGCAGTTATGATCCATAATCTGGAGAAGCCGATCATCTGTATAGGTCACCAATTTATGATCGACCATCCACGATTTAAACAGTCCCCTAGCGAGGGTGGCACGCTGATGCTTCGCCTCAATAACCATATCTGCTCCTATGGTGCGCACAAACGTTTGGCGTTGTCGTTTTACCCGATGAAGAGGGCTCTATCTCGTCATATCGAGGTTGTTCCACCGCTGCTTCGTCCCGAGATATACTCTCTAAAGAGCACTACCGAAGGGTTTGTTTTGGGGTATATCCTCAATCCGGCCTACCTCTCCGAGATCATGGTGTGGAAGAGCCAAAACCCTGATACTGAGGTTCATCTCTTTTGGGATAAGATCGGAGCGGCGGAGTGCGAAGAGAAGCTGCCGGGGCTGTGGCTCCATAAGATCAACGATAAGTTGTTCTTGGAGATGATGGCTAAGTGCCGAGGATATGTCACGACGGCTGGTTTCGAGTCGATTTGTGAGGCGATGTATCTGGGTAAACCCGTTGTGATGATCCCTGCCCATGTGGAGCAACAGATCAACGCTGCTGATGCACATAGTGTGGGTGCTGGCGAGATATCGGATGAGTTTAATTTGACCCTATTGGAATCTGCAATTGCGAACTATAGTGCAGATACAGAGTCGTTTAGGAAGTGGGTGGACTCTGCCGAGGAGCATATGCTGCGTGCTTTAACCGAGATTTAAAAAAAGTGAAATAATGGAACAGATATTAAAATATTTCCCCGAGATAACCCAAAAACAGTGTGAGCAGTTCGAGGCGCTATACCCTGCCTATGCCGAGTGGAACGCAAAGATAAATGTCGTGTCGAGAAAGGATTTTGACCAACTCTATACGCGTCATATCCTCCACTCATTGGCCATCGCGAAGGTGTGTCAGTTCGATGCAGGTGCGAGAATTCTCGATGTTGGATGTGGTGGCGGATTCCCCTCCGTGCCGCTTGCTATAATGTTCCCCGAGGCGAAATTTCTTGCGGCGGACTCTATCGGCAAGAAGATCACCGTAGTAAAGAGTGTTTGTGAGGCTGTGGGGATCGAGAATCTCGAGGCGCGAAATGTGCGTGTGGAGCAGATCCCAGAGCGCTTTGACTATATCGTATCGCGCGCGGTGACAGATATGTCGACCTTTGTCGGGTGGATATGGAATAGGCTCGAAAGAGGGAAAAAAGGGTCGCTACACAATGGAATTCTCTATCTTAAAGGTGGGGATTTAGCTGAGGAGCTGGCACTTACGCGCAAAAGATGGGATGTTCACCAGATCTCCGATATATTCGATGATCCATTCTTTGAGACTAAACGTGTGGTCTACACTCGCAAGTAACGAAGATATTCGTTGACGAAATTCTCTGTCAGGTCGCGCCCCTGCTCAATCGCCTCCTCGATCTGAGCGCGGCTCCAGAATCGACCTCCATCGAGCTCCGATGATGGGGTGATCTCGCCATCGTAGATTGCGGTGAAGCTATTCACCAACTCTCGCTCTACGCTTGACTCGAAAACATAACGACACAAAAACCTAGGCTCGAACTCCTCGATGCCCAACTCCTCGCGCACCTCGCGCCTAAGGGCTGACTCTACGCTCTCGCCATAGTCTACATGACCACCGACGGCAGTATCCCATTTGCCGGGTTGAATATCCTTCCAATCGGGGCGTTTTTGAAGATATATATCCCCCTCACTATTAAATAGTTGCAGATGAACCACCGGATGCAGCAACATACTCCCCGAGTGACACTCGCCACGCGTTGCACTTCCCAAAACTGCACCATCAGCATCGACCAATGGGAAGATCTCCTCTCTGTTATCCTGCATAGTTAGACTCTTTAAAATGTGCTACCCTCTGGTCGCGGTTGCCCCGGGGTGAAGCCCAACGACTCCATCCACTCCACAGCGTCTGGATTGACTAGCTCCATACGATCAACCCACGATCCGCGCTTCTCGAACTCTGCGCGATCTCTCTCTATTACCTCCAAAATCGGGAAGGTCGGGCGCTCCAAGGCGCTCTTCTCCTCGCGGATAGAGGCTCTAATTGTGCGATCCATAATATCACTGCGCGTAGGACGAAGATCCGATTCCCACTTAAATCCATCGAGGAAAAATGGTATATCTGCAGGTTTTCGATCCAGCGGAGCAAAGGTATAGACCGGTTGTTGACGATAGATAACACCATCTAGCTCTTGATCCTCGATTAGGAAGGTTGCCGAGCCGCTCTCGATATATGCGATGGTGTTAACCTCCAGAGTTTCATCATCTTGCATATAGTATATTGTCTGGACATTGCTATTCACATCGTTGCGAGTGACATTATTATTCTCGAAAAATGCTCGCATATCCTTTCCCTTCACTTGGTTGATATAGGTCGTGTCGCCCTCGATAACCAACGCTGCCATGATCGGTTCGCCAAAGAAATCAGCGTAGTCCAGATCCCCATCGCGAGTGTAGAAATCCATCTTTTCAAGGGCGGTTATCTGGTTCTTGCCACTCCAAATAATTGGTTTGGTGTAGAGCGTCATCACCGTGTCATAGGAGTTTGAGACCATCGAGTCACACACCATCTGGAAGTCACTTCGATACGATCGCACGTTGCCATAACCGATAAAGACTCGATAGAGACTATCTCGCTCCTGCTCCGTAGTGCTCGCTAAGCTATCTGGTTCGATAGGGGTGAGATCGCTGGAGATTGTATCTTGTTTAAGTGTGTCACCCTTAGATAGATAGAGCTCTATATCCCCCGTTATACGTAGGAGTGTCATGCTATCCGAATAGATATTTTTCGCCTTTTCTCGCTTCTGCTCAATCTTCCCGATCAGCTTATCGCGGCGCTGCTCCAGCTTGCGGAACTCTCTCGCCTCTAGCGCAGTTATTCGTGCCGCCTCCTTCTCCTTGCGAGCGATTGCCTTAAGCTCACTTTTTGATGGGAGGGTATCTGCCATAATCGCTGCTGGCAATGAATCTGTAATTGGGCTCTGCGTTGAGGCGTCGGCTAATGAATCTACCGGCCTGTGATCGTGGTCATGGTCGTGTGCATGATCATGGTCATGCTCCTCTTGCGGCTGCTCCTCCTCCATCATCTCCGAGAATCCATCTGGTATCTCTGCCGCTGCCGCCGCCATCTTCAATGAGTCGGTGAATGGCCCTGTGCCCTGCACATATGAGATCACTTCGAGTGTGTCGCCACGAAGGAATAACGAGTCGACCGGTTGCTCCGGTTGCTGCGTATCATAGTTGATTAGTAGTGGATTACGAGTCATGAGGATGCGCTCCTCCTTGCCCCAATACCTGCCATAGTCGCCAAATGCAATGCTCTTGTGTGTGGTGTCGATGATCTGGATGTTGCGACGAAGAATCGCCTCCTCCCTATCGCGATAATACTCCAACGAGTCACCCCACACCTCCTGCTCCTTAGTGAGCAGATATCCGTTATCGGTCACCGAGTAGAGTCCACGCGCCTTGTCATAGAGCCCAGCATCGCCATAGATATAATCCTCATCCTCGTTCCAAATATCTGTCGCTCCGAAGAAGATCGCGCGCTCCGACTCCATCTCGTAGATCACCGAGTCTCCGATCATCTGATACCCGTCGCCTTTGAGCTGCACATTTTGCACTCCGATGACCTTTTTGTCATCCGCGTAGTAGTAGCCCCTCACAGACTCCATAATATCATATGCAGGTTCGATCTCGACTATCTGAAGATCTAAACTATCCCCTTGTGGCTCAGGCTCAATGAGCTTCATCGTGACTCCACCTCTCCAATATTTTCCTATGTTGTCGAGGGTGTTGAATTCAAAGTTATAGGTGTAGAGAGTGACATCTTCGTCGACCACCTTGACAAGTTGAGAGTAGAGGGTAGCCAGATTGTTCGCGCTATCATAATCCGCACGATCACAATAGGCATAGGTAGTATTTTTATTGATCAACACATTCCCAAAACACTCCAACCGCTCATCTTCATATCGCACAGCGCTATCTGCCGTGATCACAGCACCATTGTGTTGAGCTGCGAAATCACCAACCAGACAGAGCACCGAGAGTGTGTCATTGACCTTATGTGGAAAGACCAAATTAGCCTTGATGTCGACCAACTCTCCCTTCGAGTTATCGCCTCCGACGCCCCCCGATGGAGCTGCCCCCACTTGTGAAAAGATTGAGTAGAGCGTGATCGAGAGGAGTATGAATGTGGAGAGTCTACCCATCTTACCCTTCATTATTTTACCCATCCTGAATTCACAAACTCTATGTCACGATACTCCGGATCTATATATATATAGGTACTCGCGATACGATCCTGCAGCCACTCATCAAAGACCGCCTGTTGTTTATCTGCCAAAGCCAGCTCCTCAAGGTGGATATAATCCTCCTCCATCGACGCCTCGTGTGCTGGATATACCTCGACTAACTTCACAATTTTACTGATCGGATTCCCCAACATATCCTCCGTTGTGAAGGCGTTCGAGATCTCCCCCTTCTCCAACTTTTGGAGCGCGTTGTAATCATCCAAACTCTTATATCCCATCTCACCGAAATCCTCCTTCAAGAACTTTGTGACCGTATATTGCGCACCTGCGTTGTATCGCTCCAACATATCGTAGTTCGAGACCACTCCGCCATTCATCTTCGACGACGCGTCATCGGAGTATGCGAGTGCTGCTCGTTCAAATGTGATTGAGTCCTGACGGATCTTGGTTGCTAGGCTATCCAAAAAGTTGATCGGCTCCATATACTCCTCCGTTGTGTAATCCGGACGAAGCAAGATATGGCGGCAGTGGAATAGATCGCCTCGGCGCTCGATAAGCTCGATGATATGGAATCCAAATTGAGTCTCCACAACCTCCGAAACCTGTCCATCCTGCAGCCCCTCCAAAGCATCTGCAAACTCCGACACAAAGGCCGACGAAGGTTGAGGCTCCATCTCTCCACCTCTATACGATGATCCCGGATCGACCGAGTACATACGTGCCAACGACGTGAAGCGTGACTCTCCGCTAATGATCTTCTCGCGCATACCCATCAAGCGCTCGCGCACACGGCGTTTGGCATCCTCGATATTTGCTGGGAAGCGTGTGATCTGCGCATAACGGATCTGCTCTCCGATGAGTGGCAGCGAGTCGCGATCTTTGCTCTTGTAGTAGCGCTCCACCTCTCCCGGGACAACTGTGACGCGACCAATGACATCCGATCGCATAGCCTGTGCGTAGCTCTGCTCCTCATATCTGCGACGTAGAATCTCGCGGATGTTGAACACCTCCATATTTTGGGCACTCTCCAACTCCTTGATTCCACCTGCCAGATCGCTCATTTGAGAGATCTGCTGCTCAACACGCATCATGATATCAGCGGACGAGATCTCAACCGAGTCGATCAACGCCTGAGAGTATAACAACTTCTGCAACATGATCTCCTCCAGAGCCTCCTCCTTCGTGTCGCGCTCCGTTGTGTAGCCACTCTTTTTGTACTGCTCCTCGATCATCGTCGCTGTCTGTGTGACATCCGACAAGAGGATTGATGAGCCGCCAATAACAGCAACAACCTTATCCAACAGATAGCGTTTGCCGGGTTGAGAGGTAGCTGTGCTCTCACTCTCTTCGGCATAACCGTTCATAAATGAGAGGGTTGCCATTAAAAATAGTAGCAGGTGTCGCATATATT
This sequence comes from Rikenellaceae bacterium, assembly GCA_047174605.1. Classification (GTDB taxonomy): domain Bacteria; phylum Bacteroidota; class Bacteroidia; order Bacteroidales; family Rikenellaceae; genus Alistipes. Next base: position 7,810 of record JBCQTX010000035.1, on the reverse strand, counting down.
TAATATTCATAATCGTCCTAATTTTGTGATTTCATATTTTCGAACAGCGTCGAGAAGTAGCCCTTCTCGCCATATTCGCTCTGATCTATATTTGTATAGTTGTGTATCAATTTACTCTGCTCCGCCTGTTTGTAGAGTCGCTCCTCGTGGTTGCGGATCAACTCCGCATGGTACTCATTTGCAAGGAGTCGTCGAATGGCCGCATCTGCCCTTTCCAGAGGTGCTATATCCCCCTCGTCACGATATTCGTTGATCTCGAATAGGTAGGTGTGGGTCTCATCTTTGAGGCTCTGCACTCCGCTTCTCTTCATATATTGGTCGCTGCTGCTGCCCCTAACGATTGGTAGCATCGCGATAAAATCGGAGTAGTTTACCCACTTCAACCCAAATTGTTCGAGCTCCAAATCCTCGAATTTCTCGCTGATAGAGATCAGATCTTGGCGTTTATCCTTCGAGCTCGACTTCATGAGTGATGTGAGCTTCGATGTGCTGCTGTGACTCAGTGGAATACGCAGGATGCTCCCCTTGACCACTGCATTGTCTAGTCTGAAGTTGCGAGAGTTTGATCTGTAATAATCCTCGACATCCTTATCCGTAAATGGCTCCTCTTTTGATGAATCGATGTAGTATTGATCCAACTTGCGCGTGAGCAGCGATTGCCGATATGAGTCGACCATGCTCTCGATCTCTTGAACCGACGATGTGAAGATGCGCTCCGCCTCTTGGATTTTGACCTGACGCTGGATCCATTTTTCGGCATATACAGCGATAAATGCGGTGCTATCCTCCCCCGTCAAGTCGGATGGTGTGGCAGATATCACCTCGCTCATTGTGAGTGACTTATCCCCCACAGCGGCAACCACGCGTCCACCATCCACAACACGTGGCAACTCCTGACATGAGAGTTGTATGAGTGCCAGAAGCACAATATATATTGAGTGTCGTAAATTCATCTTATAGATTCAATCCACAAAAATAGCGATTTTACTCTATTTCCAACGATCTAAACCTATATTTTATTACATTATTTCTCATTTTGCGCAACTTTCCTCCTGTCCAGATAGAGTATCTGTTGTGATATGGCGACAATCGAGAGGAGTACGATACCAATCGAGATACCATAAATCACGCTATAGATCGTCTTGTTCTCGATCAGCGAATAGAGCGTAGTCCCCGCGAGCCCAAAGACCAAGAAGAGGTATGCGATGACGTTGTTGATGAAGTGGATTATGATTGGTGCAAAGATCGAATTGGTTCGAATGTAGAGATAACCCAGCAAGAGTCCTATCATAAATGCGTTGAGGACTGATTGTGGCTCGAAGTGCATAACACCGAAGAGTATCGACGAGACGACACACGCGATCCACCCACCATGTTTGCGACGAATAGCCTCCAAAATAACTCCGCGACACAACAGCTCCTCGAAGATTGGAGCTACCACCAAAAGCGCAATCAGCATATAGATTCCGCGTCCCGTTGGGGCGTGTGACGGAGGTAGAAGTTGCATTACCGGCTCAATAACAACAGCGATGGCGAGCAACATGATAAATCCCCACAACAAAATAGTTGGGTTAAATCCTCTCACCGAGAAGCCCAATTTCCACTCGCCACCCCTAAATTGGCGATATAGAATGACACACAATAGGATCAGCGGTTGAGATAATATGGCGTAGAAGAGAGTCGTGCGCCCCATCTCAAACTCCATGATGCGTTTGGTGGCTGTTGCCGCCTCTGCGATTGTCTCGCTCGATATCACGTCGCACCCCATGAGTGGCACAAGTAGGCGAGCTATGAGCTGGCCTACGAAGAATATCCCCAGTATTGCGAGTAGGTCGATCCATGTTGGGAATGCACCCTTTTTGGTCACCCTCTCTTCGATTACTACAGCTTCAGAATCAATTGGTTCTGACTCTATCTCCTTGTTGCTATTCTGTTTTTTAAACATGACAAATTATTTAAATATATTCTTATATGTCAAAGATATAAATTTTTTTGAGAATATCGGCGTGCGGAGGGTAAAAAAATAATCGGAGAGGGTGCGAGAGATAAAAAAATATAAAAAAAATGGGTGGCAAGGCGAAAAGCTCCATTTATTTCACTAAATTTGCTGACGATATGTGTCGAGAGGAGAGTGACGAAGATCAACTAAAATAAGAGTTAAATTATGGCAAAAGTTATAGCCTTAGCAAACCAAAAAGGTGGAGTAGGAAAGACAACAACAGCGATCAATCTCGCTGCATCTTTGGCAGTGCTTGGCAAGAAAGTACTCCTAATAGATGCTGATCCTCAGGCGAATGCCACCTCAGGGCTGGGGTTCGATATCAATGAGGAGGGTATCTATGAGTGTCTGATGGGTGAGGCGCTATCGACGGATCTGGTGCTCCACTCCGAAGATGTCAAAAACCTCGATCTGCTCCCTTCGTCGATTAATTTGGTGGCGGCAGATGCTGAGCTTCCGAGGTTGGAGAATCCGCATGGAGCTGCTAAGATGGTGATTGAGCCACTTCGCGACTATTATGACTTTATATTCATCGATTGTTCCCCATCGTTGGGATATCTGACTGTCAATATTTTGGCCGCTGCAGATAGTGTTTTGGTCCCTGTGCAGTGCGAATATCTGGCGCTGGAGGGGTTGAGCAAACTGCTCAATACAATTAAAATCGTGAAGAATGCGATAAACCCAACGCTCGATGTTGAGGGGTTTGTACTCACCATGTATATGCGCAATAAATTGAGCAATCAAGTCGTTCAAGAGGTTAGGAGTCACTTTCAAGGGTTGGCATTCGAGACTATGATCCAACGTAATGTCCGCCTGAGCGAAGCCCCATCATATGGCAAACCAGCACTTTTGTACGATGCTTCGGCCGTAGGATCAAAGAACTACCTAAACCTCGCAAAGGAATTTATAGCACGCCAGAGTGCCCAGTAACCAAACTACAACTATGAAACCACAAAAAGGATTGGGACGCGGATTGGAGGCGATCTTCAATAGCGATAAGATAGAGTCGAAGATGGCAACTCCGAGGACAACCCCGATGAGTGCCACTGCAAATATCTCATTAAATAAGATTTCACCAAACCCAAAGCAGCCTCGCACAACTTTTGTAGAGTCTCAGTTGGAGGAGTTGGCGCAATCGATCAGGGAGTTGGGGATCATCCAGCCCATCACGCTTCGCAACGAGAATGGCCACTACACAATCATCAGTGGAGAGCGTAGGTGGCGCGCGGCACGTATCGCAGGGTTGGAGTCAATCCCGGCATATGTTCGCGAGGTGGATGATGAGCAGATGCACGCTATGGCGTTGGTCGAGAATCTGCAACGTGCGGACCTGAACCCGATAGAGATCTCGATAGGCCTAAGACGCCTTATGGAGGAGTGTTCGCTCACCCAAGAGGCTGTTGCACAACGCGTTGCGATGAAACGTTCGTCGGTGTCGAACTATTTGCGACTTCTCAAACTCATCGACGAGGTGCAGTTTGCGCTCAAGCAGGGGCTCATCACGATGGGTCATGCCAAGGCGATTGCATCGTTGCAAAGTGAGGAGCAGCAGGTGGAGTTGTTGAGGATATGTATCGAGCGAGCTATCTCGGTTCGCGAGGCGGAGAGCATCGCAAACACGATGGCAAATGTGGAGACTAAGCCGGAGAAAAGAGCGGTGGAGCGCCCTCTCCCAAAGGGGTGCGATGCACTTGCGGCACGTCTGGATGGGATCTTCTCGAAGGGGGTCTCGATCAAGGCGAATAATAGAGGTGGAGGAAAGATAGTTATTAATTTTAGCAATCAAAGTGAGCTGCAGCAGCTGATTCAGGAGTTAGAGATAGATGAATAGAGATATTGGGAATAGTGGGGTACTCTTGGCGAAAAGAGCCATTGCAATTGTGCTACTTATTTTTGTGAGTAGCACTTTGTCGCATATTATGGCGCAGTCCAAACCGATGGAGCGAACCTATATTCGTGGAGGATTATTGGAGAAGTCAACGCCTAAGATCGTGGTTGACTCATTGGCGGTAAGTGACTCATTATCAGTTGCGAATATCGTTGTGCCGGATATCGTGAAGCTAGTCGATTCTCTCCCTCGATCAATACTCGCAAATCGGGAGACTCCAATTGATTCAACGCAGTTAGCAAAGCCACTAAAGGCGAAATATTTCAACGATACAATGTCGCTCTCGAAGGTGTGTTGGACGGCGGCGGTGCTTCCGGGATTTGGCCAGATCTACAATAAACAGATGTGGAAATTGCCGATTTTTTATGGGGCGATGGCTGGAGGATTGGCTCTCTATCTAAATGAAAATCAGACATATAAACCGCTTAAAGCGGAGTACGATAGGATCACATATGAGAGTGTGATGAGAACCGAGGAGCTCAACGAGGTTCAGAATGCGATGATACGTAGTAATACACGTCGCCAATTGTATCTGGGTGCAACGCTTGGTTCGTATATCTATATGCTTGGAGATGCGGCAGTTAACTACACATCGGACACAGAGGTGTCGGATATCAAACGCGCCACAACGCTAGCAACCATATGTCCGGGAGCGGGTCAGATTTATAACAAAAGTTATTGGAAACTCCCATTTGTGGTGGGAGGATTTGCCTCGATGATCTATGTTGTGGATTGGAATAATCGCGGATATCAACGCTTCTCGAAGGCGTATCAGCAGGTGGTAGCCCATGATAGCGACCCCGATGCCGGTACCGATGACTACACCGATGAGTTTGGGGGGCGATATAGCGCCTCATATTTGCAGAGTCTGCGAGATAGCTACCGACGTAATCGCGATCTGTGTATCATCATGCTCGCTGGATTGTATGTTCTCCAAATAATTGATGCTCACGTAGATGCCCACTTCAAGGATTTCGATATCTCGGATGATCTTGCGATGGATATCGAGCCTGCATTTGGCTACTCCTATTCACCCACAACGAGCAAGATCGGAGCTACATATGGCTTTAATATCGGCTTTAAATTTTAGTATCACCCCCCCCCACCCAAACCTTAATTAATGAAAAAAGAGAGACTTCTACTGCTATTTTTAACCCTATCCACACTCCTCGCAACAGCCCAAACAGTGGATGAGCCAACACGTCGCGAACGTAAAATATTGACTAAGATCGAGCTGCTAAACAGAGAGCTGGAGCAGAATCGAAAGGCGCTTGCTGAGGAGCAATTCAGTCGCGGAGTCGATACATCACATAAGGTTAAGGTCGAAAAAAAGATTGTGGTAAAGCCAAAAGTCGAAGAGCCGGTGGCTGATAAATCACCCAATATGACCTTCGCATTCAACCCAATTCAGATGGACTCTCTGCTATGCGAGTGGCGTGAGAAGGAGGCGTTGGGGCAGTTCGAGAACTTTTTTAGCCAATATATCTTCTTGGATGATTCAACAGCAATGGTCGATGTCACTGCGAAGGAGGCTGATGCAGCGCTCGATACTCTCTATCAAAAGCGCTTGACGGACCTCGCTTCGCCAATCGGATTGCCATATAATCCAATCGTTAGGAACTACATAAATCGCTATGTATCACCCAAATCATCGCTCATGCCAAATGTCATGACGCGTTCGCAATACTATTTTCCGTATATCGAGGAGGAGCTGACCAAACATGATCTTCCGGTCGAACTTCGAGCAATGCCGATTATCGAATCCGCGCTCACATCGACCGCAATATCGCGTGCAGGAGCAGCTGGATTGTGGCAATTTATGCCCGCTACGGGAAAGGTTTACAACCTAGAGGTCAACTCGTTAGTCGATGAGAGGTGCGATCCGGCAAAGGCGACCGTAGCGGCGTGTCGTATGTTGACCGATCTCTACGAGATCTATGGAGAGTGGTCGTTGGCCATCGCGGCATACAATTGCGGCCCCGGAAATGTGAATAAGGCGCTCGCGAGATCGGGGCTTAAGGAGGGTACTTTTTGGGATATTTATGATTATCTGCCGCGCGAAACTCGTGGCTACGTCCCTGCTTTTATCGCTGCAAGTTACGCCTATGCCTACCATCAACAGCATGGTATTGAGATCAGCGCGCCACCTCTTCCGTTGGCAACTGACACGGTGATTATCAATAAGATAGTGCACTTTGGACAGATCGCGGAGGTGTTGGATATGCCAATCGAACTACTTCGTCAATTGAATCCGCAATATCGCCGAGATATCATTCCAGCAACAACCAAGACATATTCGTTGAGGCTTCCTCAGCGATATATAAGTCCATTTATCGAACAAGAGGAGGCTATTCATAAGTTGGATTCAACCTATTTGAAGCAGTATATAGATCCGGCTAATATTAAAAAATTGATCACTACACCTAATGGTAGTGTCCATGTGGTGAAGAGTGGCGATACATTGGGTGCTATCGCGCGGAAATATCATACTACGGTGCGAAGTATTATGTTGTGGAACAATCTTCGAAGTGCCGATAAATTATCCATCGGTCAACGACTTTGTGTCTCGGCTTTATAAACTATTATTATTATGTGCGGTTGTGAAGATATTATTGTAGCTCCAGCTACGCTAAGTGGTGGCGCTATTGCTATTGTTAGAGTGAGTGGCGATGGGGCGATCGCGCTTGTTGATGGGCTCTTTAGACCTTGTCGAGGGGAGGGGTTAGCAGATGCTCGTGGATATACACTTCACTATGGTGAAATAGTTGATGGTGAGTCTGTTATAGATGATGTTATGATCTCTCTGTTTCGAGCACCACGCTCCTATACGAGCGAGGATAGTGTCGAGATATCATCTCACGGATCAGCCTATATTGTTCAGCGAATAATCGAGCTCATAATATCTCGCGGAGCACGCTTAGCCTCCGCTGGTGAGTTTACGACAAGGGCATTTTTGGCAGGTCGAATAGACCTTTCGCAGGCCGAGGCAGTTGCAGATATGATCGCCTCGACATCGCGTGCAACTCACGCAATGGCCACCACACAAATGCGTGGTGGGTACTCTGATAAATTGAGCTCAATGCGTGCGGAGCTTGTCCATCTGGGCGCGCTTTTGGAGCTTGAACTTGATTTTTCGGAGGAGGATGTTGAGTTTGCTGATCGTTCGGAGTTAAAGCGTTTAATGGAGGCTCTTAAGATGGAGGTTGAGCAACTTCGTGAATCTTTCAAGGTCGGAAATGCAATAAAAGAGGGTGTTGCAGTGGCAATTGTGGGCGCTCCAAATGCAGGAAAAAGTACGCTATTAAATCGTATTTTGGGCGAAGATCGCGCGATGGTATCAGATGTAGCTGGCACAACGCGCGACTCGATTGAGGAGACGATAAATATTGATGGTGTAACATTCCGCTTTATCGATACGGCGGGACTTCACAAGACCGATGACAAACTCGAGAAGATGGGAATCGAAAGAACGTATTCCGCAATATCGCGAGCAAATATCATAGTGCAATTGGTTGATATAGAGGATATTAATAATGTTGATCAGGTCGATATTGAGCCGCATCAAGAGCTGATAATAGTAATAAATAAGGTCGATTTAGGTACGGTGGATATGGGTAAAGATCACCTATACATATCGGCAAAAAATGGGGATGGTATAGAAAATCTTCTACAAGAGTTACGCAAGAGGATCGATTTAGAGGGGTTGTATAAAGGGGATATAATTGTGTCAAACACAAGACACTATACCCATCTAAATGACGCTAACAACTCATTAAAAAGTGCAATCAATGCCCTTGACAGCAATCTCCCAACCGATCTACTAGCCGAAGATCTACGTCACACCCTACACCACATCGGCGCCATAACCGGCGAAATAACCAACAACGAAATCCTCGCCAAAATCTTCTCCTCTTTCTGCATTG
>JBCQTX010000089.1:0-3845 GCA_047174605.1 Rikenellaceae bacterium | reverse complement strand
GTGCAGTAGTAGCGTTGATCACAGCTTGGGTTAAGTATGGTAAGCCAACTCTTTCACTAGCATTGAATGGTGTTCTTGCAGGATTGGTAGGTATCACAGCAGGATGTAACTTGGTATCTCCGCTAGGAGCTATCGCAATCGGAGCAATCTGTGGATTCGTAATGATCTTCGCAGTAGAGTTCTTCGATAACATCCTTAAGGTAGATGATCCAGTAGGTGCTATCTCGGTACACGGAGTATGTGGAACTTTGGGAACTATCCTAACAGGTGTATTCTCTCGTGAGACAGGTTTGATCGCTGGACAGACAGACTTCTTCTGTGTAGAGGTAATCGGAGCTCTTTCTTACATGGCTTGGGGACTTGGAACAGGATTCATCCTATTCAAAGCGATCGACATGGTTCACGGTATGCGTGTTGAGAAGCGTATCGAGGAGGAAGGTCTTGACATCTACGAGCACGGAGAGTCAGCTTACAACTAGTAGCGACAATGATATAAGTTCTAAGGGTATGGAGCAGCAAGTAAGTCTCCATACCTCTTAGACTTTATTGTGAAATTTTTGTGGAGAGAGAAAGTCTTATTATATATAAGGTAGTGAGTTTGAGGAATTATTATATTTAAAATGAGGCATGAAATTGTTTATCCCTAAATCGTATCGTGCGAAGTTGGCTCAGGAGTCGATGGAGCAGGCGGTTAAGATGCTTAAAGATCTTTTCCAAGAGGAGTTGTCAACTCGCTTGGATCTAAGAAGGGTCACGGCACCACTATTTGTTTTGACAGGAACTGGAATCAATGATGATTTGAATGGCACGGAGACAGCCGTAGGATTCAACATCACAGATATGGGCGGACGCCGCGCTGAGGTCGTTCACTCGTTGGCTAAGTGGAAACGCACGAAGCTAGCAGCCTATAATATCGCTCCGGGTTATGGTCTTTATACAGATATGAATGCGATTAGAGCATGCGAGGAGTTAAGCAATATCCACTCATTATATGTTGATCAGTGGGATTGGGAGAAGACCATCTCAGCTGAGCAGCGCAATTTGGATTACTTGAAGGATACAGTAGAGGGAATCTACTCAGCCCTCAAGGCGGCCGAAGAGGAGGTTTATATGCTCTATTCGCATATTACTCCAGCTCTACCAGATCAGATCACATTTATCCATAGTGAGGATCTATTGGCAGAGTACCCCGATCTAACGCCCAAAGAGCGAGAGGATGCAGCGGCAAAGAGATATGGCGCAGTCTTTTTGATGGGTATCGGTGGAAAACTTTCGAATGGTGAGAAGCACGATGGACGTGCTCCTGACTATGATGATTGGTCAACACTCACCGAAGGAGGTTATAAGGGACTTAATGGAGATATCTTGTTGTGGAACGATGTGTTGCAACGTTCATTTGAGATATCATCTATGGGAATTAGAGTTGATAAAACGGCTCTCGTTCGACAGTTGGAGATCGAGGGTTGTCCGGAGCGTTTGGAGCTAGAGTTCCATAAGGCGTTGATGGAGGATCGTTTGCCTTTGTCTATAGGAGGAGGAATTGGTCAGTCGAGGTTGTGTATGTATTTCCTACGTTGTGCACACATTGGCGAGGTTCAATCGTCGTTGTGGCCTGAGGAGATGATTGAGCAGTGCGAGGTGAACAATATATTTTTGAAGTAGTCGCCCTGCGGCTGTCATCCTGAACTTGATTCAGGATCTAATAAAAAGAAAAATTAATCACAGTTAGAAATAAATAATTATTATGAGTACATTGAGATTTATGCAGTTGAAAGATGCTATGGCTCACAAGGCGGTAGCAGTAGAGTGTCCAGGACGTCCAGTTGACGAGTTTGGTAAGTTTGTCTTTAACAAGCAGAAGATGCAGAAGTATCTTTCTAAGCAGGTTTATAAGGCATTGATGGCTTCTATCGATGGAGGAAAGTCGTTGGATCGTTCTATCGCAGATGGAGTCGCTACAGGAATGAAGCAGTGGGCATCGGAGTTGGGCGCAACACACTACACACACTGGTTCCAGCCATTGACAGGTGGTACAGCGGAGAAGCATGATGCTTTCGTTGAGCACGATGGTATGGGTGGTATGATCGAGGAGTTCTCAGGAAAGTTGTTGGTTCAGCAGGAGCCAGACGCATCGTCATTCCCAAATGGTGGTTTGCGTAACACATTCGAGGCTCGTGGATACTCAGCATGGGATCCATCATCACCAGCATTCGTAGTAGGTGACACACTTTGTATCCCTACAGTATTTATCTCGTACACAGGAGAGGCACTTGACTATAAGACTCCACTTCTTCGTTCAATCACAGCGTTGAACCAGATCGGAGTAAAGGTTGCTAAGTATTTCAATGAGGATGTATCGAAGATCCTCTCTAACCTAGGTTGGGAGCAGGAGTACTTCTTGGTTGATGAGGCTTTGTGGTCAGCACGTCCAGACTTGATGCTTACAGGTCGTACTTTGATGGGTCATGACTCAGCAAAGAACCAGCAGTTGGAGGATCACTACTTCGGTGCAATCCCAGCACGTGTATTGGCGTTCATGACAGATTTGGAGAACGAGGCATTGAAGTTGGGTATCCCAGTCAAGACTCGTCACAACGAGGTAGCACCAAACCAGTTCGAGTTGGCTCCAATCTATGAGGATGGTAACTTGGCAGTAGATCACAACTTGTTGTTGATGTCAGTAATGGAGAAGGTTGCTTCACGCCACAACTTCAAGGTGTTGCTTCATGAGAAGCCATTCAAGGGGGTAAATGGTTCAGGAAAGCACTGTAACTGGTCATTGTGTACAGATACAGGTTTGAACTTCTTCTCTCCGGGTAAGGATTCAGTATCGAACTTGCGTTTCATCACATTCGTAGCGAATGTATTGAAGGCAGTTTACAAGCACAACGGTCTTTTGAAGGCTTGTATCAGCTCTGCAACTAACGCACACCGTTTGGGAGCTAACGAGGCACCTCCAGCAATCGTTTCGATCTTCATGGGATCTCAGGTATCTGCAGTTCTTGATAAGTTGGCAGCAGCTGACACAGACGATGTTATTGAGTTTGACGATAAGGTAGCTCTTCAGTTGGGTGCAGCAGCGTTGCCAGAGATCTTGTTGGATAACACAGATCGTAACCGTACATCTCCATTCGCATTTACAGGAAACCGTTTCGAGTTCCGTGCAGTTGGTTCATCAGCAAACTGTGGTGGTGTAATGCTTACACTTAACACAATCATCGCTGAGCAGTTGACAGCATTCGACAAGGAGGTTGAGGCAGCTATCGCAGCTGGAATGACTAAGGATCAGGCTATCATCAAGACTGTTAAGGCATACATCAATGAGACTAAGGCTATCCGTTTCGACGGTAATGGTTATAGCGATGAGTGGAAGGCAGAGGCTGAGAAGCGTGGTTTGGATTGCGAGACTTCAGTTCCAGTAATCTTCGACAACTACTTGAAGGCTGAGTCACTTGCAGCATATGCAGATATGGGCGTATTGAACCACGCAGAGATCGAGTCTCGTTGCGAGGTTAAGTGGGAGACTTACACTAAGAAGATCCAGATCGAGGCACGTGTATTGGGTGATTTGACAACAAACCACATCATCCCAGTTGCATCGGCATACCAAGGACAGTTGTTGGACAACGTATCAAAGATGAAGATGTTGTTCGATGATGCAGAGTACGCAACAATGAGCGCACAGGATATCTCTATCATCCGCGAGATGTCGGAGCGTATCAACTTCATCAACGCTAAGACGGCTGAGATGATTGAGGCACGTAAGGTTGCTAACGCGCTTGAGACAGAGCGCGAGAAGGCAGTTGCATACCACGATACAGTAATTCCATTGATGGATGCTATTC
>JBCQTX010000088.1:0-3851 GCA_047174605.1 Rikenellaceae bacterium | reverse complement strand
GCCTTCTGCTCGTCTGTGAAATCGTCGTAGGTGAATGCGTCGCCCTGCTCTCCTTTTAGCTCTGCCTTCTGCTCGTCTGTGAAATCGTCGTAGGTGAATGCGTCACCCTTGAACACTGCGCCCATTGCGAGCATCATCTTATCATACGAGTACCATTTGTCAATGGCCAATGTATTACCACTCTGGACCAACTCAACACGATACTCGTAATATCCAGCATCTATTGCACTCTGATCATATACCTGCTCTGTTGGCTCAACCTCAACGCTCCCGACCTCAACACCTAGAGGAGAGCGATCAATTGATAGTGGCACCCGATTACACGAGATCACCGCTTCGCCATCGATGATGAATCCTACCTCTGTGTGGTAGTCTCCATATAGGCTAGTAGTGTCGATCGGCTCGGTGGCAAAATACCCATCCTTGTAGATCACTGTAGGTCTCGCTATCTCCCTGCCTGACTTCTGCAATGAGACATAGATATTTATTCCGCTCAGATCTGCGACCTGCTCGAACTCGTCTTGGGTGTTGTTCTCCCTCCTTGACACCTTACCTAGGTAGTGTAATTTTTCTCCTTGTTTCATTGTTAGCTTATTATTGCTGATTGAAAAGATTGTATAACACACCAATTACCATCTATAGCCATTAATTCTACGTAGTCAAATCCAGGTCCTAATTCTAGCATAGTTCCTGTGACGAGTGTTGAGTGATTAGTAATGTTTCAAGTTCTCGGATTTGCACCCTTAGCGGTTCTCGCTCGTTGTACAGCTCCAGAGGGACGTAGTAGGGTTCAAATCCTGCATCTATATACTCCATTCCAGCTGCTAACCCTGCTACAAAGAGTATGGTTAGTAGAAACGCACAAGGTATCGCATATACCAGGTGCTGTTGTCTGTTGCTTTCTTTTATCCAGTTCATAATAATGACTATTTTATTTTCCACTCCTCAAATGCCTGAGCTGCTGCTGGAGATCTCGCCTCTAAAGATCTAATCTGATCTCTCCAACTTTCTCTCTCAGCTAACTCCTCATCTGTAGCCATACCTCTCCACTCCCTATAATCGCTTGCAGAAAGTAACTTTTGTAAACGTTTCATTTCGGGCAATATCTGTGTAACCGAATCATCTTCTAACTCCCACGAAAGAGATATGCTATCTTCATTCTCAGTGTATATACTTTTGTATGCCTGGTATAGAGAAAGTGTTGTATCTGGTTTTTCAGTGATTATATACTCCTTAAACCCCTCATTTGTTATTTCTAATAATTGAGACTCATTGCCCTCATCTATGTTTGCAATCTCTAAATTGCCATCCACTAATCTTGCATAATTTTTCATTTTTTAATTCTCTATGTTATTTGGATTAATTGATAATGTCGAATATATATAGATGTAAAAACCTGTATCATTGTTACTATCATCATCAGCACCGCCTAAATACCAATATTTATAATATGTTGATTCACTTGCGCTTAATACGGTCACATATCGTTGCGAAGAGTCAACGGCTTGACAAGCAACCATCAATGTGCTTATATCACCCCAATAACCATAGTCAGTTACTCGTACAGTATATTTTCCTTCTCCTGTTCGTGTAACAGTAAATGTTCTTCCATCCACAGACGCTATAGTTTGAGAAGTAATAGCATCATTATCGACTAAGACAAGTCCAAGCGCCAATATTCTCATTGGTAAGCCAAATCTATGATTTGGCTCAACGTTGGTTCTATTTAGTACGATCCATTTTCCCTGTGTAGAAGTGTGACCATAACCCAACAACTCAACAATTTCTCGTGAGATCATCAAATATGAATAAGAAGCATCTCGCTCATAGAATGTAATATTCGCTTGCCCAGCTGAATTATAGTATCCTAATTGCACCCATCCCTCTGGCAGTGTTCCACTTTCATTGCGACCGTGGATAATGCGTAGTAGTCGACCATTGTTTTCAGTTCCTATCGGCAAGTTGCCCAGGATCTCCCCATAACTTGAATAATAGATAACATTGTCTGTAAAATCAGTTGATGAAATACTTTCACCAGATGATAGATATTTGTATGGCTGAGTCAATGATCCAGTGATTTTGGCATCCTCAGCTGTAATACTGCCATCATCCTCAATCTTGACCTTTCCGCTACTTGTTTCAAGTTCTCTTACCACAAGGTTCTCAACGACTGCTTTTTCGGCAAACAATACCTGTGTTGCGACACTCTCGAAATTAGCACCAAAAGACTCCCAAAAATACGTTGATCCACTGGCAGATGATGGCGTGTATGAGTTTGCGAAGTAACCTAATGAGCTGCCATATATCTTAGCTCTGTAATATACTCCACTATACTTTACCACATCTGTTCGCGTGCTATTTCCGTAGTATGTTGCTCCAGCCACCCAATCACTTTGAAACGCTATTGATGGGCCCGGGTCACCATCGCTACCGTCTGTTCCGTTTAATCCATTTGTTCCATTTGTTCCGTCTGCTCCGTCTTCTCCATTCCACTGCACAACTTCACTCCACGAGTCCACCTCAGTAGTAAAGTCCCCCCAAGCACCCTGACAATACCAAATCACCTCGCCCGATCTGGTCACTACATCATCATCCGATGAATCAGCAGTTACCGACACCACGCAATACGCTGTATAACTTCCATCTGCTGTTGTAGCGGTGATCCTAGCTGCTCCACCTCCAATTGTAGTAATTACACCGCCTGCACTCACTGTTGCCACGCTTGCATCAGATGTTGACCATGTGACCGCTGAGTTGGTGGCGTTACTAGGTAATACTGTTGCTGTGAGCGCATAGGTCTCGTTGACAAGCAAACTCACTGTTGTAGGGCTCACCGAAACACCCGTGACTGATATGGCACTTGACACCACTGTTACTGCACATGTATCTGTATAACTACCATCTGAGGTGGTCACTGTGATAGTAGCCGATCCAGCAGCAATAGCCGTGACTAACCCTGAACTGCTTACTGTCGCTATGCTCGAATTAGATGTTGACCAACTAACTGCTGTGTTAGCGGCATAGCTAGGCGATACAGTAGCGTATAACGTTTGACTACCACCCTCAATAAGCGACATTGTTGAGTTGCTAAGCGTTACCCCCGTCACCGCTGTAGATTGTACCGTAACGGCACATGTAGCCGTATAACCTCCAGAGGTTGTCGTTACAGTAATGGTTGCTGATCCAGCACTCACTGCTGTTACCACACCCGAACTGCTCACTGTTGCCACGCTTGTGTTTGAGCTTGACCAGCTTACGCTTTTATCATCTGCATCACTTGGAGTTACTGTAGCTGTTAGTGTCCGTGTTGCTCCAGGTAGCAGTGACACAGATGTTGTGTTTAGCGTTACGCCTGTTGCAGCAATAGGCGCTGTAACAGTTACGTATAAACTTACAGTTTGATTTACTGCCATATTTTCTTGCCTTGCGTAATAAAGCGAAGATTCGTATGACCACCCATCAGACTCAATGGATATAGATACATCGCCATATCTTACTTTTGGAGAGACCATATAATAACCGTCATCGACAGCGCCACTATACTTGGTATAACGGACTATCCATGTCTCTGACGGCGATGTTATAGAAAGATAAACTGCGCCCATTCCTGTTTGATCATCATAATCCTGACTAAAATGAGTAGATCCATCTGGCGCTAATACCTCGAATAAGCCAGTGGCACTATCGGAGCTAGGTGAGAGCGCAATTGACCCATAATCCACACTCGACGCCACCGCCACCCCATAATCCTCGCTTATAGCAGCCACCGCCATATCATTAGAGACCTCAGCAATTGATGCTACACTCGCTGTCTCGGCTGCTGCTGCTGCCTGAGCTGGATCAGTGTACCA
>JBCQTX010000034.1:0-21569 GCA_047174605.1 Rikenellaceae bacterium | reverse complement strand
TGATGAGCGACAATGAACGATACTGCTGCTACGCCAGATTCTGCCATCCGGGAGGTGGTGCGTGGCGCTTGACTCGCAATTCGAGCGACCCAGAATCTAGGGATTTGGCCATTCGCGAGGCTACGATGTGTCCTTCGGCTCGAATTATGGCGTGGGGTAGAGGCAAGGATGGTCCCTATGAGTTTGATTTTGAGCCAAGCATTGCGCTGCTGGAAGATCCCGGGATGGAGTGTTCGGCAGGTATCTGGCTTCGGGGTGGCATCGCTGTCGAGCGGGAGGATGGTGAGCGTTATGAGATACGTAATCGGGTGGTGTTGTGCCGATGTGGCGAGAGTGCAAATAAGCCCTACTGTGATGGGTCACACGCCTCTGTGCATTGGAGCGATGGGATGATGCAAAATCCCCAAGGTGAGGAGTTACCCGATGGGGATTTGGTGATTGAGCATTAGGATTTTAATAATTATAGTGGAAAATACTGTAAAATAATAAAATAATTCCTATCTTTGTATTCCAAACTCTCTCTGTAGAGGCGGATATGGTGGGTGTAGAAACCCCATAATATATGGGTAGATGACAGATTTTAAGAAGATAAATATTCGCAATCGTCGTGCCACATTCGACTACGAAATTTTGGAGGAGTATGTGGCGGGCGTTGTGCTCGTTGGTACCGAGATCAAATCAATCAGGATGGGTAAGGCCTCGCTGACAGAGAGCTATTGCTATTTCGAGAGGGGCGAGCTTTGGATCAAGGGGATGAATATCGCTGAATATCATTGGGGTAGCTGTAATAATCATATCCCCAAGCGAGATCGCAAACTTCTGCTTAACAAGAAGGAGCTTAACAAATTAGAGCGTGGTTTGCAAGATAAGGGACTCACTGTAGTGGGGCTCAAATTATTCTTGAATGATCGTGGACTAGCGAAGGTAGTTGTCGGTTTGGCGCGTGGTCGTAAGGCCTATGACAAGCGTGAACACCTCAAGGCGGGTGACGCAAAACGCGAGATGGATAAGGCGTTGAAACAGTATAAATAGGAGAGGATAGATGTCTTTGATATTATCAATAGAGAGTGGAACAGATATCTGTTCGGTGGCTTTGTCGCGCGATGGCGAAGTGATAGCTATTCGCGAGAGCCATGAGGGGCGCGACCACGCTCGTCTTGTGGCGACATTTGTCGATGAGTTGCTTCGAGAGATGGGGGTGAAGGCTACGGAGCTTAGTGCTGTTGCGGTGGATAAAGGGCCGGGATCATATACCGGGCTGAGAATTGGAGTGTCGTTGGCTAAGGGGCTCTGCTATGGTGCGAATATCCCACTGATTGGGGTGAGTTCGTTGGAGTCGTTGGTTGCAGAGTGTGAGAAAGAGAGTGGGAGCGGAGCGACTTTGATCCCGATGATCGATGCAAGACGCATGGAGGTATATATGCAGTTGTTCGATGCTGAGGGTAAGGCGCTGGGCGATGTCGAGGCTAAGGTTGTAGATGAGAGCTCATTCTCGGAGCTTCGAGACAAAGGCGAGGTTATCCTCTTTGGAAATGGAGCGGCGAAGTGTGCGGAGGTTTTGCCTTGGGCTAAGATTGTGAATGTATTGCCTTCGGCTCGTGGTGTTGCTCAGGTGGCTCATAAGAAATTGGAGAGTGAAGAGTTTGAGGATGTGGCCTACTTCGAGCCATTTTACCTCAAGGAGGTGGTGATAACCAAATCGAAGAAGAGGTTCTTTTAAGTTGTGAAAAATCAATCAACATAAATTATAAACTAACCAAATTATTAAAAAATGAGTACAGGAACTTTTGAGTTATTGGACTATGTGATCTTCGCCGCCTACGCAATTGTGTTGGTGTCGATCGGATTCTTCGTCTCGCGCGGTAAGAAGGGCGAGGAGAAGAGTGCGGAGGATTACTTCTTGGCGAGTAAGTCGCTTCCTTGGTGGGCAATCGGTTCATCACTTATCGCAGCTAACATCTCTGCCGAGCAGTTCATTGGAACATCGGGTTCGGGATTTGCCGGAGGTATGGCAATCGCAGCCTATGAGTTTATGGCCGCTATCACATTGATCTTGGTGGGTAAGTTCTTCTTGCCAATCTTCATCAAGCAGGGTATCTACACCATCCCTGAGTTTGTGGAGCGTCGTTTCTCTTCTAATCTAAAGACTATCCTTGCGGTGTTCTGGATCTGTCTTTTCGTCTTTGTAAATCTTACCTCTGTACTCTTCTTGGGTGGTACGGCTCTCGACACAGTTCTTGGTAATGGTGATGGTAGCATGACGCTATATGCCATGATCGGACTTGCTGTTGTAGCCGCTGCATACTCGCTTTACGGAGGACTTTCGGCTGTTGCATGGACTGATGTAATGCAGGTAGGTCTACTTATCATCGGAGGTTTGATCACTACCATTATCGCCTTGAATAGTGTAACGGATGGTGGTGTTATGGATGGAATCAGCCATATATATAATGTAGCAGGTGACCACTTCGACATGGTGTTGGAGCAAGGACATAAGGAGTATAACAATATGCCGGGTATCTATATGCTAGTCGGTGGTTTGTGGGTTGCCAATATCTACTATTGGGGTTTCAACCAATATATCATCCAGCGTACATTGGCTGCAAAGTCTTTGGAGGAGTCACAACGCGGTATCATCTTCGCTGCATTCCTTAAGATGTTGATCCCATTCATCGTGGTTGTTCCGGGTATCATCGCATATGTAATGTACACTGAGGGTCAGTTTGGTGCTCCAGCGATCTTCGAGAATGCAAATGGTACATTGAATAACGATAGTGCTTATCCTTGGTTGATCCGTACATTTGTCCCAACAGGTCTTAAGGGTCTTGTAGTTGCAGCGTTGGCAGCGGCGATCGTATCATCGTTGGCTAGTATGTTGAACTCGACATCTACGATCTTCACGATGGATATCTATAAGCCATATATGAACCCAAATGCATCACAGAGTCGTCTTGTTAACGTAGGTCGTTTGACAGCTGGTGTAGCTCTTGTCATTGCGTTGATCTTGGCTCCTATGTTGGGAGGAATTGATCAGGTATTCCAATTTATTCAGGAGTACACAGGTATCGTAAGTCCGGGAATCTTGGGTGTATTCTTGGTAGGATTATTCTGGAAGAAGGCTAACAACAAGGGTGCTATCTGGGGAGTTGTTCTCTCTATTCCGATTGCGTTGTTCTTCAAGTTTGTTGTTGGAAACGAGGCGATGCCTTTCATCGATCAGATGTTCTACACTACTATCCTTACAATCGCAGTGATCATCATGGTATCTCTTTCGACTAACAAAGAGGAGGAGGATCCAAAGGGAATCAAACTTACATACGATATGTTCCAGACTGATAAGGTCTTCAACATTTGCGCCTATGTAATCTGTATTATGTTGGCAATCATCTATGCTATCTTCTGGTAGGCACGGATAAATATTATGAAAAAGGGCTCTCAGAAATGGGGCCCTTTTTATTTGAGGAATATTGATCCGTTATAGATGTGTTTCGATTCTGCGACAACGTTTGAGCGGATAGCACGTCGTTTTTTGTTGAGTGCTTTGTGCCACCTCAGAAATCCCCACCACGCCTTGAACACAGCGTTGAATGCCCCGACTTGCCCTTGACACAGATAGCTAAGTGCCGCTGCGAGATCAAGAAATGGGCGTACCACAGCGACAGTGATTCGTTGTCGAGTGGGGGCACATTTGTATAGCATGGCCAAATTATTGCGATGGTTCAGCTCGGTTTTAAATGGAGATAGGGTGCTAAGCGTACCCCCGCCAAGGTGGTAGACAACGCTTTGGGGAACAATGCGGATACGATAGCCTGCGAGTTGCATGCGCCAACATAGATCGATCTCCTCCATGTGGGCAAAGAAATCGCCATCGAAACCGCCTAACGATTTGTAGATCGAGCTGCGACAACAAAATGCAGCGCCACTAACCCAAAATAGATCACGCGAATCATCATATTGCCCATGATCAACCTCGGTTTTATTCATTATGCGGCCACGACAAAATGGATAGCCCAGAAAATCTATATATCCGCCAGCAGCCCCGGCATATTCAAATTTATTAGGCTCTACAACAGAGCGGAGTTTGGGGCCGACAGCGGCGATATCATCTGATGATAATAGCTCTTCGAGAAGTGGCTCGATGTAGTTTGCACTCACCTCCACATCGGAGTTAAGCAGCAAAAATATCTCGTGGTCTAGCCTCTCCAGAGCACGATTATATCCAGCCGCAAATCCATAATTTTGATCTAACGCAAGGAGCTCGACACGTGGTGAGAAGTGATCTCGAATAAGAGAGCACGAAGAGTCTGACGAGCCATTATCTGCGACAATAATATCGACAAACGAGGGTGTATGCTCCACCACAGAGGGTAGAAAGCGACGTAGATGTCCCTCCCCATTGTAGTTTAGGATCACCACAGCAACACGCATTGTGCTATTCAAAATACTCATTACGCCCCCTTTCTACTATTTGCCCAAGCAGCCTGCTCGATATTTTTTTTGCTCCTTTTCCACCTCTTGTGCGACCATAGCCACATATATGGAGTCTCGCGTATCGCCTCCTCCAACATAGCTACATAGCGGCTCGTGATCTCATTTGGTTCAACGCTCTGCTCGCCATCCCATATCGTTTTGTAGCACAACTCGTAGCGACCCGGCGAGAGACGACGTTGGTAGATAAAGTAGACAGGCATCCCCACACGAATGGCGATCTTTTCGCCCCCATCAAAGAATATTGTCTCTTGATTGAGGAACGTATGCCAGTGGCTATTTGGTACAAGTGGCGGGTTTTGATCTGCTAGTAGCCCCATTACATAGCTCTCGCCTCGATAATTTTCACCATTTCTGATTGCAAAACGGAGTGACTCTTTGGCAGACATCGGCACCGCTTTATAGTGGTTGCGAAGTCGTTTAAATAGCAGATCAAAGATCTTGTTTTCGAGAGGGTGGTAGACGCATATGAGTCGACGGTTGGAGTATGTCGCCCAAAACATCTCATACTCCCACAATCCGAAGTGAGCGGATAGCGCCACCCAACTCTTATCTTGTGTCATGTCGCGAAACTCTTTCAGGTTGCTCTCTTTTGTCGGATCTAAATTGGTCATTACATGAGAGTTAGCATCTCGTCTGGTGAGTGCTAGTGTGCTGATTATAGTCTCGGATAGATAGGTGTAGAAACCATCGCGGATGACGGCTCTCTCCCCCTCGCATTTTTCGGGAAAGCTGTTGCTAAGGTTTGTGTCGACCACCTTCACTCGATACCTTAAAACGCGGTAGATCACAAACTTAATCGCCGGAGCTATGATATAGAATTGCAGATAGTGGGGTAGATGCCCCACTAAGTAGCAGAGTGCCCAGAGTATCTCTAGTGCACAACGCTCCAATATTGTCAACCCCTTACCGCTCATTCCTGCTTATTATCTGGTTTGATGCCATACCTCTCCGCATTGGTCATCTTTGCTTTTTTCTCTGGTTTAGCTGCCCCCTCCACAACCATCACAAACTCACCCTTTGGTTCATGCTCTTTGAAGTGTGCTATCACCTCTGGAATTGTTCCGCGAACTGTCTGCTCAAACTTCTTTGATAGCTCGCGTGTGATAGATACCTTTCGCTCCTCGCCAAAGACTTCGGCAAACTGTTCTAGGCTCTTGACAATTCTGTATGGCGACTCATAAAAAATCATTGTGCGCTCCTCTGTTGCAAGTGCCGCGAGATGTTTCGCACGTCCCTTTTTCTGAGGGAGGAACCCCTCGAAACAGAATCTGTCACATGGAAATCCGCTCTGAACGAGAGCCGGGATGCAAGCCGTAGCGCCGGGTAGAGTCTCCACCTCGATCCCCTCTTCGACACACGTGCGAACCAACAAAAACCCGGGATCGGAGATGCCGGGAGTTCCAGCATCCGATACCAATGCCACGCTTTGGCCGGCAGATATTCTCTCTGCAACCATCGTGCTAGTTGCGTGTTCGTTGAATTTATGGTGCGACAACATCCGCTTTTCGATCCCCAAGTGTTTGAGTAGAAAAGCGGTTGTTCGGGTATCTTCGGCTAGGATCAGATCGACCTGCTTTAGAACATTTATTGCTCGAAGGGTGATATCCTCCAAATTACCTATTGGTGTGGGTACGATATATAGTTTTGACACGCTATGTAATGGCTAGAAGAAACGATTTTGAAGAAGTGTAAATAGGAGTTTCGCCCCCTCGCTATCTCCATCCCACTGATAATTTTCGGCAATATGTACCATCGTATCATCGAGAGATGTTAGTTCGTCGAACTTTACGAGTGCCTCGTTAAGTGCCACAACATCACCACCAAAGAGATCATTCGCAAGCAAGAAGCGATCATTGATTCCTAGTTTGGTCGAGATCTTATATAGCCCAACACTCTCTGGCGTAGCTGTTACATTGACGATGGGTTTGGGAGCAGGTGCTGGCTCTGGTGTCGGCTCAGGTGTTGCCACCGGCTCTGGTGCAGGCTCTGGCTCAGGAGCTACTATTGGCTCTTGGCTATCCAAATCACAATAAAGAGAGAGGATTTTGTTGTATCGCTCTTTGTTTGCGCTCTTTAGAATGTCGATATCAAGTATCATATCCTCCTCCTCGTCATCAATCTCCTCCGCGCTCTCTTTTACCTCTGGCTCTGGCTCTGGCTCAGCTTCTGGTTCTGATTCAATCTCAATCTCAACGACACTTATGCTCTCCGAGATGAAATTATCCTCCTCCTCGACTTGCTCCTCCGCCACCGGTGCAGGCTGCTCCTCATCCGGAGTCGAGATATTTACAACCGCTTGCGGCTCATCTATCTTCACCTGATCATCAACAAGTGGGCAGAATCGTAGTATCTCATAGATCTTCTTCACACGATCAAGAGCCATATCCAGCTCCAATTGTGAAGGTTGCTCACCTCCCCAATCTTTGGCTAGTATCTGTAGTTCGTCAATATTATTTAGTAAGTTTTTGTAACTCATGGTATTATGGTTTTAGAATTGTACGTAATCACTGTTCCACTCGCCCGAATTGTCGACATAGATAATCGGAATATCCCTCTCCAAACTCTTTAGTTTCAGGTAGACCTCATATAGGTTATATCCATTAAGCGACTCCGAGGCGATGGCAAATGCCACAATCGACGGGTGTAATTTCGCGGCGTGATAAGCCCTCGTTGCGCGCTCCATATATTGCGTAAGCCACTCAGGGTCATTGGTTAAGTTACCATCCACCAAGATATTATCGCCCGTGCGGCTACTATTGATGGGAGCGGTGATAATAGCGTATAATCCTAACTCATCGCACAGATTGAGTAGATCGCGCGAATGAGCTCCTGCCGTAAAATGGAGTGTGTTATACCCCTCATCTTTTAGCTCCTCCATCTGCGATTTGGTGATACTTCCCCCCACCTCTTTTGTCTTGAGCCTAACTCTTTTGTCATTTATCATCACAACTCCCGACTCTGCAATCTCAATCTTTCTAAGACCGATCGTCTGTTTGACATACTCCAAGTAGCGCCCCTCATGTTGCAACTTCAGCTCCAAAGTGTAGAGCTCCGGATTTTTATTACTCCAAAGGGTTGAGTCCGGAAGAATTGTCGCTATGTTGATCGTATCCTCGCCTCGCATACGTAGAAGAAGTGACTCCGTGCCATGAGCGACAACCTTTCCGCTATCTGTTCTGAGTTTGTAGTGGAGGTGTGATCGTCTGTCGTTGAGGTTGTAGCTTTTGAGTGCCACTGCGATTCGTGAATTGAATACCCCGTTGGCGCTCGTCGTTCTGGTCGAGATATCGCGAATTGTCATTGCTGCTGGCACCAATATCATTCCCCCTTTTATAGGCGTTTTGCCGATCCTGTTCGAGGCTCTCCACCCCTCCAATTTTCTCATCTCGGAGTTTGGGCTTAGGCGTATGCCGACTGTGTTGATATCCTCCTCTGTTGCAAGGGTTATATTGACCTCTGTCGGGGTGTTTCCATCCTCGATTGATGTGATGACCTCCCCATTCAACTCCACTGTGTAGGGGGCATCGGCATACTCCACACGAAGCAACACCTCGCGATTAAGCCACTCCATTGGGAATGTGTAGTTTGCGGTGTAGAGTGTGTCGCATGATGGATCTTTTGTCCATTCATTGAGCGGCACCATATAGAGCGATTTACTATGGTCGTTATGGATATAAAGCGAGTCGCTGTTATAGGTCAGAATCTCGCTGCGAGCAGGTTCGATGATTGCTCGTTGTCTCCACGCAAAGGTGTTTGTGATGGTGAGTGCGAGCACTATACTCGCCAGAAAAGTTAATATTCGCATCTATAGGTATTGATATTCTGCTTGTCTATTTGTATATTTGTGTGTAAATATACAAATTTTTCATATAAAATATGCATTTACCCCATCCGAAGCTCAATTTTCCCTCAATAAATTTACGTGTTAAGGGTTCAACAACCCCTATTCAAGTGTGGGATAGCTTGCGCCGTAGCTATATTGTGCTCACTCCCGAGGAGTGGGTGCGTCGTCATGTGGTGGAGTTTCTTATCTCACAGCTCCAGATTCCCCCTCAGCAGATTGTTCAGGAGTATCCTGTTGGGCTCAATTCTCAGCGTCAACGTGCCGATGTTGTGGTGCTTTCGCGACAAGGAGAGCCGCTCATGATGGTGGAGTGTAAGGCGTATGATGTGAAGATCTCGCAGGGCACTTTGGATCAGGCGGTGCGCTATAATTCGGTGCTTATGGCTCGGTATATTATGCTTACCAATGGGCTTTCGCACCACCTCTATGAGCGTGTAGATTCAGCTGGTGAATATCGTATTGTTCGTGATTTTTCGGAATTATCAACAGGGTTATCAACAACTTTGTGAACAATTTTGTTGATAAACTATCGGCAGCTGTACCCCTTCAGAGCTTTATGTAGCTCTCTCTCACGCCCTTGGGTGCAACTGTTGACAAGCGCGTGAAACTCCCTCGAATGGTTGTGATGGATAGTGTGGCAGAGCTCATGGATCAAAACAAAGTCAATAAGTTCTTCGGGAAGTTTCATCAAGAAAATTGATAATGAGATGCGGTTATCGCTGGTGCATGACCCCCATTTGGAGCGTAGTATGCGGATCGCAACTTGCCTATAGTTAAAAGAAAATCGCTCGGCTAACATAGCCAAGCGATTGGGTAGATACTCATTTGCACGGTGACACAGAGCCACAATCTCCTCTACAGATGACTCTTTCACAACAGGCTGAGCCGCAGCACGTTGTGCCATCTTCTGCTTCGCTGCTACGATCCATTCTATCTTACTCTCCAAAAAATTACGAGCCTCGCTCTCACTTCCTCGTGGTGGGAGAGTCAAACGCACTTCGCCATCTGGGCGTATCGAAATTGATACCCTCTTTGCACGTGAGCTTCGATTGAGTGTAACCTCGCCCAGCTGATTGTGGTGAAATTTACTCCGCTGACATTGCATCGCCAATACGTTGACGTACAACCTCAAATAGCAAAATTGCCGCCGCTGCCGAGACATTCAACGACTCGATATGTCCGATAAGTGGAATCGCCAACTGCTCGTCACATAGCTTCAACACCTCGCGTGAGATTCCCGTCTCTTCGGATCCCATCACGATCACCGTAGGCTTTTTTAGATCTGCATCGTAGAGCAATTTGCGGCTCTTCTCTGTTGCTGCAACTATCTGAAAACCCTCCGCTTGCAACATCATAAGTGTTGTGCGGATTGACCCTACACGAGCCACTGGGATTGATGTTAGCGCACCTGCCGAGGCCTTGATCGCCTCTGCATTTACGGGAGCAGAATTTTTGAGCGGTGCGATAAGTCCGTGAGCTCCCGAGCACTCTGCGCTACGAGCGATACCTCCGAAGTTACGTACGTCGGTCACTCCATCAAAGACCACGATTAGCGGAGTCTCATCCTCTGGTACGCGTTCCAAAATATCCTGTACCTCGACATACTCTATCTCTGAGATTTGAGCTACAACACCTTGGTGGTTACCCCCTTTGATAAGTCTATTCAACTTCTCGATTGGCACCTCCTGAACGCGGATGCGATGGCGGTGACAGATATCACGAAGCTCCATCATTAGTTGTCCCTCAGCCCCCTTTTTTAGGTAGACCTTCTCTATCTGTTTGCGTGCTTGAATCGCCTCTACTACGGGACGGATTCCGAAAATTCTGTTGCTCATATTATGTTTTATTTTTATTTTAATTAAAAAAGAGAAACGCAGTTTCTCATGCACCAGCGGGGGTGCCATCCCCGCCTGCCAGAGGCAGTTCACAGAGTTACATTCGCGCTCTCTGTCAAAAAGCGATTTTCAATAAAAATCGCACAGAAAGCGCCCATCTACTACCCCTCAATAATCTCCAACTCGTAGCTAAGCTGCTCCCACTCATGCATCTTCTTCTCCTGCTTCGCTTTGAGCTCGTTATACTCCTTGTACTCCGCCTCGTTATACTCTATGGCCATCTTCGTGTCGAGTTCGGCCATCTTTTTCTCGATCTGCTCCAACTCCTTTTCAACCGCCTCAACCGCCTTGCGAGCCTTTCTAATCAACTTCTCCTGCTCCTTTTGTTGCTCGTAGCTCAGCTTGCCTTTGGCCGGTGTAGCATTCGGCGAGGACTCCTTTTTTGCAGTTGGTGCAGCACGCTCAATATCACGCATCGACTCCACCTTTCTCTTCTCCAAAAAGTAGTGGATACCCCCCAAATACTCCTTCACACCACCATTGCGGAACTCGTAGATTCTATCCACCACGCCATCCAAAAAATCACGATCATGCGAGACCAAAACAACTGTGCCATCGAAGGCTATCAACGCCTGTTTTAAGATATCCTTCGAGCGCATATCCATATGGTTGGTAGGCTCATCGAGAATCAGTAGGTTGTAGGGCTCAAGCATCAAACGCGCCATCGCCAAACGTGATCTCTCGCCTCCCGAGAGCACCTTCACCTTCTTCTCGATATCATCGCCTTGGAAGAGGAACGCTCCCAAAATATCTCGCAATCGAGTGCGGATATCACCAACCGCAACTCGATCCAAAGTATCAAAAACAGTAAACTCGCCATCCATCAAATCATCTTGATTCTGAGCGAAATACCCAATATTTACATTTGCTCCGAGTTTTATATTACCCTCCGATGCGGTAATCTCGCCATGCAAAATCCTCGCTAAAGTGGTCTTACCCTCACCATTTCGTCCCACCAATGCGATCTTCTGACCCCTCTCGATCGTGAAGTTCGCACCGCTAAAGACGTGTTTATTTTCGAATGACTTTCCTACTTCGTTGATCGTCGCAACGATATCTCCCGAGCGTGGCGCAGGTGGAAATTTGATCCTCATCCTCGCCATATCCTCCTGCTCAACCTCTATGCGGTCGATCTTTTCCAGCTGCTTGATACGCGACTGAACCTGATTGCTTTTGGTCGGTTTATAGCGGAATTTCTCGATGAACTCCTCGTTCTTTTCGATTAATCGCTGCTGATTCTCGTAGGTCGCCATCTGCTGCTCACGACGCTCTGCTCGTAGCTCCACAAATTTGGAGTAGCCCACCTTATAGTCATACGCCTTGCCCAGTGATAGCTCAACCGTTCGGTTGGTCACAGCATCCAAAAACATCCTATCGTGGGAGATCAACAACACCGCTCCATTATAATTTTTCAGATACTCCTCCAACCACTGAATACTCTCGATATCGAGGTGGTTAGTAGGCTCATCGAGCAGGAATATCGAAGGGCGGCGAAGCAGCAACTTCGCAAGCTCAATACGCATTCTCCATCCTCCCGAAAACTCACTCGTTCCGCGCTCAAAATCGGTTCGTTTGAATCCCAATCCGAGCAGTGTCTTTTCGATATCTGCCTCGCGAGTGTCACCTCCTAAGATGTGGAATCGATCCTGTGCATCGGTGAGTTTGTGGATCAGATCTTGGTAGCTATCACTCTCATAATCAGTTCTCTCCGATATCTCTATTGTATATCTTTCGATCTGCTCCTCGATCCTGTTCACCTCTGCAAACGCCTTGCCCGTCTCCATCACCAGAGTCGTTGTGTCGGCCACCCTCATCTGCTGCGGAAGATAGCCTATTGTGCAATCGCCATTTTGCGAAACCCCTCCCGAAGTCGGATTTTGCTCCCCAATAATTATCTTAAATAGGGTACTCTTACCCGCACCATTTCGACCCACAAGACCGATGCGATCCTTTGGGTTAATCAAAAATGAGATGCCATCGAAGAGTGTCCAACCTCCGTAGCTTACTGTGAGATTATCGAGTGAAATCATAGCTTTTATACATTCATTATCTTTGCGATCTCCGCCTGTGGATCCTCCTTCGAGAATACAGAACTTCCAACGACCACAGCATCCGCCCCTGCCGTGAAGAGCTCCAACGCATTTGAGACTGAGATTCCGCCATCAACCTCGATTAGAGGTCTTGTCTCGCCCTCCGCAATCGCTTTGTCGATCATTTGGCTCAATCTCTTCACCTTTTCTGTTGACCCCTCAATGAATGATTGTCCGCCAAATCCCGGCTCGACACTCATCACAAGGATCAGATCCACTCTGTTCAACAGCCCATTGAGAGCCTCGACAGGGGTGTTGGGTTTGATCGAGACGCCAACCTTTGCACCGGCATTTTTCACCATCTCGATACACACGAGTGGTTGTTGTGTAGCCTCCAAATGGAAGGTTACAATATCAGCCCCTGATTCTACAAATCTGGTTAGATAACGTTCTGGTTCAGTGATCATTAGATGAACATCCATCACCTTGTCGCTATATCCTCTTACAGCCTCCAAGATTGGGAATCCATACGAAATATTTGGCACAAAACATCCATCCATCACATCGATATGGATCCATTGTGCATCACTATTATGAACCATTTTGGTGTCGCGCTCTAAATTGCCAAAATCTGCTGCGAGCAGCGACGGAGATACAATACGCATTGCGTTATTATTTTTAGGGGACTATATAAATTATGTGGTCAAAGATACTCATTTTTTTCGAGATTTTGCATACCTTTGCTCTATGCAAACTATATTTATTATATTGAGTGTGTTATTCGCGATGGTTATCGTGGCACTTTGGATGGCTATACGTACTCTAAAAGAGAAAAATCTGCGGATTGAGAGAGAGCTCTCACGAGCAAATATTGAAAATGGAGATAAGAGCGCGCAACTAACCAAAGCGCAGATAGATCTGCAAACTGCGATGGTGCGTCTGGAAGCTGCCCACCAGAGCGAAGCTAGGGCTCGCGAAGTGGCAAAAGAGCGAGAAGCGGAGCAGCTAAAGCGCGAAACTCAACTTAGGGAGCAGTTCAAAAATATTGCTACTGAAATATTTACCGACCACTCCCGACAATTCAAAGAGAGCAGTAGAGAGTCGATCGACACAATGTTGAAGCCCTTCAAGGAGAATATCACATCGTTTCGCGATCGTGTGGAGACCATATATAACTTTGAGAATGAGCAACGTGGAGCTCTCAAAAATGAGTTGGAGAGGTTGATGGAGCTCAATCGAAGAATCACTGCCGAGACATCAAACCTGACAAATGCGCTACGCGGAAATTCGAAGGTGCAGGGTGATTGGGGCGAGATGATTTTGGAGACTATCCTCCAGAGTTCGAACCTCGTTCGCGGTACTCACTACTCGACACAGACCAATTTCAAGGATGAGGCGGGGAATAATCTTCGCCCCGATGTTCTCTTGAACCTGCCCGAAGGGAAGCAGATAATTATAGATTCCAAAACTTCGCTTACGGCATTTGTCAATTATGTCAACTCGGAAGATCCTGCTGCAAGACGTCAAGCGCTTGATGCTCACATAGTTTCGGTACGTCAGCACATCAAGGAGTTGGCCAATAAGGAGTACCAAAAACTCGTTAATTCCCCCGATTTTGTCATTATGTTTATCCCGAGTGAGCCCGCCTTCTTAGCGGCGTTACAAGCGGAGAGTTCGCTCTGGAGCGAGGCGTATGAGAAGCGTGTTATCATCTCGTCGCCAACAAATCTCTTTGCTCTTCTAAAGTTGGTGGATGACTTGTGGAAGCGAAATGCACAGAGCAAAAATACCGCTGAGATCGTCACGCGAGGTACAAAATTATATGATCAGCTGGTCAATTTTGTCACCTCTTTGGAGGGAGTTGGAGCAGCTCTCGATAGCGCCAAAACAAAGTATGATGATGCTTATAAACGACTCTGTACGGGTAATGATAACATAATCCGTAATGGCGAAAAACTTCGTAAATTAGGACTTCCTACAAAAAAACAACAGAGCCCTAAGGCTCTGATTGATAATGATATGGAGGATGATGAGTAGTGTTATTCGCGAGTGATTCCTCGCATATTAACCCTCTCCACCTGTTTCGTCTTACGCTGCAACGCATACTTTCCCTTTCGAGGTCTATTGATCCAAATGGTATTGGGGTTGTACATCCTAAAAGATGGGCCCTTTTTATCGCGCGGTGATATGTTGAGGTACTTTTCATCGATCTCATATCTCTCGAACTGCCAATCGATATTTAATACTTCATCATCCCAAATAATCCCCGACTCTTGTTTTACATCGGGAATAGCCGCTGAGTTGATAACCACCTCCGTCTTAGCCTCTAACGTCATGAATCCCATCGCGAAGTAGGGTGGCACATATAACATAGTCTCATTTTCGTTATGAAGCTCCACCGAGTATGCTGCGCCGAAACTAGCATAGTCTGGGCGCAGATCCACCGCAACGCACAAGATACGTCCTGCCGTAACACCCACCATACGACCATAGGAGTCCTCGCGCTGGAAGTGTAGCCCACGCATAACACCTCGCGCCAAAGTCTCCTTATTATGGTGTATGAACCTCTCCTCGATACCCATCGACTCTATATCAGCAATCGTCTGCTCCGCCTCCAAATCAATCAAGTAATCTCTCGGCTCGCCAAGTGTCGCTGGGTTGATAATGAGTAGATCCTCAATGGGTGTCTGTTTTGTTGTAAACGTCATATCCTATTACATTCTTTCTGGTACTACTATTCCTAGTAGCGACATTGCACTCTTGATTGTCCTTGCCACGCATCTGCTCAACTCCAAACGTAGAGCACGAACACCCTCATTCTCCTCCTTCAAAATCGGATGATCATGATAATATCCATTGTATAACTTCGCTAGATCGTAGGCGTATGCCGCGATGATTGCTGGTGAGAAGTTATCCCCCGCCTGCGCAACAGCCATCGGATATGCTGTGATCTGCTTGATCAACTCGATCTCCTCAGCTCCGCACTCTGCAACCTCACCGCTAGAGATCCCTGACTCCGCTGCACGTCGCAAAACAGAGCAGATACGAGCATGGGTATATTGTACAAATGGACCTGTGTTTCCATTGAAGTCAATCGATTCCTTCGGATCAAACAACATCGTCTTTTTCGGATCAACCTTCAAGATGAAGTACTTCAACGCTCCAAGACCCACCGTGTTCGAGATCTGTGCGATCTGCTCCTCCGTAAGTCCATCGTTTTTACCAGCCTCGTCAGATATTGCTCGTGCATCAGCGATCATTCCTGCCACCAAATCATCGGCATCGACAACCGTTCCCTCGCGAGATTTCATCTTTCCCTCGGGGAGCTCCACCATTCCATACGAAAGGTGAGTGATATCTTTCGCCCACTCGTAACCCAACTTCGTGAGGATCAGCTTCAACACTTGGAAGTGGTAATTCTGCTCATTTCCAACAACATAGATCATCGCGTCGACACTCTCCTCCTCAGCACGACTAACAGCCGTACCCAAATCCTGTGTCATATATACCGATGTGCCATCGCCTCTGAGCAACAATTTTTGGTCAAGTCCATCACTCTCCAAATCGATCCAAACCGAACCATCCTCTTTGCGGAAGAATGTCCCAGCCTCAAGTCCCTTCTCCACCAAGCTCTTGCCTAGCAAATATGTTTGAGATTCGTAATATACCTTGTCGAAATCCACGCCCAAAGCTTTGTATGTCACGTCAAATCCCTCATAGACCCAACCATTCATACGCTCCCACAAGGCGTAAACCTCTGTATCTTTGGCCTCCCACTTACGAAGCATCTCTTGCGCCTTGAGCATCACCGGAGCTTGCTTCTTAGCATCATCCTCGCTCATGCCGTCAGCCACAAGCTCCTTAATCTCAGCCTTATAGTGTTTGTCAAACTCCACGTAGTACTTACCCACCAAGTGGTCGCCCTTCATCCCCGTGCTCTCAGGAGTCTCGCCATTGCCATACAACAACCATGCGATCATCGATTTGCAGATATGAATTCCACGATCATTCACCAAGTTGACCTTCAACACTTTATGGCCATTCGCCTTCAAGATCTCAGCAACTGACCATCCCAACAAGTTGTTGCGGATATGCCCCAAGTGAAGCGGCTTGTTGGTGTTTGGAGATGAATACTCCACCATCACTGTGCGTCCCGTAGACTCCGCATCCACCAATCCAAAACTCTCGCACTCCACAATCTGCGCAAAGTATGCTCCCCAGAATTCAGCCGACAACGATAGGTTCAAAAAGCCTTTGATGACATTATACGATGCCACCTCCTTGTTGTTTGCCACGATATATTCACCCACCTCATTGGCCGTAGCCTCGGGTGATTTCCTACTCGCCTTAAGCAGCGGAAAGGTGACTAATGTATAGTCACCCTCAAACTCCTTACGAGTAGATTGAATCTGAACCATCTTCGGTTCAGTAATTCCATATAACGTCCCTAGCGCCTTTGCCGCCATCTGAGAGACGAAAATCTCAATATTTACCATCTACTTTCTATCTATAGTTTCTTCGCTTTTATTTGTAAACCTTTGGTGTGATGTTTCCGTTCAATACCTCAATCGTGCTATGCACCAACGCGCCTAGCTCATCCTCTCCCGGATAGATAGCAACCTTTGCAATCCACTCCACGCGCTCCGATATCCATCGCTGAATATGTTCGTTGTATGCTATACCTCCCGTGATGATGATTGCATCGACCTTACCACACATCACCGTACTCATAGCTCCAACATCTTTTCCCACATTGTAGCAGAAGGCATCAACCACCAACTTCGCCTTTTCATCACCTGCCAAAGCTGAATTAACGGCATCCAACATCGAATTATTGCCCAAATGTGCATTTAATCCACCGCCTCCAATCAACATATGGGTGATCTCAGCCTCTGTATATTTGCCAGAAAAACAAGCATCTACGAGTGATATTGGTTGAACACGTCCCGTACGCTCTGGCGAGAAACATCCATCTCCCGAAAGGGCATTGTAGGTATCTACAACACGTCCATGAACATGAGCACTAACCGATACTCCACCACCCATATGTACAACTACAAGGTTCAAATCCTCATACTTCTTCTTAATATCGCGAGCATAGTGACGAGCAATTGCCTTTGAATTCAATGCGTGAAACATCGAAACTCGTGGGAATGCTGGGTGTCCACTCATGCGTGCAATATCCGATAGCTCGTCAACCACCACAGGATCAACGATATAAGATTTAATTCCAACCTCATCTGCAATATCCTTTGCAAGCAGCGCTCCCAAATTACTAGCGTGCGCATAGTGCGTACCAATACAATCCTCCACCAATCTCTCATTCACCTCGTAGATTCCGCCTTCGATAGGTTTTACCAATCCTCCACGTCCCACTACTGCACTTAACTCCTTGATGTCAAAGCCATTCATCCCCTCGACAATCATCTTTTTGCGCCACTCTCGTTGAGCAATAATAGATTCAAAACTATCAATCTCCTCTGCCGTGTGGCGTAGAGTATTCTCAAAAACTACACTCTCTCCCTCATAAACTGCGAATTTTGTCGAGGTAGACCCCGGGTTAATCGCTAAAACCTTTTGCATCGTCTTTTTTTCCTTTTTTACTTCACCAATTCAACCAACCAAATACCTACTCTTATTTATTCGCCGCCAAACAAGCCAACGCAATAGAGTAGAGTTTCGACGCGCTTGTATCTCCGCGCGACGTAAGAACACATGGTACCTTAGTACCCATAACCATAGCAGCCAACTCTCCGTGTCCGAAGTGAGTCACCGACTTGAAGAATACATTTGCAGACTCGATATTTGGGAACAACAAACAATCTGGATCTCCCGCAATTGTTGAACCCTTTACATTCTTGTGATCCGCAACCTCCTTATACATAGCAACATCCAACGACAATGGGCCATCTACAACAACACTTCCCAACTGTCCACGATCCGCCATCTTCGAAAGAATAGCTCCCTCATACGATGAGACTACCGTTGGTAAAACCTGCTCCGATGGTGCAACACACGCAATCTTCGGAGTGCTGATTCCTAGCAAGCTAGCTGTCTTTGCTAGATAGCCGATCAACTTCATCTTCTGCTTTAGATCCGGAAGTGGAATTACCGCGATATCCGAGATCGTAAGTAGTTTGTGGTAACCCTCCATCTCAAGGATTGTAACGTGACTCAATGTACCCTTTGGTGGGAAGAGTCCAGCATCCTTGTTGAGGATTCCACGCATATATTTATCTGTAGAGACCAAACCCTTCATCAGTACATCAGCCTCACCAGCCACAACAGCTTGAACAGCACGCTTAACACATCCAACATCCGAACGCTCCTCGACAATTTTGAAATTTGCGACATCGATTCCTAGCTCATTACACACGGCCTCGATCTTCGCCTGCTCACCATATAGAGTCGCCTCTACTAACCCCTCTTTTGTCGCCTCATAGACTGCCTCGATAGTGTGTGTGTCTTGACCATAGGCCACTGCGAGACGTTTTTTGCCCAACTGCTGCGCTGCAGTAACGAGCTCTGTTAAATGCTGTATCATACTGTTTTTATATTTTGTTTATTAGTTTTTCTTAACTAATGTGTAGGTGTCGGAGGCGATCACCATCTCCTCATCTGTAGCGATCATCGCAACCTTGACTTTCGACGATGGAGTTGACAATACTCTATCTACACCGCGAGCCCCTTTGTTGGCCGCATGATCAAACTCAACACCCATAAACTCCAATCCCGAGCAAGCTGTCGGGCGAAGATTATCCGAATTCTCACCTACACCACCCGTAAAGACGATCAAATCCAATCCTCCCATAGCTGCTGCATATTGTCCAATGAAACGCTTCACGCGATCGTAGTGCATATCACGAGCTAAAATAGCTGCCTCGTTACCTGCATCATAAGCATCGTCAATATCGCGCATATCGCTCGACATACCATTCGTAAGACCCAACACGCCCGATTGCTTATTCAACATACTTGTGATCTCCGGGAAACTCATTCCCTCCTTCTCACCGATATATAGCGCTGCACTCACATCCATCGAACCTGAGCGAGTTCCCATAATCAAACCATCAAGTGGCGAGAATCCCATCGATGTATCGAATGACTTTCCATTCTTTATAGCTGTCACCGAACCTCCATTTCCAACGTGGCAAGTGATGATCTTCGAGTTATTAAAATCTATACCACAAAGCTCTGCCGCCTTTTGTCCCACATATTTGTGGCTTGTACCATGAAATCCATACTTACGTACTCGATATTTGTCGTAGTACTTCGTCGGGATCGCATACATATAATTCACAGCAGGTATAGTCTGGTGGAACGATGTGTCGAATACAGCAACTTGAGATAGTCCCGGCAATACATTGTTAATTGCCTCGATACCTTGGTAGTTTGCTGGATTATGAAGAGGTGCGATCTCGAACAACGACTTGATCTTCTCCTCAACATCGGCATCAATGATGCAGCTCTCAGCGAAGTGCTCACCACCATGTGCAACACGATGACCAACAGCCTTTAGCTCCTCCAACGACTCGATCACTCCGTGCGATGGGTCTACAAGAGCCTCCAATACTAATTTAATTCCTACGGTATGGTTTTCAATTGGTCGTTCTACCTCATAGATATCTTTGCCTACTGGTTTGTGAGTCAAAAGACCCTGAGCCAATCCGACACGATCTACTAATCCCTTTGCTAACAATTTGCTTTCGCTGCAACACTTCATATCAATCACCTGATACTTGATTGATGAACTTCCACAATTTAGAACCAAAATCACCATAATTTCCTCTTTTTAAAAAATTAATATTATCTACACCTCCCCCCGCGTGGTCGCTAAATTTACTTGATTAAAAAAATCATTAAACCCTCGAACTCCACAAAGGTATGCATAATTATCCAAAATTTACACTAAAAAAAGTGTTAGTTTCTTAACACTTATATGTTAGTTTTATAACACAAAACTGTTACTTTTTTAACAGTTCTAAATATCCAAAAATACCTACTTTTTGGACAATAACGGCATCATCGAAAGATCTATTCCGAACGCCCCCAAAGGTGCCGTAACAAGTATCGCTACAACCGCCATCGTGAGCACTATCTCGCCACATCCCAACCCCAATGCCAATGGAATCGAGCCGATCGCAGCTTGAACCGTAGCTTTGGGTGTGTAGGCGATCATGCAGAATAGTCGCTCCTTCGTTGTGAGGTCACTTCCGATCATCGAACAGTAGACACCCACCATTCTCCACATCAACACAAAGAGCAAGATCAGCAGAACAACAGGTCCGGCAGCTATCGCAAAGTTGATATTCACAGTAGCGCCAACCAAGACAAAGAGCAGAATCTCGGCAAAGACCCACAGCTTTGTATATTTAGGCGAAATCCTCCGCGCTAACACCTCATATTTGCTTAGGATCGTTGCCCCCATCGCCATCACGGCCAACAGTCCCGAAATCGGAACGACACCCTTCAACTTCGCCTCGATGCCTAAAAACAAAAATCCAACGCTCAGCATTATCAACATCTTCGCTGTATCGCGCAGATGCACCGCCTTGAATAACTTCACCAAGCCCCACCCCGAGATCACTCCTGTGATCAATCCAAGGATAATCGAGATCGGAACCTGAGTCATAGTCGATGCGTGAAACTCACCGCCTTGCCCCAGCGTGACAAATGAGGTGAAAAGCACAATCACAAAGACATCATCGACCGATCCTCCCGCCATAATCATCTGCGGAATCCCCTTCTCTGTACCGATCCCCTCGTCGACCATCTTCAACATCTTCGGGACTACAACTGCTGGTGATACTGCCGCTACGACCGTTCCCATAATTGCCGCCTCCAGATATGAGATATCTATTAATATTGGGGCGATAATAATCATAGCCACAATCTCGAAACACGCCGGAACAAAACACAACATCAACGCTGGCCGTCCAACTTTTTTAAGTGACTCAATATCGAGTGCCAACCCGGCTCGCATCAAAATAATCACCAATGCTATCTGTCTAAGCTCCACAGATATATCCAGCAGCTGCGAAGATAACAGATTAAAGCAGTAGGGGCCCAAAATAATCCCCGAAAGCAACATACCCACCAATGCCGGCAACCTCAACTTCACACATATCGACCCTAGTAATAGAGCCAATAGTGATAGATACGCAATACTCAATAACATCTAATCCCTCCTCTGCTGAATTCAACCTGCAAATGCAACTGAATTCATAGTTAATATTTGTTTGAATTTTTCATTTGGCGTGAGGTATCCGAGCCTTTTACGAGGTCGATTATTTAGCTTGTTTTCAATCC
>JBCQTX010000087.1:0-3887 GCA_047174605.1 Rikenellaceae bacterium | reverse complement strand
TATCAAAGGAGTTGAGCAGGTTGATCGAGGCTCGTGATACAGGTATATTGAGGGTGGATATAACTCCAATGCTAGGCGACATTGATACTACAGCCATAACCAAGGAGCTAGATAGTGTGTTATCAAATATGTTAAACCTTGATATACCGACTATTGAGATACCGCCACTCGAATTAACGAAATTAAAGGAGTCTACGATTGAAGTAGAGGCAATAGTCGAGGGTATTGCCATCCGTTTTTCAGAATTATTAGGCGAAGCCCTTGCAGATGGTCAAATTGACAGTGACGAGCTAAAGGCGATGTTTGTATCTCCACTAGCGGAGGCGGCAACTCTATTTGGATCGTTGCTAATTGCGCAGGGTGTGGCTATACAAGCCCTAGAAAGCGGTAACCCAGTCGCAATGATCGTTGGAGGTATCGCGCTTGTTGCGCTAGGTGCAGCCCTCTCAGCAGCAATAAGCAACGTAACAGGCTCAGTCAGCAGTGGTAGCAGCTCAACAGTGGACACATTCACAGGTGGATATAGCTCTGGAACATCGGATGATGTATTCACTCGAAGTTCTAGCAACACAGTAAACTTCGTGATTAAAGGAAAAGATCTATAC
Source organism: Rikenellaceae bacterium (assembly GCA_047174605.1). Lineage (GTDB taxonomy): Bacteria > Bacteroidota > Bacteroidia > Bacteroidales > Rikenellaceae > Alistipes. Next base: position 3,282 of record JBCQTX010000087.1, on the reverse strand, counting down.
GGAACACTAGATAATTACACGGCATACAATGGCAGATAGCTACGGAAAATATATCGTTGGGTCGGTAAATGGATACGACTTTGAGTTCTGGCGTAAAGGCTGGAGCTCAGATCCTATTACCCCACGCTATCTAGCAGTGGGAGGAATCGTCATTAACTTGATAGATGCAGACCTAGATAGCCCAGTTTCAAAGACCACGCTAGACATAACCTTTCACGATAGTACGTTTGCAGCCTATTACAACGAGTTCTTCACCGCTGACGCTACGAAATACAAGGTATTCATATATAAGGGCGAGGATGTTATCTGGAGTGGCTATGTAACGCCAGATAGTTACTCGTTCAGCACAGGCGAGGAGGTGACAATCACGTGCCGTGACAACATCGGCTATCTCGATCAGATAGATTTTGATATGTCGGGGATTAACTCGATAGATGACATCCTCACGGAGGCGCAAAACAAAATATCATGGCTAGCCGATCCTTGGACTTGGGTCAATCCGTACAAATCGGGAGATCTGCTATATGGAGATGCTGAGATAGATTGCGACTACTTCGACGGCACATGGTACGAAATGCTACAAGCCATCCTAGTGGGCTATCAGCTCCGATATATCGGGGATAACACATGGAAGATCTACGAGGTCACAGCCTTAGAGTCAATAGATTCTAACGACTTCACCATGTGCACAGGTGGTGCTACATGGGAGGTTGTGCCGTCGTGGAGGACTATCACTACCGATCAGGATTATGGGGTGAAATCTGATTTGTTTGAGTATGCGCAGAAGGAAAGCGATTTCACATACGACTACACGCCTGATACGCCAGTTCACACTGGCGACACATCTGGCTATACACGTGCTCCGTTGTACAAGAATAGTAGCTTAAATAACGCTTCGGTCTTAAATAACAGCTTATACTCAAATGCAAGTACGTCAGCCGCTACGGCTTATGGTGATATACTTTTAGCCTACTCAACCGTAACTGTAGATGTTAGCAGTTCAAGCTACGACTTTGAATTTTCGCCAGATGTAGATCCTATAGTCTTAGAATATAATTATGGGCCAAGTTCTGACGCAGGGCTGCAAGTTAAGATTTCTATATACGACTACCCTATTGGACAATCGGAAGATGGCGGATCATTGTTTTCATTCAACCCCTTTCTGCACACTCCTTGGTATTATGGCAGCATACCAATGACGCAATCGTTATTGGCTTACGTAACGTACACGTCATTAAACGACGAGGTATACCACTTAAATGCTGGAGGGTGGGGTGATGACGAATATTTAATAAATCTCGACAAACTTGTATCGGAGAATAATAACACATATAATGCGCTTATAACAGACACTACTGAATTTACCATTAATCTCGCATCACTACCTGCTGTAGCTGGAACGCTAAAGATAACATTAAGCGCAACCTGCAACATTACCTACGATAATACATTTGGAACATCAATAAGTGCTTACGCAGCAAGAGATGTTAATGCGATGGGTATAACATCCATCACCATAGAGCCTCAGCTAATCACAGACAACAGCATAGAGTTAACAGGTCTAATAAACGAAAACGGCAACACAAAAGAGACGCTATCCATAAGCTACGGAGAAACGCCAACAAATATCGGCGGTGTTGGATCAATGGCGTATGGTCTATTCAACCAATTTGAGAGCATCACCAATTGGCAGCGAGGAGACGAAATAGGAGGTGTGATAAATCTCACGGAAAACATAGCAAGAGCATATTCGCACCTATCTAATGCTTTCTATCAAGGATCTGAGAGATGTGGAGGTCTCACATTGTCTACTACTGTATTTGACTTCAAACCTCAAAATATAGTCGTTGATTCAAAGAAGTATGTGCTCACCTCATACGATTGGGATCTAAAAACGGGAAAATCATCGTTTAAGGCTAGGCAGATCGAGCCTTATGAGTATTCAGCTACTGAATGGACTGAAAATGTTGTGGCATCAAGCAGTTCAGCGGTAAGCACAGGGGATACCGAGGTTCTTACATGGGGGACATCCGACACAGGCGAGTATGGCATGGAGCGCATATACGAGCTAGATACAGAGGATGATCCAACGGAGTCATATTTGATAGTTGATAAACGAGGGAATCAAAAGGCAAAGAAATTCGCATTCTCCAACATTCTAAGCTCGTTGGGTGGTGTTATATCGGGGTCATTAAGAATCTTAGGTGATTTAGTCGTCGACGGCACAGCAACCCTAACAAAGCTAATGACCGACGACATCCAATCCACCAACTACAACGACACAGTAAAAGCAGGCTACAGACTCTACGAGGACGAAAACGGCCGAGGTGTGCTAAATATCAACAAGATACTAGCCGAGGAGCTAATAGTAGACGTGCTAACCTACAACAAAATCCAAGCCATCGGAGGAACATTATATATCTCTAAGGCATGGGCTACGGTCTCGAGATACACAATCTCAGATTCGGGGGTTGTGAGGATCTACTACGAGCCGAACGATGGTCTGCAAATGTGGAAAGTGGGCTATCAGTGCTACAAGGCTAACGCAGGGAAAGTATTCTGGGGTGTGGTAACCGCCGTGAGTGATTCAGTTGAGGCAACCGAGCATTGGTTTGAGTGTGACGCTACAGAGGAGGATGTAGATTATATCGGAACGAAAGATTTCTCCGAGGGAGAGGACTTTGTTCTTCGTGGATCTCGCAGAACAGACGATGATAGCGCACAGAGTTTTATCATACTGTCGGCAGCTCTGGACAATCCTACGATCGCAGCTTATAAGTATGTGGACTCTTTTATTATCAACGATAATAATCTATCCTACGAGCTCAGTGACAAGCTAGTTGTCAAGACAGCTACAGGAAATACCACGCTAACAGACGAATTGGAGCGTATTGAGAGTCTATCAACAAGACCAACAGCAGCAATCTACAAATCAGCAACTTCAAAGCCTTCAAAGCCAACATCATTGTCTTATCCTCCAGATGGGTGGTACACTGATCCAGCTCAGGCAGCAGCAGCAGCCGAGACAGCGAGTGTAGCATCAATTGCTGAGGTCTCTAATGATATGGCGGTGGCTGCTATAAGCGAGGATTATGGGGTGGCGGTAACTGCTGATTCATCGGATGATGATGTAGTGACCAGATCGGGCGAGGTGATTTGGTATTGTCAGGGTGCTTGGGGGGACTCTACTACTGAGGTGGACTCGTGGAGTGAAGTTGTGCAGTGGAATGGAGCAGACGGAGCAGACGGAGCAGACGGAGCAGACGGAGCAGACGGAGCAGA
>JBCQTX010000033.1:0-22318 GCA_047174605.1 Rikenellaceae bacterium | reverse complement strand
TATTCCATTCAGCGGAGCGAAGGAGAGTTTTACCTCTCTTTCCTCTCTGAAAAAATATTTTATCTCATTCTCTGCAACTTCCCAATTCCTCAGTTGCATTTACAAGTTGAATTCAGGAATATTTTTTCTATCTTTGTAGAGAAGGAATAGAATAATATTTATATATGGCAAAGAAGACAATACAATCAATTGAACCAAACATCGCAGACTTGGCGAATGGTTGGTTAAAACAATATGATTTAGATTATAAGTTAGAGCAACAATCGCTAAATAGTGAAATCGACAAAGCTCTACACGATTACTATACCAAGAATGGAGGAACAGGTGCAAATCGTCCCGATGCAAAATTATTACTAAAGGACGAAAAGCTAAAGTCATATCCTATCCTTATTGAGTACAAAGGATACAAAGGCAAATTGGCTAAACTTGATGCAAACAATCAGGTTGAAAATAGATCTTCAAAGAACGAGCCTAATTTCAAAAACATCAACTCCTTTGCCGTAAATGGTGCTGTGCATTATGCAAATGCGATACTTCACCATACAAGCTATACCGACATTATAGCCATTGGTATGACTGGTTATATGGATGAGTTTGGTAAGATTCAACACGAGATAGGTGTATATTATGTATCAAAAAGCAACTTTGGTATAGGTCAGAAGGTTGGTGAATTTACTGATTTTTCATTTTTAGCTCCACAGAATTTTAATGCTTTCATAGAGCAAGTTGAGTCGTTGAGTTTAACACAAGAGGAACTTGATAGATTAAAGGAGCAGCGAGAGAGGGAGATTGATTTAAGCCTCGTAAAACTTAATAACGACATCTACAAAAATGAGAAAGGGCTTGCTGAAAATGATAGAGTCTATTTGGTAGCCGCCTCTATTATTGCAACAATAGGAATACCTGATAAGGTAGCACCACTTGAAAAGGAACACCTTACATCTTCTACCGAACGAGGTAATCGAGATGGTGATATAATAGTTAGAAAAATCGAAGCTTTCTTGGAGCACAAAGAGTTACCAAAAAAGAAGAAAGATCTAATTATTAGAACCCTACAAAATACATTAACGACTGAGAATATTAACAAGGTTGAAAATGGAGAGAGTCAGCTGAAGAGGGTATTCACAAAGATAGTGGACGACTTGGGTATATATTACAAAATTGGATTAACAACAGACTTTACGGGTAAGTTGTTCAATGAGATGTACGGATGGTTAGGATTCTCACAGGATAAGCTAAACGATGTTGTACTTACACCATCGTATGTGGCAACACTTTTGGTTAAGTTAGCTCGTGTCAATAAAGATTCTTATGTATGGGACTTCGCAACAGGTTCAGCAGGTCTATTGGTTGCTGCAATGAATGAGATGTTGAAGGATGCAAAAGACACAATTACCTCACCAGAGGAGCTAAGGCAAAAGGAACTACAAATTAAAGCAGAGCAGTTGCTTGGTTTGGAGCTATTGTCAAGTGTATATATGTTGGCTATCCTCAATATGATCTTGATGGGTGATGGTAGCTCTAATATCCTCAACAAGGACTCCTTAAAAGACTTTGAGGGAAACTATGGCTTTGGTAAAACAGACGAGAAGTTCCCAGCAGATGCTTTTATTCTCAATCCACCATATTCTGCCAGTGGTAACGGAATGAACTTTGTCGAGAAGGCTTTAAATATGATGATTAAAGGATATGCAGCTATCATTATTCAGAATTCAGCAGGCTCGGGTAAGGCAATTGAGTACAACAAAAGAATACTCAAAAAACACTCTCTTGTTGCAAGCATTAAAATGCCTATTGATATTTTTATTGGAAAGTCAAGCGTTCAGACAAACATATATGTATTTAAGGTTGGGGAACAGCACCATAAAGATAGTGTTGTAAAGTTTATCGACTTCACAGATGATGGCTATACACGTACAAATCGCAAGAAAGCAAGTAGTAATCTGAAAGACACAAATAATGCAAAAGGTAGATATGAGGAGCTAATAAACCTTGTACGCTTTGGCAGTAAAAAACTCAGTATATTTACAACTAAAGAGTACTATGAAGGTGTAATTGATCCAAATAGCGGTTCAGATTGGAATCAAACAGCTCCTATTGACACCAAGCCAACGCTTCAAGATTTTAAGAAAACTGTGAGTGAATACCTTGCTTGGGAGGTGTCTAACTTATTAAAACAACAATGCGCAGAAAATAAGGAGGAGGAAACATTGGGAAAATAGTTGCCCCACTTGACAAGAAACTGCAAGGTGTTGAGTGGGGCGAGTTTAAATATACTGAATTATTTGAATTATTAGTCGGACGCAAAAAATTAGACAAGTCTAATTTGGCAAATAATGGAACTATTCCTGTATATTCTTCTGACACATCAAATAATGGCATAGTTGGCTATACAAACCTAGTAGCAGATTACAATATCACAACAGATTTTCCCATTTACTTAATATTTGGAGATCATACACGCACTATGAATATTGCTCAATCAGACTTTTGTGTTATGGATAATGTAAAAGTATTGATACCCAAGATAGATAATGTAAAAATATTGTTATTTGTATGTGCTGTATGGAAAAGAAATATTCCAAATTTAGGCTATGCTAGACATTGGACGATTGCTAAAGATATATCTTTTCTTCTGCCAGTTAAAAACGGTATAATAGATTTTGATTTTATGGATAGTTTTATAGCGGAGCTAGAGGTGGAGCGTCTAGCGGAGCTAGAGGTGGAGCGTCTAGCGGAGCTAGAGGCTTACTTATCTGCTACTGGTCTTGAGGATTACACTTTGACAGAGGAAGAGCAAAATGCAATTGACAACTTTGATAACCTTAAATTTGATGAGTTCAAGATTGTTGATATATTCAGTGTAAAGAACTCTGGAAATATCCTATCAAGGGATATTGTCGCTGATAGCGGATATGTACCATACTTATGTGCAAGTGCAGACAATAATGCTGTTAGCTCATATATTTCGTATGACGAAAAATATCTCGACAAGGGTAACTGCATCTTTATCGGTGGTAAAACGTTTGTTGTTACTTATCAAGAGAATGACTTCTACTCGAACGATAGTCATAACCTCATCTTACACATCAACGAATCAAGCGCAAAAGATAAATTAGGCCAATTATACTTAGCAACGTGCATAAATAGAAGCTTAGGCTACAAATACACTTGGGGCGATAGTATTAGTAAGACAAAAATTCAAAAGGATATGGTATCGTTGCCAATAAAAGGCAAAAATCCAAACTACACGATAATGAATACCTTTATCTCAGCAATCCAAAAGTTGGTAATAAAGGATGTGGTACTATATGCTAATGAGAAAATTGCAGCAACGAAAACTGTTGTTAACAAATAATATACTGAGACTACTTACAATAGTAGAGAACAATATCACAAACTAACTATGGCACATAGGTAAAACTTAAAATAAATATAATAATGGCAAACATAGATTGGATACTACCAGCAGTTACTGGTTTAGTTGGAGCATTAATAGGAACATATGGAGGGGCATATTTTCTTTATAAATTTAAAGAGCAGAAAATAGAGAAGGTGCGTGACATAGCAATAAAAGCTCTTGAGCTAATAAAAGGGTATGCTAAAGAGGGCAAGACTTATGATATGGTCACTAATGATTTTAATAATAAGTTGACAATTGCTGATAAGCGTGCTATATTAGTTGCTTTACACAAAATAGGTATTCCAATCGAAGCAAGTACAAAACAAATTAATATTAGCCAAGTTAATTTTCAAGCACAAGTTATAGACAAAGATGTTGTATCGGGTATGATAAGCCAAGTGGAGAGTGGCTTGTGTGACCATCTGTTTTTTAATGATATTGAGTCGTATTTCTCTAATAACCTTAGATTAAATTCAGTGCGAGCTATTGGTAAGAAATATGTTAATGTGGTTCTATCTCAAAGTACATTTAATAAAGACACCAATGTAATTAGTTATCCTGAAAATTGGACGGATAAATTAACAGTAGGAGAAACGAATGTTATATCAGTATTACATAATCAGTTGTGTTCTTCTAAGTATTTTAATGGGAATAGTATTGACCAAGGTGCAATACAGATACTGATATATGAGATCGAAGTAGGTATATGGGATAATTATTTATTCTGGGAATATGAAGCTTATTCTAATGTAAAAACTCAGAAAGAGATGAGTCAGATCTTGATAGATCAAATAAGTTCTCAATCTCAGATTAATTTCCCTCAAAATAACAGTAAATAAAATGATCCATGCCAGCGAGTTTGTAGATTATAAAATCAATAAATTATTAAAATGGGCAAAACAATAACAACATACCTAATAGATGGCGACCCGAACGGAGCGCAGTATCTATTTATAAGCAACAAGATTTGCAAGATGGTGATTGTGCCTCGTGCGAATCTATCGATTATCAATGAGCGTGATGAGTTGAATACACCTGCATTTTACATCCTCTTGGGTGAGAACGATGCAATGAGTCCAGAGGCGTATATCGGAGAGACTGAGAGTTTCAAAGAGCGAGTGAAGGATCACGACTACAAGAAGGACTTTTGGCAGAAGGCTCTTATCTTTATATCGAAAGATGGAGCAATGACAAAGGCAGATGTGCAATATTTGGAGCATCGTGCGTTTGCTGAGGCTAAGAGGGCTAATAGATACTCGCTTGGTAATAATAAGCAGACACCTAAAGCTCCGAACCTACCAGAGCATCAAAAGGACTCAATGGATGAGTTCTTCGAGGATATTAAGTTTTTGACATCGTTTGTTGGATGCAATATCTTTGAAGTGGTAGAGGAGAAGGAAAAACATATATTCAACTTAAAAGGGCGAGGATGTAAAGCACGAGGTTTTTATGATGGCTCAGGCTTCACAGTCTTAAAGGGTAGTGTTATCACAAAAAATTCTGTTCCTTCGTTAGTAGTTGCTAAATTCAAGAGAGAGGCACTACTCAAGGAGCTAAAACCAAATGATAATGGTGATATAGTGCTTGATACGGATAAAACATTTTCAAGCCCAAGTTCAGCTGCAATATTTTGTATGGGTAGCAATGCGAATGGATGGATTGTATGGAAGGACAGCGATGGTATGACTTTAGATGAAGTATATCGCAAAAATATATAAAGAATAATTATACCTTTGCATTATGACCACAAAAGAAAACTTTATATCACTCCTAACCGAGTTCAAGCAACTCGGTATCGACAAGCAGATTGATTACGATAAGTTCCATCTCTACTCGATGATTACACACTCGACCGCAATCGAGGGATCGACTGTGACCGAGATTGAGAATCAGTTGCTGTTCGATGAGGGCATCTCGGCTAAGGGGCGTTCGATGGCGGAGCAGTTGATGAATGTGGATCTGAAAGCGGCTTATGACGAGTCAATCAGCTACGCTAACAAGGGTTTAGATCTGTCGGTCGAGATATTGAAAAAGCTCTCTGCAATGGTGATGAAGAACACAGGTACGACATACAACACAATGCTTGGTGAGTTCTCATCAGCAAATGGTGATCTTCGTTTGCTCAACGTTACGGCTGGTGTCGGTGGTCGCTCGTATATGAACTATGCCAAAGTTCCTCAGAAGTTAGAGGAGTTTTGCAACGCGATAAACGAGAGGCGCAAGAGTGTCAATCGCAACGATATTATAGAGTGTTACAAGCTCAGTTTTGATGTTCATTACCTTTTGGTAACGATTCACCCTTGGGCTGATGGCAATGGTCGTATGTCTCGCTTGGTGATGAATCAGGTGCAGTTTGAGTTGGGTATCTTCCCGACAATTATTCATAAGGATCATAAGGCGGAGTATATCGAGGCTCTCGTAGCAACTCGTGAGCAGGAGGACATTGAGATCTTTAGGAAGTTTATGTTCGAGGGACATTGTCGCAATATCGAGGGTGCTATCGCCAAATACAAAGCCACTATCGAGAGTGAATCAGATCCATTTAACCTAATTAGCAAATCCAATGATGGATTAAACAAGGCAAATGATGGATTAAATGATGGATTAAAACTCACACCAAGAGCAGAGCAAATCGTTTCGATGATAGCAAACAATCCAACAATCAATGTTGATGACATAGCGCAAGCAATAGGAGTCAGCAAACCGACTGCCGAGCGAGAAATATCAACTCTCCGTAAAGATGGCATCATAGACCGAGAGGGATCAAAGAAAAGCGGTCGATGGATTATTAAGGTTAAGTAAATGGAATAATGACTATGGCTCGGTGCGAGAAAACACGGTATCAATATCACGCTTTAGACAAGAATTCAAATCTTGTTCATATCAAATCAGCACAAAAGGGCGAAAGATTTACGTGTCTAAATTGTGGTGAAGAGATGGTTGCAAAGCAAGGCAGCCAGCGAAAATGGCACTTTGCTCATAAACATCTCACGCCTAATTGTAGCTATGAGTCATACCTCCACAAGCTGGCTAAGCATAAGATCAAAGAGTGGTTCGATAACTCTCCTGAGATAAATTTAGTTATACCAAGCAAAAAGGTTTGTCCCCAAATTAAAGATTGTCACTTCTTTGATAGTCAAAACGAATACGAGTGCATAGAAGATAGTTTTGAACTTTTCAACATAAAGACGTATTATGACACTTGTAGCGTAGAGTGTGGCTGTCTGGACTTCGTTGCGGATCTGCTTCTCTCCAATAGTACAAAAGAGATTGAACCAATTATGTTGGAGATCTTTGTATCGCATAAATGCTCACCCGAGAAAATTAAATCTGGGCTAAGAATCGTTGAAATTCAAATTACGTCAGAAAATGACATTGTAGATATAATTGAGGGAACGTTTCTAAGCTATCAAAGAGATAATATCAATTGCTTCAATTTTAAAACTCCGACAAAAACTTGGAATAAGGCGCAAGCAGGATTGGTTCGGTATGTTCTGTACAATAGTCACAAAGGGTATGTAGATCATTACTGCTGTAATGAGAATGTAGGGATGAACGCAAGTGCTATATTCTCTCTTGTCGCCAGAGATAAGCCCTATGGTGGTTTTGGCCCCACCTTTTATGAAATTGGCACTATGATAGCCAAGCAACAAGGATATAATATCAAAAACTGCTATCTGTGTAAATACCACAAAACAAATATTGATGTTTTTGAGGAGGGTTCAATATTCTGTTGCTTATATAAGAAGTTGGGCGTTGATCGTGTTTGCCAACCAACAAGAGCTTTAGAGTGTAGTGCATTTCGCTGCGATGCAGAGATGTGTAATTCGATATTGAGCCATTATGACATAGAGAAGATGGAGATGTGGAAACTTGATGATTCATTGGAAGTGCCATATATTTAATTTTGGAACTCTTTATATTTTGGGCACAACAGCGAAAGCGTGTGCCCAAATTCTGTTTTAAAGGCGATTGAAATATTTTCAATGGTGGGGAAAATGTGGGGAAGGATTTTGTGTTTACTCCCATTTATTTTGCTTAAATTGGCTTTATATGCGCTGTGGTGGGGATTGCGTGCAGGATGACTGGGCACAATTTGGGCACAAATCATAAACGAAAAAATCGCCAAGAGTTGAGTTTCAACTGCTTAGCGATTTTTCTGGTACCCAGAGCCGGGGTCGAACCGGCACGTCATTGCTGACATTGGTGTTTGAGACCAACGCGTCTACCGATTCCGCCATCTGGGCTTTTGTTACTCTCCTATTCTACTGCTCGTGACTGTTGCACCTTGCCGCTCGTGACTACTGTCTCCTGCTGCTCATGACTACTGCCCTTTGCTCGCCGAATAGGCTTTATCGGTAAATCGAGTGCAAATATAGAGACAAAAAAGTTAATCTCCAAATTTTAGATGAGTTATTTTTATAAAACCCAAAAATAATGGCGCAATCTACCCCAAATGGCGCTCCAAAAGCTCCTTCGCAGCCACAAATGGCGTCAACCGCTCCTCGAGTACATTCATCTCATATGACTCCATCACCTCCGCTATTCGTGGATCATTATAGAAATCCGAAAGCAACGTAGCATGGATCGTCTCGCGCATCCAATATCGCAACTGCCCCTGTCGTCGACCCAAGAAATGACCACTCGCCTTCACATGATCGATATACTCCTCGATACCCTTCCACACCTCTTCGAGCCCCGTCTTCTCGACCGACGAACAGGTGTAGACTTCCGGACGAAGTCCAGACTCTGGCATCGGGAAGAGCATCAGCGCTCCGGCGTATTGTGTCCTCGCGAGCTGCGCCTTCATGACATTTTCACCATCTGCCTTGGTGATCACCATCATATCCGACATCTCCATAATTCCACGTTTGATACCCTGCAATTCATCTCCAGCTCCCGAAATCTGCAACATCAAGAAGATATCGACCATCGAATGAACGGCGGTCTCGGACTGCCCCACTCCCACTGTCTCTATAAATATAATATCATAACCGGCAGCCTCACAAAGAATAATCGTCTCGCGAGTCTTACGAGCCACGCCACCCAGCGATCCTGCCGATGGCGAAGGGCGGATAAAGACATCCGAATTGGTCGAGATAGTCTCCATACGCGTCTTGTCGCCCAATATCGAACCTCCGCTCCTCTCCGAACTTGGATCGATTGCCAACACCGCCAGTTTGTGGCGAAGCCCCGTAACGAGCCCCCCGACAGCCTCGATAAATGATGATTTACCAGCTCCCGGCACACCCGTAATTCCAACACGCACCGACTTGCCCGAATATGGCAGACACTTCTCGATAATCTCTTGAGCTTGGGCATAGTGCTCCGCATTGGCGCTCTCGATCAGCGTTATGGCCTGCGAGAGGATCGTTGAATTACCAGCCAATATCCCCTCAACATACTCATCGGTTGTCATCTTACGGCGTGCCTTACGTTTAAAATATGGATTCACTATTGGTTGATCCGACACCCCTTCGGTAACGCTTAATGCCGAATCGTGGTGCATATCGATATGCTCCTTTTCGTAGTGTGTTATTTTGCTATATGACATAGTTATTTTTTTAATCAATTAGAATCTTGGTCTCGTAAATATAAAAAAGTTTTTCGTGATGGCATAAAAAAAGAGCTGCAATGTCAACAATTTGTCATATTTGCCAACCGCAAAGTGACAGAATGGCAGAGTTTGGCAGCGAATATTATATTTTCACGTTTGGTATATCATTTGTAGATTAGTGTGCCAAACGGGGCGGGGCTAGAGATAGGCTACCAAAATAGAGTTTAAAACAAAAATAAATATTAAATAATAAAATTCAAACTATTATGGGAAAGATTATTGGAATTGACTTAGGTACAACAAATTCATGTGTATCAGTTATGGAGGGTAACGAGCCAGTCGTTATTCCTAATGCAGAGGGACATCGCACAACCCCTTCGGTTGTGGCGTTTACGGATGGTGGCGAGCGTAAGGTGGGAGATCCAGCGAAGCGTCAGGCGATCACAAATCCTAAGCGTACAGTCTTCTCTATCAAGCGTTTTATGGGTGAGATGTATGACAAGGTAACTTCGGACATCGCACGTGCACCATACGCAATCGTAAAGGGCGACAACAACACTCCACGTGTTGATATCGATGGACGTCAATACACTCCACAGGAGATCTCGGCGATCACTTTGCAGAAGATGAAGAAGACAGCTGAGGATTACCTTGGTCAGGAGGTTACAGAGGCGGTGATCACCGTTCCTGCTTACTTCTCTGATTCACAGCGTCAGGCTACTAAGGAGGCTGGTGAGATCGCAGGATTGAAGGTTCGTCGTATCATCAATGAGCCTACGGCAGCAGCTTTGGCTTATGGTCTTGACAAGAAGGATTCTGAGGCTAAGATCGCAGTTTATGACCTCGGTGGTGGAACATTCGATATCTCTATCTTGGAGTTGGGTGATGGCGTATTCGAGGTGAAGTCTACAAATGGTGATACTCACCTTGGAGGAGATGACTTCGACCACGTACTTATCGACTTCATGGCAGATACATTCAAGGCAGACCACAACATCGACCTTCGCAAAGACCCTATGGCGCTACAGCGTTTGAAGGAGGCTGCTGAGAAGGCTAAGATCGAGCTTTCGTCTACAACACAGACTGAGATCAACTTGCCATATATCATGCCAGTAGATGGAATCCCACAGCACTTGGTGATGTCGTTGACTCGCGCTAAGTTCGAGCAGTTGGTAGACTCTTTGGTACAGCGCACTATCGAGCCATGTAAGATCGCGTTACGTGATGCAGGCGTTTCAGCTTCGCAGATCGACGAGGTTATCTTGGTTGGAGGTTCTACTCGTATCCCAGCGATCCAGAAGGTGGTTGAGGAGTTCTTCGGAAAGACTCCAAACCGTTCGGTGAATCCAGATGAGGTTGTGGCTGTTGGAGCTGCTATTCAGGGAGGAGTACTCACAGGAGAGGTTAAGGATGTATTGTTGTTGGATGTGACTCCACTTTCACTTGGTATCGAGACAATGGGTGGTGTGATGACTAAGCTCATCGATGCAAATACAACAATCCCTACACGTAAGAGCGAGACATTCTCTACAGCTGCTGATAACCAGCCATCGGTTGAGATCAACATCTGTCAGGGTGAGCGTCCACTAGCTAAGGACAACAAATCATTGGGACGTTTCCACTTGGATGGAATTCCACAGGCACCACGTGGAGTACCACAGATCGAGGTTACATTCGATATCGATGCAAACGGTATTTTGAACGTATCGGCACGTGATAAGGGAACAGGCAAGGAGCAAAAGATTCGTATCGAGGCATCATCAGGATTGACAGATGCTGAGATCCAGAGAATGCGCGACGAGGCGAAGGCTAACGAGGAGTCGGACAAGGCTGAGAAGGAGAAGATCGAGAAGATCAACGCAGCGGACTCAAACATCTTCGCATCGGAGAAGCAATTGAAGGAGTATGGCGACAAGATCCCAGCTGAGAAGAAGTCAGCTATCGAGTCAGCTTTGGAGACCTTGAAGACAGCTCACAAGAATGCAGATCTAGCGGCTATCGATCCAGCTATCGAGGCGTTGAACGCAGCATGGCAGGCGGCATCACAAGACATCTACGCTCAGCAGCAGGCGGAGCAGGGAGCTCAAGGCGGTGCACAGCAGGCAGATCCACAGCAGGGTGGCGCTCAGCAAGCTGAGGATGTAGAGTTTGAGGAGGTGAAGTAATCTCGCAAACCTGATATGAAAAGAGGCGTAACCCATATGGAGTTACGCCTCTTCTTATTTACAAATTACTAGTGGTGCGTTAACTTTTAAAGTGGCGCACCACTAGTAATTCAGCAATAAAAAGTACAACGCTTACGACACTACATAGCTTATTCGCTGACCTCGGATAACCACTCAAAGATCTCGCGGTATGCCTGTTCTCTGACCTCATACGACGAGAGTATAAGGTCATGCATACCATCCTTGATCTGGGCGTGTGTCACACTTTGACCCAATCGAGCCCCATATTTTTTGATATCTTCGACATCTAATACCGAATCCGATATCTGATGCTCAGGACTCCACTCCGTAGCCTTTACGCTCTTATCGGAGTACATCAATAGTATTGGGATCTCGAGATCGTACCCACGCTGAACCGATTTGTGCCCCTCGTGAATTGCGTGAATCCAGCCGGCCGTTGTCGGAGGTGCGACGAAGGGCTTTAGTGTTGTGTTGAATTGCCACTCACCATGATGATCACTTAGTAGCGACTCCAGATAGGCCGTAGAGGTATCATTATAGAGCTCTATATCAGGCAGAAACGACCCGACAAAAGAGGCTATTGGGGTTGCAAAATCCTCCATAAATGGCGAGAGGTTCATATCCAAAAATGGTGAATTTAGAATCAACCCCTCGACTGGCGGTGCGGATTGCCTAGAGCCGCAGTAGTACGATGCGATGAGTCCACCTGTGGAGTGCCCCATAAGGATCACCTCCTTAGCACCTTGCCCCCTTACGACCATCAATGCGGAGTCTATATCGGCGAAGTATTCACGTAGATCACGCACCTCGAACAGACGTTGCGATGGATCATACGAACGGCCATACTTGCGGAGATCTATGGCGTAGAAGTTGTATGAGGAGTCATGGAAGCGTTGAGCCATCTCGCTTTGGAAGAAGTAGTCACTATAGCCGTGAATATATAGAATCGCCCGCTTGCTATCCAACAAAGGAACTTTTGTCGTGAGTGTTGAACGAACCTCACCCGAGTAGTCACTCCCCATATGGAATGTGCGACATTGAAATGAGTCGTCTAGCAGAGTGTCGGGATTTGTGGCATGGAGCGATGTTGCGATGAGGAGCAGGGCAAAGAGTGTTTTAAGCTGTTTCATGTTGATTCTGTTTTATTGCACAAAAATAGTGGATAAAATAGATTTTTATAGTGAGGTGATGCAGTATTTCACAATAATAGTAGTTTTTTAAGCGTATAACATATAAAATTTGATATTTATGAGACGATTTATTTTATTATTTGCGGCTATAGCGGTCGTGGCGACAGCATCTGCATCGAATGTTGTGAATTTTGTGGAGGTGAGTGGCAAGGCGGAGATCAAGGTCACCCCTAACGAATTTACCCTAGCGATCACAATAGATGAGCAGGCGACAAAGGGGAAATACACCGTTCAAGAGGTTGAGAAAAAAATGATAGCAGCCATCAAAAAGATTGGCATCGAGCAAGAGGCACTAACGATGAGCGGAATGTCGAGCCTAGCGATCAAGCGCAAAGAGGCATTAACAACAGCTTCATATGAGCTGCAGCTGAACTCGGTGGAGCAGATCGGAGAGTGCTATGCAGCATTTGATAATCTCGCGATCACAAATGTTCGTATCTCAAAGGCGACAAATTCAGAGATGGAGAGCTACCGTTCGAAGGCGAGAGTAGCGGCGATTAAAGATGCACAAACTCGCGCGTCGGAGATTGGAGAGGCATTGGGACAGGAGGTTGGAGCCTGCTTTGAGCTCACGGATCGTTCATCATATGCCAACGAGGCGGTCTATATGAATTACGCCACAACACGCACAAATGCAATGGCGGCAGATAGCGCAGAGCCTGTGGAGTTCCGCGATATCACGATAACATATAATGTTGATGCTAAGTTTTTATTGGAGTTGAGCGACGAACAACAGATGATGATTATTAATATTAAATAGAGATCCACATATATATAGAAATTGGGCGGCACTACATATTGTATTGTCGCTCTTTTTTTTTATATTTGTCCTTAAAAATATAACGATATGAATATAGCAGTTTTAGTATTTAATCCTGTGCAGGAGAATACATACATTTTGTGGGATGAGACTTCGGAGTGTGTCATCATCGATGCCGGTAATTTCGGAGCAAACGAAGATAGCGCACTAGAGAATTTCATCACCTCAAAGGGGCTTAAACCAGTAATGGCGATCAATACACATGGCCACTTCGACCACACGATGGGGGTGGAGTTTGTCAAAAGTCGCTATAACGTACCGTTCGCCGTCTCGTCACAAGATAACTACCTATTTGAGGCTATGCCAGAGGGGACTAATGTCTATGGCTTTACTCTTGGCAAGATGCCAAAGGGGGGCGATATAGATCTCGATACAACAGAGGAGCTTAAGTTCGGTAACACAACACTTCAAGTGATCAAGACTCCGGGGCACACTCCGGGGCAGGTATCGCTATATGAGCCGCAGAACAAGGTGCTCTTTACGGGCGACACACTCTTCAAGGAGAGCATCGGACGTACAGATCTTCCGGGTGGAGATTACCCGCAATTGATGGATTCAATCCTCAATAAGATTGTCCCTCTAGGCGACGAGGTTACGGTATATCCGGGTCATAGCTCATCAACAACCATTGGCCATGAGACCCTCTACAACCCATTTGTGGTGGAGGTGATCCAAGGCCAGATCAAGTACTAGCATATGCGAATAGATATATTGACGGTAGTTCCCGAACTACTCACCTCGCCACTCAATGAATCGATACTCAAACGCGCTCAACAAAATGGGCTCGCTCAGATCGTGGTGCATAATATTCGCGACTATACGGAGGATAAACATCGCACGACGGACGACTACCCATTTGGGGGTGAGGCGGGGATGGTGATGAAGCCAGAGCCGATCTTCAAATTGATCGAGAAGCTGCAATCGGAGCGCCACTACGACGAGATAATCTACACCTCGCCAGATGGGGTGCAACACAATCAACGTGAGGCGAATAGGCTCTCGACATTCGAGAATATTATAATTCTTTGTGGCCACTACAAGGGGATTGATTACCGAATTCGAGAACACCTAATAACTCGTGAGATCTCGATTGGAGATTACGTCTTGACGGGTGGCGAACTCGCTGCGTGTGTGATTGTTGACTCTGTGGTGCGTGTTATTCCGGGGGCTATTGGCGACGAGGCTTCGGCCTTGACTGATTGTTTTCAGGATGACTTGTTGGCCCCTCCGGTCTACACTCGACCTGCAGAGTTTCGCGGATGGAGAGTGCCAGATGTGTTGCTATCGGGCAACTTCGCAGCTATCGACAAGTGGAAAGAGGAGCAGTCATGGGAGCGCACAAAGGCGTTACGCCCCGATCTATTAAAAGAGTAGAGAGGATTATGAGGTACTTTTTAATCGCAGGCGAACCATCGGGAGATCTTCACGGATCGAATTTGATGCGCGGTATTTTGGAGGCTGACCCACAGGCGGAGTTTCGTTTTTGGGGAGGTGACAAGATGGCCGAGGTTGGGGGTGTAGAGAATTTGGGACTTCACTATCGCGAGAGCTCGTTTTTCGGCTTTGCGCAGGTGATCCTCAATTTGAAAAAGATCCTTGGTCAGATTAAGGAGTGTGAGCAACAAATTGCTGATTTCCAGCCCGATGTGGTGATACTTATCGACTACGCAGGGTTCAATCTCAAGATGGCGAAATATGCGAAACGCATCGGCATCAAGACATTTTTCTATATCGCACCAAAGGTTTGGGCGTGGGATGAAAGCCGCATCAAGAGGATCAAAAAGTATGTCGACGAGCTATTTATAATCTTCCCTTTCGAGCAAGAGTACTTCCGGAAACATGGTATTGAGGCCCATTTCGAGGGCAATCCATTGGTGGATGCGATAAGCGCGAAGTGCCAGAACCTACCCTCTCGCACCGATTTTATCTGCGCAAATGAACTCTCCGACAAGCCCATTGTAGCACTACTATCGGGAAGTCGAGCTGGCGAGATCAAGGCCAACTTGCCCCTTATGAGACGCGTTGCTGAGGAGTTTATGGAGTATCAGTTTGTGGTTGCAGGGGTTGATTGGTTGGATCGCGAGGTGTATGACAAATGGCTGATTGGCAGCGATATAACTTTTGTTGAAGGACAGACTTATGAGCTACTAAAACATAGTGTCGCAGCGGTTGTGACATCGGGGACTGCCACTCTAGAGACCGCATTGATTGGCACACCACAGGTGGTTGTTTTTCGAATTCCTTGGTATCAAGTGGTTTTGAAACCTCTATTTTTGAAGATCCCATTTGTCACGTTGGTCAATATCAATTTGCAGCGCGAGGCGGTTCGAGAGATTTTGCAATCTTCACTCAACCCGACAAAGGTCGTATCGTCCCTAAAGCAGATATTGCCGGGTGGAAAGGGTCGAGAGAAGATGTTGGCGGATTATCGCGAATTGAGTGATATAATAGGTTCGGAGCGTGCGAGCAGCCGTTTTGCACGTCGTATGGTGGAATTACTAAAGGAAAAATAATAATGAAAATAATCTGTATAGGCTGCAACTATAGCGCCCACGTCGAGGAGATGAACAACCTCGAAAGACCAAAAGAGCCGATGTTTTTTGTGAAGCCAGATACTGCGCTCCTTAGAAATAACGACCCGTTTTACGTCCCATCATTCTCGTCTCAAGTCGATTACGAGTGTGAATTAGTGGTGAAGATAACACGTGTCGCAAAGCATATAGAGCAGCAATTTGCACGTCGCTGTTACGATGAGGTGGGGCTAGGCATTGACTTCACAGCACGCGACATCCAGCATGAGGCGATCGCAAAGGGGCTTCCTTGGGAGCTATGCAAGGGGTTTGACCACTCGGCAGCCATCTCACCTCGCTTCATTCCACTTGCAGAGTTGGGTGGCGATGCACAGAATCTGCACTTCGAGATGGAGCTTAATGGCGAGACTCGTCAGGTGGGACTCACCGAGCGGATGTTGTTTAGTGTCGATGAGATCATCGCCCATGTGACTAAATTTATGACGCTGAAAATCGGAGATTTGATATTCACGGGAACACCGGTCGGGGTTGGCCCAGTGAAGAGTGGCGATACGATACGCGCTACGTTGGAGGGACAGGAGCTACTTAATTTCGACATTAAATAGTTATGTTGCTACATGAGCTTTTGGAAGATAGGGGATATGAGTTGATCCTCGCTTCGCAATCACCACGCAGAAGGCAACTCATGAGTGATAGCGGATTGTCGTTTCGTGCAATCTCGATTGATGTGGAGGAGATCTTCCCCAAGGAGCTTCCAGCTAGTGAGGTGGCGGAGTATCTATCGAAGATCAAGAGTGAGGGGTATGACGCTCATTTGAAAGAGAGTGAGATCTTGATCACAGCCGATACAGTTGTGATTCTTGCTGATCAGATACTTGGCAAGCCCGATGGTGAGGCTGGTAGCCGAGATATGTTGCACCGACTCTCAGGCGCTGAACATCATGTAGTTACGGGCGTTACACTCCGCACTTCGAAATGCACAAAGAGCTTTTCAACCACCACACGAGTAAAGTTTGCAGAGCTTACAGATGAGCAGATCGACTACTATATTTCAAGATATAAACCCTATGACAAGGCGGGCTCTTATGGGATTCAAGAGTGGATTGGATATATCGGGATCGAGAGCATTGATGGCTCATTTTACAACGTAATGGGGTTGCCGATCCAACGCCTTTATAGAGAGTTAAAGCTGTTGATTGAGGAGTTGAGCTAAAAATTCGCCACCTTGCAACAGTCTCACATAACTGCACAAAAATAAGGGAGAAGGCTCTTAGGACCTCTCCCTCTCTTATTTTCTACGTAGCTACTATCTCTCCCCCACTTCAGAGGAATCGACAAATTAAGCGTACTTAAATGTAGACTCGCAAGATACACAAAGCTTCTTGCGACCCTTAGCACGACGTGCAGCAAGTACCTTGCGACCATTCGCAGTTGCCATACGTGTACGGAATCCATGCTTGTTGATACGCTTTCTGCGTGACGGCTGGTAAGTTCTCTTTGTTGACATAATTCTATATTTTTATTTTATTGTTTCTACATTAAATGGAGTGCAAATATAGTTGAAATTTTTCAATTATAAAAGTATTTCCACAAAATAATTTTCAACTTCATAAAAAACCGGCAAATATTTGCATTTTAAGGCATTAATGACTACCTTCATGTTGAGAATTTTAAACAGATTCCGAATATAAACGTGTAAAATTTAGTGCAATGGCAATATTTAAAGTAGAAGGAGGGCATCGCCTCTCTGGCGAGATAACCCCTCAAGGTGCGAAAAATGAGGCGCTCCAAATTATATGTGCAACGTTGCTCACAGAGGAGAGGGTGACACTCCACAATGTGCCACAAATACTCGATGTTATCCAACTCATAGATCTACTTCAGGCGATGGGAGTCGAGGTGGAGAAGGTCGGAGAGGATAGTTATACACTATGCGCTAAGAGTCTGAATCTGGAGTATTTAGGTAGTGACGATTACAACAAACGCTGCTCGCGATTGCGTGGTTCAGTAATGATTGTTGGCCCTATGTTGGCTCGTTTTGGCGTGGGTTACATCCCCAAGCCGGGTGGCGATAAGATCGGACGACGAAGGCTCGATACACATTTTATAGGCTTCCAGAAACTAGGCGCGACATTCAATTTCGATGCTGGAGATGAGTTCTTCACAGTAGAGGGGCGCGAGCTAAATGGGTGCTATATGTTGTTAGATGAGGCCTCAGTGACCGGCACTGCAAATATCGTGATGGCCGCTGTTTTGGCCAAAGGTCGCACCACAATATATAATGCCGCTTGCGAGCCATACCTCCAACAACTCTGCAAGATGTTGGTTAGAATGGGGGCAAATATCAGCGGTATCGCATCAAACCTACTTGTGATCGAGGGTGTCGAGAGTTTGGGGGGAACGACCCACACGATGCTCCCCGACATGATCGAAGTGGGTAGCTTTATTGGGTTGGCCGCTATGACCCACTCCGAGATCACCATCAAAAACGTATCGTTCGACAACCTCGGAGTGATCCCTTATCAATTCTCTAGGCTAGGAATTCAATTCGAGCAGCGTGGTGATGATATCTTCATTCCACAACAAGATAGCTACAGCATTGAGTCATACATAGATGGGTCAATACTCACCTTTGCCGATGCTCCTTGGCCGGGGCTCACTCCCGACCTATTGTCGATCTTCTTAGTCGTTGCTACACAGGCCAAAGGGGCGGCTCTAATCCACCAAAAGATGTTCGAGAGTCGCTTGTTCTTCGTCGATAAATTGATCGATATGGGGGCTCAAATCATCCTGTGTGACCCACACCGCGCAACAGTCATTGGGCTCGATAATCGTTTGAAACTACGTGCTACAAAGATGTCATCTCCCGATATCAGAGCTGGTGTAGCACTGCTTATTGCTGCGATGAGTGCCGAGGGGACTAGCACCATCCAAAACATCGAGCAGATAGATAGGGGCTACAAAAACATCGACAAACGACTCAATGCGTTGGGGGCAAAGATCACCCGATTAGAAGAATAATGATAAAAGAGAGTGACTAACAAGGCGATTTTCGGCACTTCCCTCGACTCCCAAATCCTCACGTACTTAAAGTACGCTGCGGTTTGAGAGCCTTCACGAAGCCCCAAAACTCATCCTTGTTAGCCACCCTCTGTGTTGAGGAAACTTGTTAGTTAGTCAGCCTCTATTGCGACACCACAAACTCATCCCCCACCTCATCCAACATCGCCTGCAACTTCGCGGCAAGCTCAGCTCGCTTCTTTCTATATGGTGCGAGATATGCCATATTATTCAACTCATATGGGTCTTCATTCAGGTTGAACAACATAATTGGCTGATGCTCAACGACAACATATTTCCACCCATCAGCCGTGACGACACCACGCCAAGGACGATCCAAACACTCAAATGATTTGGGGTATATGTGTTGCAATAACACCGCATCTGGAGCTCCCTCCACCACGATACCCTCGGTTGCCACCTTCGAGAAATCAAAACCCATCATAAACTCTGGCTTCTCTATTCCACATACACCCAAAGATGTCGGGGCGATATCCACCGTTTGGAACATAACATCGCTCTGAGCTGGCACTCCCTCGGCTCGACCTCCTGCCGGGCGGAAGATAAAAGGAATATTTATCGACTCCTGCCAAGGGCTGCTCTTTCGAGTGTAGCCGTGCGAATAGTGGCAATCACCATGATCGGAGAAGAACATAAGGTTGGTATTATCCAACAATCCGAGCTCCTCAAGTGCATCATACAAACGACCAACATTCATATCTAGATTCTCGATCTGCGCATAATACCCGGCCAAATCCTCACGAGCCTTGCCCTCTATCCTCTCAACGGGAGGAACGTTAGGTCGTAATATAATAGAGTCCGCACAATATTTTCCCATATACTCTGGAGGTGCAACATAGGGATCATGAGGTGGCTGAACAGATAGCACCACGAAGAACGGCTTGTCCGCAGGGCGATTTTTCAAGAATTCAATCACCTTATTTGTCAAAGCATCTGTCTCATACTCAGTTAGTTTCTCCGCTAGTTCATTATCATCCTCGCGCCCCCAGATATCGTGACCATGCACGTGCACATCATATTGAGCATTGTTATTCTCATAAGCGATCCAGACGTCAAAACGTCCTCTCTCATCCTTCGGCACAAATGTTTTAGAGTTGTGTCCATTGAGATGCCATTTCCCATAAAGCGCTGTTACATAGCCCCTTTCATTGAAAACATCGGAGATCATGGGAAGGGTCGGATCTAACTTCTGAGGTGTCCTATAGACCGCTTTATTGGGATACAACCCCGTCAATAAAGAGCCCCGAAATGGTGTTGACCAAGGGCATCCCGAGATGGCATTTCCGAAGGTGATGCTCTCACGTGCAAGTGCATCCAGATTTGGTGTTCTTGCGTTGGGGTCACCTTGATAACCAAGAGCCTGAGCTCTTTGCTGATCGCCAAAGATCCAAATCATGTTTTGCTGCTGCTGCTCAGCAAATACCTTTGGTGTATAGAGTAGCGCAATAGCTGGGACTACAATATTCCGATATTTCATTTGTTAAAGTTTAAGGGTTAAGGGGTGTTTATATAAAATTAAAAATATTTCACTTATTACTTCTCACTAATCACTGCTTTCTTCATATTTGGAGGTAACGTAGATTCCTCATTAAGTCCTAAGCTCTCTTTCCAACTATAAAACATTCCATCCATCTTATCCACCAACTCCTGCTGCTCATCAGCTAAATCATTCACCTCTGTTGGATCATCTTTAACATTGTACAACGACCAAGGGGTTTTTAGCGTTTTACGCACCAATTTCCACTCTCCATCACCTACTGCCGCTCCTACAGAAAATTCCCAGAACAGTGGCTCGTCGCGCTTAAATTTCGCCTTCCCCTCCATTACCGAGAGTAGGCTGACACCAGCCATAGGGGTGATCTGATCTCCATCGAACTCAGTCGGATACTCCGCTGTAGCGACATCACACAGTGTTGGCATAATATCTATAAAGTGACTAAACGCATTTGTGACCTCACCCTTAGCCTTCAACCCACTACCCCAACTCATTATCATTGGCGTGTTGATTCCACCCTCAAAACTGTTTCCTTTATAGAATCTATATGGCGTATTCGAGACATTTGCCCAATCCGGCCCCAATGATTCCCATCGAGTCATTGATCCGATATCCCCATAATCATCCTTTAGATCTACCACCTCAGAGGCACAGCCATTATCAGAAACAAAAATTATTAGCGTATTATCCAGTTTACCCAAGCTATCGATATAGGAGATCAATCGCCCTACATTCTGATCTAACCGATCTACCATAGCTGCATAAACGGCCATGCGTCTAGCCTCTAATACTCGCTCCTCCTCATCAACATCCGCCCAAGGAATATGTGTGGGATCTGACAATACCCACTTTTCGTCAATGATGCCTAGCTCTAACTGCTTCTCATATCTAGCCTCTCTAATCTTCTCATATCCAACATTATACACACCCTCATACTTGGCTATATCCTCGGGCCAAGCCTGCAATGGATCGTGTGGCGCATTGTAAGCCAGATACAAAAAGAATGGTTTATCTTCCTGAGAATACTCTTCCAACCACCCTATTGCATAGTTTGTATAATAATCTGTAGTATAAAAATCTTTCTCTACGGGTGAATATGGAGCATACTCCTCGCCATCTATGCACCAATGTCGAGTAGCTACTTTCTGCGCAGGCTTTCCCTCACCAACGCGCTGCTGCCCCGGGTTAAAGTGGTTGCAACATCCATCCTTCAATCCGAAATTTCGATCAAAACCAATGTCATGCGGGTTTTCAACCCCATGATGCTTACCAGACAAAAGAGTTCGATAACCCGCACTGCGAAGTACCTCACCCAGAGTCACCGCATTCTTAAATGGCTTATTATAAAATCTATAATACCCATTCTGCTGCGCATATAAGCCGGTTAGGAGGCACGAACGAGATGGGAAACTCTTGCCCGTATTATGAAAATTATTAAATCTCAACCCTTGCTCTGCCAATGCGTCAAGGTTTGGGGTATCAATCTCACCTCCGTAACAACCCAGATCAGACCATCCTAAATCATCCGCAACAATAAGGATAATATTTGGTTTTTCGCTATTAGTCGCAGCGTGAATCGATAGTGGCATGACAGCCAATAACGGGAATATACTCTTTTTCATAATATATTATTTATTCATAAATGAGTATGCTACATAGCACTCCTCAATGTGCACCTGTTTTTGATTAGTGTCGCTATAGAGATTTAAAATTAAATGCATATTGCCGTAATCGATTTTAAACAAATATAAATACACCCATAACAAATATAGCAATAATTTATTATTAATAAGTGAAATAACAAAAAAAGTACAATTAGATACAAAATATCAACGCACCAGCATATCTGCACCAGCGGGGGTGCTATCCCCGCCCGCCGGAGGCAGTTGCCCACGTTACCCTCGCTCTCTCTGATTAAAGGAGATTTTCAAGAAAAAATCTCCCAGAGAGCGCCATGCACACCGCTCGTCGTCATCCCACACTTGATGCGGGATCCCCCGAATTTCACCGTAGGTGGAATCTCGGGTAATACTGATGACTATCATACAGGAATAA
>JBCQTX010000086.1:1747-4002 GCA_047174605.1 Rikenellaceae bacterium | reverse complement strand
TATGATAGTGATGGAGATGAGGTTGAGCCGAATGAAGTTGATAAAACCACCTATGCCGTATCCTTACCTGACCCTGATGATACAGAAGATAATACAACCGGCCTTATTCCAAAAGGCCTATACCTAATATATTGCTACACAGACAGTGACTCATGTGATGGTTATTATATAAATAAAAATACTAGCGACCTTACAATCAATGAGAATGGAGTCACTGATAACAACGGCAACACTATATTAGCGTCTGATCTGCGTAGCACATATAGTACATGGTACACATACACAGATCCCAAATACACCAATACAAGTGACTATCAGACCAACCCAATCGTAGGAATCAACCCAATGTGTTTCGTGCGATTCATGGTCAACTTGACCGATGGTACAACTGTCGATGTGAAGAACTTCATAACACAGCGTATGGTCAACGGTGGTACTACAGGAACTGTCACAACATTCGAGGATTACAAACACTTGTCGGTGGGACTCGATGCATATTATCAGGTGGAGATTGACGAGACCGATTTAGCAAAGGACGAACTACTAACAAATGGTACTCCAAATCCACAAGGTACAATAACAGATGGTAGTTTGACGGAGAAGTATCCGATGGCCTCTCCCGGTATTGAGATGGCGTATGGCTTGAACGAATATACGCTATATACTCTCGATGAGAATGATAAGATCGAGCTTATCCAAGTGGGTGCAAAGGTCGATGTCCAGACAGATGATGGTGACTTCTCGTTGATCGGTGTGACGCTGCTCAATGGTGCGAAGCGTGCGTTGATGCGTAGCTCGGTGATCGATATCACGGGTATAGGTGTTGACGAGACCCTCATTTCGCTCCCGTTGCCTACTAACTTGCATTATGAGTATCGTCCGGCATCGGATCTTGAGACAGAAATCGACTGGCGCAATGGAACAATCCAATACAACGAGGTGTTGGCCAACGACTCAGAGGATGGTGTTTACACATATCACAACACGAAAGATTACCCGATCTACTTCTTCCCTAACGAGGGTGACTACCCCCAAAATACAGATGCAGGTTCGGCATACGACTACTCATTGAGTCACTACCTTGCGGAGGATTTTGATGGTATCTCAGACCCTGTGAATGGATTCAACCCAACATATTTGATCGTTCGTGGATTTATCGCCAAGTATCATGATCGAAATGGAAATGGTGTCTACGATGCCATATCGAGCAATGGAACAGTGACCGATGATGTGGGATATTATAAGGTGCCGATCAAGTACGAATCGACGGTATATAACGATTACTACACATACGATATCGTGCGTTGTAACTACTACACAGTGCGTTTGACATCGGTGAACAATGCTGGTTACAAGACATTCGAGGAGGCAGCAGCTGGCCCAGCGTCGGATATTGCGTATGACATCGCGATTGGCGGAACTAGCGACGATCGTAATGAGTATGCTACAAGTGGTGGTACGTTCTACCTAGAGACTGATGCTAATGATATCTTTATTAAGGGGTATGATTATTCGGATGACTTCGAGGCTACGTTTGATGTTACTCTTGTTGATAATGAGTATGATGCTGACACGGAGTTGTTGACTAAGGCGGCAGATCCAGCATACGAAACTCCATTGTTGTATCTTACTGTGACTGATGGTATTACTATTACTGGGTATGATGTGAAGGATGGTGCTTCTAATAATATTACTGCAGATTCATCGACCTCAACAACATATGTCTATGAGATAGAGGCTGGAAGTGGTAACATCAACACGATCCGTTTCCAAGCTACTAAGTCGGGTGTGATCTATGTGCAGGCTGGAGATGTGATGAAGCAGATCAATGTATATTACGAGAAGTTGGCTTATCAGACTGCTGGTGATATGACGTATGATACGACTACTGGCGATTATGTGGCTAATACTTATGGATTCAATGTGGATGGTGCGTATGCGTTTGAGGATCCTGCGACGAAGGCTTCTACCGGAATCAACACTATTGAGTATGATGATACGTTTTATGCGGATGAAGATAACTTTGGAAATGCTAATGATAAGACAGCAGAGCAAGAGAAGTATAGCCAATTCATATCGCTTGAGGGACGTGTGAATGACAACCGTTACGCTAAGAATGGATACACTAATGGTAGTTATTACGGTCACTACCTAAACCGTGAGTGTCGCGCTAAGGCCTATCGCTCGGGCGGATATGGAATCGCGAAGATCTACTTGAAGCAGGCTACCGACTTCGGATTGCTGTTGGGTGATGG
>JBCQTX010000086.1:0-1647 GCA_047174605.1 Rikenellaceae bacterium | reverse complement strand
GAGGGCTTTAGCTCATGGTACGACGAAAGTACAAATGCAGGTGAGAAATTTACATTGTGGGCTTATCCGATCTTGCGTAACCAAGGTACTGATTTCGATTATGAGACTGCCGGTTCAGAGTGGTCATACATAGAGGGCACATCATTCTTGGATGACGTGGTTACTGTGACGATGACCAATATTGCAGGCGAGGTCAAAGAGTATGTCTTTAACCTAAAGCAATATGCGCTTCCATTCTGGGATCCTACGCTTAGTGCGGAAGTATCATTGTACTCATCTGTGACTGGCAAGCAGATTGATTATGTGACTTGTAACCTTCCGGCTGATTCGGGGTATCGGAGTCAAGGTGGTAGTAGTGCCAATACTAACTACACTCCATATTACTCTACTGTTACAAATAATGAATTTATCGGAGCGTTCGTGGTCTATAACTGTATCTATGACAATGGTAATGATTTCCGTTGGGCAAATGATAATGGCGAGTTTACCGGCATAACTAGAAATGACACTACCGTAGAGAGTGTTGTTCCTGTGCAGGCATTCGACTATAATGAGCCAGACTATGTGGTGTTTGCACCACACGTGAATAGTAATTCAAATACATACACTAACAACGCAACGACCGGAACTGACTACATGGTACTCACGATGTATAATGAGGCTGGTGAGGGAACAGAGATGGCGATTCAGATTACGCGTGATGATGCGTATATTGAGAATGGTGGTACTCTTGAGCCGTTCGTAGTTAACACAGCTGTTAATACAGATGGTAAGTATACAAATTTGCTTGACTTCCTTGATCTTGAAGCTTACCAAGATACAGTGGGAAATAATTAGTT
This sequence comes from Rikenellaceae bacterium, assembly GCA_047174605.1. GTDB lineage: Bacteria > Bacteroidota > Bacteroidia > Bacteroidales > Rikenellaceae > Alistipes. The sequence goes on along the minus strand of JBCQTX010000086.1, from coordinate 808 downwards.
AAAATACTACCCTAAAACAGAGTGCTCGATGCTGGTTCACCCAGTGTCGAGCTCTTTGCATATTATTGTTTCTCCTAAATATTCACTAAATTGTAGCCGTATTCTAAATTTTTTAACCAACATTCTACAATTATGACTTCAATTAAAGTAAAATTCCGGGCCTCGTCCAGAGAGGGAGATGATGGTGTGATCTACTATCAAGTGATTCACAAAAGGGTGGTTAGGATCATTACCACCAAGTATCGTATTAAATCATCCGAATGGGATGACAAAACATCTCAAATAATAAAAAAAGAGCAAGAGCAACAACGACTGAGATATCTATCCCAGATAGAGATCGATATCGAGGATGATCTGAGTACGCTCGCGAGTATAATCAACGCAATGGAGAGGAAGAGCCATTGGTACATAACGAGCGACGTTGTCGATGAATTCAACTGCTCAGCACATGGTACATCACTCTATGAGTTTGGACAAAACGCAATCGACCGACTAAAGGAGCTCGGCCATATGCGGACGGCCGAGACATATATTGTAGCCATCAACAGCTTCCGAAAATTCAGAGAGGGCAAGAGCATTAACATGGAGAGTATCGATGCCGCCATAATGCAAGATTATGAACGATATCTCGTGGTTCGAGGGGTGGCGATGAATACCGTGTCGTTCTATATGCGGATCCTCAGAGCGATATATAACAAAGCTGTGGAGCAGGAGCTAATCGCCTCGCGCACCCCTTCAAACACGTATATACGGGGGTTGCAAAGACAATCAAACGGGCTCTGCCCCTCAAAATAATTAAGGTAATAAA
>JBCQTX010000001.1:0-124252 GCA_047174605.1 Rikenellaceae bacterium | reverse complement strand
GAGCAATCACTCCGGCAGATATCTTGCGTATCTTGGGACCAACGCTTGTTCAGGAGCATATCGTGAATGAGGTTCAGGAGGTATATCGTATGCAGGGTGTGAAGATCAATGATAAGCACTTCGAGGTGATCGTTCGTCAGATGATGAATAAGGTGAAGATCGAGGATGCAGGAGATACAGGATTCTTCGAGGATCAGATCATCGATAAGTGGGACTTCATGGATGCAAATGATGAGCTTTATGATAAGGTCGTGGTGATGGAGGCAGGAGATTCTCAGACTCTACAGGCGGGACAGATCGTCTCGATGCGTAGGTTGATGGATGAGAATTCGATGTTGAAGCGTAAGGATTTGGAGCAGGTTCAAGTTCGTGAGATTATCCCAGCTACTTCGAATCAGGTGTTGCAGGGTATCACACGTGCGGCACTCCAGACATCGAGCTTTATCTCGGCAGCATCGTTCCAGGAGACAACTAAGGTGTTGAATGAGGCGGCTATTCAGGGTAAGATCGATCCACTTGTAAACTTGAAGGAGAATGTGATCTGTGGTCACTTGATCCCGGGAGGAACAGGACTTAGAGAGTACGATAATTTGGTTGTTGGAGCAAAGGCGGATATGCCACCAGCGTTCTAGTAGCAGCGAAGTTAAGTTATATATTTAAGGAGAGTTGGCATTTGCTGACTCTCTTTTTTTGTATATCTCTAATATTTGGTGTATATTTGTGCAAACTCATATAGACTAACATATAATAAAATTAACCTAATACTACAAAAAAATGATTAAAAAATTGTTGATATGCGCAGCCGTTGGAGCTCTCTCCGCATCATGCTGCAACACAGCGCCAAGTTGCCAGAGCGATGCGAGTTGTGACAAGAGTGTCGATTACGACAAGGAGTTAGCGGCATTCTACGGAGTACCGGAGGGCAATAAGTTGAGCGCAGCGATGCAACGCGCAATGGAGTGGCCAACGGATCTTGATAATAGTTGGTTTATCGAGTTCGAGGAGTATGAGTTGAAGGGTGATTTCGCCCCAGAGGTGGGTGTTGTACGTCGTGATCCGAGTGCAATTATAATGGAAGATGGCTTGTACTATTGTTGGTACACACGAAGCACGGGTAAGACTGATGGCTTTGCGGGTGACATCTCCAAGGATAAGGTATTCCCATGGGATCGTTGCGATATCTGGTACGCGACATCGAAGGATGGTATCACATGGAAAGAGGAGGGTATGGCTGTAGGACGTGGCGAGAAGGGCGCTTATGACGAGCGTTCGGTATATACCACAGAGATAATGAAGTGGGAGGATAAGTACTATCTTTGCTATCAGGTAGTTGCAAATCCATACTCAGTACGCGTTATTGAGGAGGTGGCAATCGCTTGGGCAGACAATATTCGTGGACCTTGGCATAAGAGTGATGGCCCGATCATCTCTCCATCGGCCAACACAGGTGAGTGGCTAGGTACTGAGGATAATCGTTTTAAGGTTAAGAAGAAGGGAGATTTTGACTCTCACAAGACTCATGATCCATGTATTTTGCCATATAACGGTAAGTTCTACCTCTATTACAAGGGAGAGCGCATGGGCGAGGATATCACATGGGGAGGTCGCGAGATCAAGCATGGAGTGGCTATCGCGGATAATCCACTAGGACCTTACGTGAAGTCGGAGTATAACCCAATCAGTAACTCAGGACACGAGATCTGTGTATGGAATTATAATGGAGGTATTGCAGCTCTTATCACAACTGATGGACCAGAGAAGAATACTATTCAGTGGTCGCCAGATGGAATTAACTTCGAGATTATGTCTGTAATTCCGGGGGCATCGCACGCGATTGGTTTGAACCGCACGGCAGATGTCGAGAAAGAGCCAACGGAGATCTTGCGTTGGGGTCTAACTCACCATTATGACTCATATGATTGGCAGTCAATCCGTGGATTTAGAACTGTTAACAAGACATCGCACACTGCTAAGGGTGAGGTTAAGTAGGAGTTGATAACGTAAATTAAGGCGTACCATTCGAAAGATTGGTGCGCCTTTTTTGACTTTTGTTGGTAAATTTGTATCTTTACGTCAAACCAAAACTAAAACTAAATGAAAAGGGTAATTTGTACGTTGCTATCACTGTTGTGTGTAGGAGCAGCAATAGCGGAAGATGTTGAGCGTGAGCGTCCTGCAGAGTGGGAGGGACTTGTCGAGGGCGGTCGTTTTATGGATCGTTTTATGCCGATGAAGGGTGATGTGTTGTCCTCTAATGTGTGGGGCGCAGAGTGTGTGAAGCCGCGTTTGGTGGATAATGGAATCGAGGATGATTTGATATCGTATTGGGGCGGAAACGTCATCTATGACGGGGAGAGGTATAATCTGGTGCTATGCGGATGGTTCGAAAACTCACCAAAGGGGCATATGAATTGGTCAAACTCGGTGATCTTCCACACGGTGTCGGAGAGGTTGGAGGGGCCATATGAGACCTCCGACATGATTGGATTTGGCCATAATCCCGAGGTTTACCAGATGGCAGATGGCACATATGGTCTTGTGGCATCGATTAAGTGGCAGCCCCATCTCTATACCATGAAGAGTATGTCGGGCCCTTGGGCTCTGCAACCCTTCCCATATGACACTCGCGATCGAGAGGTGATCGAGGGTATGTCTAATCTGTCGCTTTCGAGACGAGTTGATGGATCGCAATTGATGGTGTGTCGTGGAGGAGGAATCTGGGTTAGTCAGACGGGAGTGAGCGACTTCTGCCAAATCACCAATGAGAGTGTCTACCCAAAGCGAGAGGGGCGTTTCGAAGATCCTGTCTTGTGGCGCGATAATGTTCAATATCACTTGATTGTCAATGATTGGTTGGGTCGTGTAGCCTATTATATGCGATCGAAAGATGGCGTGAACTGGGTCGAGGATACGGGTGAGGGGTATACTCCGGGGATCGCTTTCCACGAAGATGGAAGGGTCGAGGATTGGTATAAATTTGAGCGTATTAAGGTTTTTCAAGATCGTCATGGCCGCGCAATCCAAGCGAATTTTGCAGTGTGTGATACAGTGAAAAGGAGCGATTTGTCGAGAGATCACCATAGTTCGAAAAATATCATGATACCTCTCAACAAGGGGCTTTTGATGGATATCGAGAGTGAGCAGACCACACCTCGCATGAAGAGTATTGCGGTGAGAGTTAAAGCAGAAGAGGGGTTTGATCCTTGTAATGATTTAGATATCAAGACTCTACGTTTTGGTTGTTCTTCGGATATTAATTACGGCCGAGGTTGCGAGGTGCAGAGTTCGCAGGTGGATGGTGCGGATCTGATCCTGACCTTCAACACACGCGGTTATGTGATTCCAGATAGCGAATTCGCACCGAAGTTAATGGGGCGATTCACAGATGGTGGGTTGGCATATGGCTATGCTCGCAACCCTAATGTCAACTTCGAACCGGCAATCCTCTCGACACGAAAACCTACGATGAGTGGCTCTACGATGAGTGTTGTGGTCGAGAACTTCGGGCTGCATAGCTCCGAGGAGTCTACGCTCTCTGTTGTGGTCGATGGTGAGCAGATTGCGCAAGTTGCGGTTGCTCCAATAGAACCGTATGGCTCGCAAATTATTGTTATAGAGGGTGTTAGTGTTGGTGAAGGTGCAACGTGTAGCCTTAAAATCGAGGGCAAAGATGTCGTGCAACTCGATGATGTCTTTACGTTATAGGGTTATTCGCGGGGTTTAAGTCCAACCTCTGCGGCTAATTTTTCCATAAGTGCGTAGGCGGCATCATATTCGTTGGGTATGGTGCCGTCAAGAATCGCATTTTTGATCTTCTCTTTGATCTCGCCAATGGTGTTGCATGGTGGGATGTCGTATCGTTGCATGATGATCTCTCCGGTGATGGGTGGTTGGAAGTTACGGATGCGATCGCGCTCCTCTAGTTCGTGCATCTTCTTTCTAACTAGCTCGAAATTAGCGAGATAGCGTTTAACTTTGGACTCTATACCCGATGTTATATCAGCCTCGCATAGCGTCATCAGGGCATCAATATCATCTCCAGCTTCAAATAACAATCTGCGAACAGCCGAGTCAGTCACGATCTCCTGAGTGAGCGAGATAGGTCGAAGGTGCAGGAATACCAACTTCTGCACAAATTTACGAGGCTCTCCCAATGGCAATTTCAAACGGCGAAATAGAGGGAAAATCATCTTTGACCCCAAAACCTCATGGCCATGAAAGGTCCACCCGATCTTCGGATCATACGCCTTTGTCTGGGGTTTGGCGATATCGTGCATGATTGCCGCCCAACGTAGATACAAATCATCCGACTTGCGAGCGACATTATCGAGCACCATCAATGTGTGAACCAAATTATCTTTATGGGCATGTTTACCCACCTTATCCACTCCGGCAAGCGATGACATCTCGGGGAATATTAGCTTCAGCAGCCCCGTGATTTGGAGCAGGTTAAACCCGATCGATGGCACTGGCGACATTATGATCTTGTTGAGTTCCAGAAGGATACGTTCGCCCGATACGATCTCTATGCGGTGCGCATTTCTCTTTATCGCCTCAAAGGTTTCATCCTCAATATCAAAGCCCAATTGAGTGGCGAATCTCACGGCGCGCATCATGCGAAGCGGATCATCTGAGAAGGTGATATCGGGGTCACACGGGGTCTTGATAATACAATCTTCGAGGTCGAAAATCCCATCAAATGGGTCGACCAACTCCCCGAATGTTGCGCCATTGAGTGACCACGCCATCGCATTTATCGTGAAGTCTCGACGTAGCTGATCATCGTTTAGAGTCCCCTCCTCGACCGCAGGCTTTCGGGAATCGGGGGTGTATGACTCTTTTCGTGCCCCGACAAACTCCACTTCGAGGTTGTCGGCATGGAGCATCGCAGTTCCAAATCGCTTGAATATCGAGACCTTAGTATGCAGCTCTCGCCCCAACTCCTCGGCAACCTTCACACCGCTACCCACCACCACCACATCGATATCGGTGCAGGGACGAGCAAGATAGAAGTCGCGAACATACCCGCCGACGACATATGCCTCGACCCCCATGCGATCTACTATTTTGCTGATGCGCTCAAATATTGGCAGTGATATAGCCTCTTTATTATCAATCATTTAGTCTATTTTTGAAGTTCGCGCTGGTAGAGCCCAACGACATTCTCGAGTCCCATATATAGTGCATCGCAGATCAGTGCGTGACCGATCGATACCTCATCTGTATGAGGAATTTGCTCCACGAAATATCTCAGATTTTCGAGACTCAGATCGTGACCTGCATTGAGCCCTAGTCCCAACTCTTTGGCTTTGAGGGCCGCTGTGACGTATGGTGCGATGGCTGCCTCTCTATCTGTCGAATAAGCAGCTGCATACCCTTCGGTATATAGCTCTACGCGATCAGCCCCAACCGCTTTAGCCCCCTCGACCATCTCTGGAATTGGGTCGACAAATATCGAAACTCGAATACCTTTTGAGTGAAAGCGCTTAGTGACCTCGACCAAGAAATCGTGATTTTTGATCGTCTCCCAACCAGCATTTGAGGTAATAGCACCCGGAGCATCGGGCACCAAAGTGACCTGTGCTGGAACAACATCCAATACCATTTGGATAAAATCATCGGTCGGATTACCCTCTACATTTAGCTCCGTGCGGAGTATCTTTTTGAGTTCATAGACATCATCATAACGAATGTGGCGAGCATCGGGACGAGGGTGAACCGTGATTCCATCTGCGCCAAAACGCTCGATATCTAGGGCTGCCTGTGCTACATTAGGCATATTTGCGCCACGAGAATTGCGTACAACAGCTATCTTATTGATATTTACACTTAACTTTGTCATAATATTTATTATATTTGCGGTAAAATTACAGAAAAAAAGCGAATAACAGATGAAAATAATCCTTTTTTCTCGATCTCGTGTCTCACATGTTGCGGCAGATCTTAGATTATTATTTACAGAGATAGAACTTCGAGGTTTCCAATACTCGGTAAATGAGGAGTTTGTACCGATATTAGAGGAGATATTGGGGATCAGTTTTTCGCCCGATATGATCTATGGCAACGATGTGGGGGATCAGCCCGAAGATGCGGTGATGATCTGTTACGGAGGGGATGGAACGCTTTTGGAGGGTGTACATCGACTTTCGGGGCGTAAGATTATCGTTGTCGGTATCAACTCGGGGCGTCTGGGATTCCTCACGTGTGTCTCTCGAAGTGGCATCTCGGAGCTATTCGAGAATCTGGAGCAGAACAAATTGAGGGTCGAGAGCCGTGTTATGTTGGCGGTGAAGGGCGATTTCTCGGGAGGGGAGTGGCTTACGGCGGTCAATGAGTTCGCTGTTCAGCGAAAGGGAGCTTCGATGATCGCTGTCGAGACTAGAGTTGATGGCGAGCTAATTGCGACCTATCATGGTGATGGGGTGATTGTCTCGACTCCGACAGGCTCTACGGCCTATTCGTTAAGTGTTGGAGGACCAGTTATTTCGCCACATTGCGGATGTTTTATCGTCTCGCCTTTGGCGCCACACAACATCACGATGCGCCCCGTTGCTCTGCCCGATAAGAGCGTTGTGGATCTAAGCATCAGGATGCGAGAGGGTGATGCCGTGATCTCGATCGATAACAGAATTTTTCCGATTGGAGCGGAGTCGGAGGTTGTTTTGCAAAAGGCAGAATCAAAATTTTATTTGGGGTTAAATCGCAATATATCATTCTATCAAACGTTAAGAGATAAGATGATGTGGGGAGTAGACCTGCGTGATTAGTGCATTAGAGTTGATTTCGAGGGTAAAATAAGTGGTCTAAAATTGTGCATATCACTCTATTTTTGTACATTTGCAAATTGGTATGGAGAAATTAGCTAAAATTCCTCGCAGTGTAGCCATCATTATGGATGGTAATGGTCGATGGGCGCAGGCTCGTGGGCTGGATCGTGCGGAGGGTCATATTCAAGGTGTTGAATCGGTTCGAATGGCTATTAAATCAGCTATTCGATGCGGTGTTGAGTGCCTTACGTTATATGCTTTCTCGACCGAGAATTGGGGACGTCCGGATTCTGAGGTAGAGGCTTTGATGGAGCTCTTGGCTCGTTGTATAACAGCGGAAGTGCCTGAGTTGCAGCAGAATGGGGTGAGGATGCTTTTTATTGGTGATCGTGCCAAATTTAGTTGCGAGATGCAGCAGAAGATGGCTAGCGCCGAAGAGCGAACAGCCCTTGGGGAGAGATTGACACTTCAGGTGGCGCTCAACTATTCGTCACGCGATGAGATCCGACGTGCTGTCACCCAAATAGCAACAAGGGTGGCGAGTGGCGAGATTGAGGCGGCCCATATCACGGAGCAGATGATAAGTGATGCTTTGGATACGGCAACGATGCCAGATCCGGATCTTATTATCCGTACAAGTGGCGAGAGCAGGTTAAGTAATTTTATGATGTGGCAGGCATCTTATGCGGAGTTTTACTTCCCTGAGGTGTTGTGGCCAGATTTCGGAGCTGAGGAGTTTGATGAGGCAATGAGGGTCTATGGCCAGCGAGATAGACGTTTTGGAGTGATTAATGAGAACGAAAAATAGATAAGACGTGATAGTACTGAGTAGGTGGTTTAAACATATTTTTGTGGCGTTATCGTTGCTTTGCATCTGTGGAGCAGCGTTTGCTGTCGAAGTAGAAGAGGTTGAAGAGATGGAGTCATTGTACTCCGATGCCGAGGTTTTAGATGGGGTTGAACCCAAACGATATCGTATTAAAGATATTGAAGTTCATGGAGTTAAGCTCTTGGATAACAAAATATTAAGTTCGTCAGCAGGCCTTAATGTAGGAGATTCAATCACGCTGCCAAGTCCATTTGTCGCTACAGCCATCGAACGTATGTGGGCAACAGGGCGATTCTCGGATGTGGAGGTTGGAGTCTTGATTGAGGGGGATGATGTGACGCTTGATCTTATCTTGCAGGAGCGACCACGTGTATTCAACTGGGCGGTAACGGGGCTGCCAAAGGGACATACCACAGATCTTACGGATAAGATGAAGCTCAAGCGTAATAGTGAGTTGTCGGATTATGTGATCACGAAGAATAAGGGTGTTATAAAGGATTTCTTGGCAGATAAAGGCTTTAGAAATGCGGATATCGATGTGAGAATCGAGAATGACACCATAGCAAAAAATATGGTTAACGTCACCTTTGCAGTGGATCGCAAGAGCAGGGTGAAGATCGGGGAGATTGTCTTTGAGGGCAATGAAAATATATCAGATAAAAAGTTGCGATCATCATTTAAAAAGACCCACCAAAAGAGCATAAATTTCTTCAAGAGCCGCAAGTTTAAGGAGGCTGATTATGAGGAGGATAAGATAAATCTGATAGATTACTACAACTCGAAGGGTTATCGTAATGCAACTATCCTCGGCGACTCGATCTACGATATCGATGAGGAGACGATGGGAATCAGGATCAAAGTCTCGGAGGGTAACAAATATTATATACGTAATATCACGTGGATCGGAAACTCGAAGTATGAGACGGAGCAGTTGGAGCGTATGTTCGCAGTCTCGCCGGGAGATACATACGACAAAAAATCTATGTACAAACGTTTGGGAGTGGGAAAAGATGCCAACCCAGAGGAGATGTCGATCTTGTCGTTGTACCAAAATGATGGATACCTAATGTCGCAGATCGACCCGGCGGAGGTGATCATAGGGCGTGACTCTATCGACTTGGAGCTTAAGATATTCGAGGGTAAGCCATTTACAATCAACAAAGTAAATATATCGGGAAATCTGCGTGTCGACGACGAGGTTATCCGTCGCGAGGTCTATACACGCCCGGGTGAGTTGTACAATAGATCACTCTTGATGCAGACCATCCGCACGTTGGGATCTATGGGACACTTCAACCCGGAGGCTATCATGCCAGATATCCAGCCAGTCTCTAATTCGTTGGTCGATGTCGGTTGGGCTTTGGAGGAGCAGGCGAGTGACCAATTTAGTGTATCTGGAGGATGGGGAAATGGAAGTTTCGTCGGTTCTGTCGGTGTGACACTCAACAATGTAAGTATTGGAGATAGCTTCAAATCGGGTGCATGGCGCCCATACCCGATGGGTAAGAATCAGAAGCTCTCGATCCAAGCGCAATCCAATGGTACATATTATAAATCGTTGGCAGCGAGCTTTACCGACCCTTGGTTGGGAGGTAAGAGACCAAACTCCTTTATGACAACGGTTCACTATTCGGATCAAAATGATGCATATTATGCATGGCAGGAGAGTACGATGTACTTCCGTACATTTGGAGTCTCGGCAGGATTTGGAAAGAGACTTTCATGGCCGGATCCATACTTCTCGATCTATGGTGAGGCGTCATATAGTCGCTATATGTTGAAGGAGTGGAGCTCTTTTGTGATGGCTAATGGAGATGCAAATATCCTCTCGTTGAAGGCTGTATTCTCTCGTAACTCAGTCGATCAGCCGCTCTATCCACGTCGCGGATCCAAATTCAATGCTTCGTTGCAGATAACTCCTCCATATTCGCTATTTGATGGTAAGGATTATTCGGATGAGAATATGTCGGATCAGGATAGATATCGCTTTATTGAGTTCCATAAGTGGTTATTTGATATGGAGTGGTATCAAAGTTTCTTGTCAAATTCAAATTTGGTATTGATGTTGCGTGCTAACATGGGATACTTGGGAAGTTATAACGAGTATAAGACATCACCATTTGAGCGCTTCGAGGTCGGAGGAGATGGAATGTCGGGTTATACATATTGGGGAATGGATATCATCTCGGTACGTGGTTACGAGGATGGTGCATTGGATCCATCTTCGGATTACTCAAATGCGTATAACAAATATACTATGGAGCTTCGTTACCCAATTATTTTGGAGCCATCGTCACAGATCTATGTTCTGGGATTCTTGGAGGGAGGTAATGGATTCTCGTCATGGCGAGATTTCTCTCCGTTCAATATCAAACGTTCGGCAGGATTCGGAGTACGTATTTACCTTCCGATCGTAGGAATGTTGGGAATCGATTGGGCATATGGATTTGATAGGGCAACAGGCGACACTAGCAAGAGTGGAAGTCACTTCCACTTTGTGATGGGACAGCAGTTTTAGTTGATATATTTATAATTTAAAAAGATTGGATTATGAGATACCTTTTTTTGATAGTAGCAGTGTTTGTGGCGACCACTTTTGCCTCGGCACAGAGTGTTATAATTGTTGATAGTGAGAAGATCTTTAAGTCGTTAGATACCTATAATAGTGCACTGGCGGAGGTTGATCAGTTGAGTAAGGATTATCAGGCGCAGGTCGACGCAAAGTTTGCGGAGGTTGAGGCACTTTATAACTATTATGTGCAGCATAAAGCGGCATACAACGCATCTACACGTCAGGTGCGCGAGGCTGAGATATTGGCAATGGAGAGTGCAGCAACACAGTTCCAAGAGGAGTATTTTGCGAAGGATGGCACCATTATGAAGCGACGATTGGCGTTGATCACACCAATTCAGGAGCGTGTATTCTCAGCTATTGAGGCGTATGCAAAGGGTGTTGGGGCAGATATCGTGATTGATGAATCATCCAATCCATCGTTGTTGTATGGCTCATCTGAGGTTAACCATACGCAGGGTGTTATAGATGCATTGAGACAATAACAAAACAATAAATAAATAAAGAGATGAAAAACATTTTACGAGTTGCGCTACTTATGGCGTTGACAATGACAACTCTTCAGTTGTCGGCACAGAAATCAGGACGTATCAATTCGCAGGCGGTAGTTGTGGCTATGCCAGAGACAACAGCAATGCAGACTGAGTTGGAGGCGTTGCGCAAGGATGCAGCGGAGAATTTGGAGACTATGCAGGTTGAGTTGAACAACAAACTTGTTGAGTATCAGAATAGTGCTGCAACAATGAATGATTCAATCCGCGCAATGAAGGAGAAGGAGATGCAGGATTTGAACCAACGTATGCAGCAGTTTGAGCAGAGCGCTACACAGGAGTTGCAGGTTAAGCAGAATCAGTTGATCGAGCCAATCTTGACTAAGGTTCGCGAGGCTATCAACAGCGTTGCTGAGGCAGGCGGATATGAGGTTGTTTATGATGAGGCAGCGGGTGGCGTTGCATATTTCAGCCCAACATTGGTTGTTGATATCACAAATGATGTTAAGGCTAAGTTGGGAATTCAGTAGTCTTAGAATTCACTCTCTGTGTTGAGGGGACTTGTTAGTCGGACTCTTCTGTTGTAAAAGTTGTATAAAAAGAGCAGTTTTTGGGCTTCGTGAAGTGGTTGAAAGCGCAGCGTACTTAGGTACGTGAGCATTTCAGACACAAGGGAAGTGCAAAAAAAAATGCCTTTTTATACAGCTTTTTTTATATGTCTTCCTCATCATAACTCATCCCCTCCATAAGCCCATCGATCTGTCGACGGTCTCGTTTTGTTGGTCTTCCCGTTCCTCGGTCACGCATAACGAATATTGTTTCGCGTGGGATATTGAGCTTTGCGAGCTCCTCTTCGGGAGTCATATTGAGGATATATTGCTCCACATTTTTGGCAGGTTGGCGGTTGCTCACCAGATCCAACACTTTGTATGTGTAACTTACTAATGTCTTTTTGAGCGTTATCACATCGCCTATCTTCGCATCGCGCGATGGTTTGCAATATGCGCCATTTACGAGCACACGATTTGTGCGAATGGCCTCAGCGGCATCGCTCCGGGTCTTGTAAAGCCTTACAGCCCATAGGTATTTATCTAGTCTAACATCTTGCATAGTGGACAAATATAGCGATTTTTTACGATTCTTCGTTAATTCTTTGTATCTTTGTCGATATATTAATATTTGATAGTATGGGATTTTTTGATCTATTCAAGCGCAAGCCGCAAAATGACCAACCGGTAGAGGAGAGGTCACAGGAGGCTCCAAAGGATGATCTCGAACAGGGATTAGCAAAAACTAAGAGTGGAATATTCGATAAGTTGGCACGCGCCGTAGCGGGTCGATCGACTGTCGATGCCGATCTGCTCGATGATCTGGAGGAGGTACTTATAACCTCTGATGTGGGTGTTGAGACAACAGTTAAGATTATCGAGAATATCGAGAAACGCGTAGCTAAGGATAAATATATCGGCTCATCGGAGCTTAATTCAATTCTTCGTGATGAGATCTCGAACCTACTAGAGCAGGCGAGCACATCGACCGATAATTTCGGAATAGAGGTGAAATCGGGTATGCCATACGTGCTGATGGTGGTGGGTGTAAATGGTGTGGGTAAGACTACAACTATAGGAAAACTCGCTGCGAAACTCACCTCATGTGGCCATAAGGTATATATCGGTGCAGCGGATACATTCCGTGCCGCAGCGATCGATCAATTGGGTGTGTGGGCTGATAGAGCAGGTGCGACGATGGTTCGCCAAGAGATGGGGTCTGATCCCGCATCGGTAGCTTTTGATACGTTGAGTTCGGCCGTTGCGAATGGGGCGGATGTAGTGTTGATCGATACAGCAGGGCGACTTCACAATAAGATTGGCCTTATGAATGAGCTCACGAAAATCCGCAATGTGATGGCCAAGGTTATCCCCGACGCACCGCACGAGGTTATGTTGGTATTGGATGGATCAACGGGGCAGAATGCGTTTGAGCAGGCGAAGCAGTTCACTCAAGCGACTCAGGTCACCTCGCTCACTGTCACAAAGTTAGATGGAACGGCAAAGGGTGGTGTTGTGATCGGAATAAGCGATCAATTCCACATTCCTGTGCGATATATCGGAGTAGGTGAGGGGATAGACCAATTGCAGATATTTGACCGACGAGATTTCGTCAACGCGCTCTTTGGCGAGGCGTAGTCAATCGTACAAAAAGAAGAAGAGACTGTCCAAAACGAAAGGTTGAACAGTCTCTTCTTCTTTTTGTAGTAGTTGTATAAAAAGAGCAGTTTTTGGGCTTCGTGAAGGGGCTGAAAGCGCAGCGTACTTAAGGTACGTGAGCATTTCAGGCTCGAGGGAAGTGCAAAAAATGACTTTTTATACGGCTTCTTCTATAGGCGGCCGCCGCCCAATGCTCTATATAGCGTAATCATGCTCTGCATTTGGTCAAATCGGTTGCTCACCAATTGTAGCTCTGAGTTATAGAGTGTCTGTTGAGCGGTCAACACCTCTAGGTATGTTGTGCTTCCGTGCTTCATCATCAGCGCCGTGCTGCTCGCTGCAACCTCCAACCTCTCTACCTGTGAGGTGTAGAGTGTCGATTTAGCCTTTGTGCTCATCATATCTGTCAATGCGTTATTGACCTCAATTCCCGAATCAATCAGCGTCTGCTCAAAAGCCAATCTGCTCTGCTCCATCTGAGCCTTTGCAGCAACCAGTTGAGCACGATTCAATCCGCGTGTGAAGATCGGTTGAACAAGCTCTCCCACAATGCTATATACCGCCTGTGCTGGATTCGAGATGATACTTCCTAGCTCATTTGTCCAGCCACCTGCTCCCGTAAGAGTGATCGATGGATAGAACGATGAACGTGCAACATTGCGCGAATAGAACGACGCTGCAAGTGCCGACTCAGCCGCCATCACATCTGGGCGAGACGAGAGCATCTGCATAGGTATGCCCATCTCGATACTCTCTGGAATTACGATATCCTCAAGAGTATTTGTCGTGATAGATTGAGGTGACGTGGCAAGTAGGCTGCAAAGCGTATTCTCGCTCTTTTTGCGAGCAACCTCCAAATCGATCACCGCGCTCTTAACAGAGAGGTAGCTAGCCTCCATCTGTGCCAAACCAGCCTCATTCATCATACCAGCCTCCATCATAACTCTCGCTGCATCGATACTCTCGGCCCAACTCTGCTCCGTTGCTGTTGCGATAGCGATCTGCTCATCCAACATCGCTAGGGTGTAGTAGAGCGTAGCTATGCTCGAAACAACCTGAGATTGAACCGCTTGAACGATATGCAACTGCTGCTCGAAGAGCATCTTAGATTGTAACTTCTGGTTGGTCAATTTACCAAAGATATCGATCTCCCAAGACAACGCAACCACTGAAGTGTGAGCCTTTGAAGCCTCACCTCCCGACATCAGCCCCGATATAGTACCCTCCGAATTCAGAGCAACCGATGGAAGGTAAGCAAGGCGCGATGCTGTCAACGACGCCTTCGCTGCCTCTACATTGAGTAGGGCAGTTTGAAGGTCCGTATTATTATCAAGTCCCTGCTCGATGAGACTCTGGAGCTTAGTGTCGGTGAATACCTCGCGCCACGATAGGTTACCCAACGTGAGCGAATCTGCAACTTCGTTTGGTTGCGCCACATCACCATAGAGGTTGCTGTCAACCTCCGTAGTCTGTTCGTATTTGCTATAGAGTCCGCAGCTGCTCAGCGTGAGCGATAGAGCAACTGTGAGGACTAAAATCTCTTTTTTCATAATCTTTTCTCTTTTTGCTTTATCTACTCTAACTCCTTAAGTGCCTGTTTCTCATCACTATTCAATGCACTACCCTCAATCTCGTCGATCACAACAGCCGAAGATGCAGGTGAGATCTTCTCCTGCAACCACTGGAAGAAGATAAAGAATGATGGGGTGATAAACATCAACGCCAACGTTCCGATGATCATACCTCCGACAGTTCCCGAAGCCAACGATCTATTACCATTTGCACCCACTCCCGTAGACATCATAAGTGGCAACAATCCGAAGATCATCGAGAGTGCAGTCATCAAGATAGCGCGGAAACGAGCCTTCGCCGCACTTACCGCAGCAGCCACAATCGACATTCCCGATGCACGACGTGCCGATGCATACTCCGTGATCAAGATAGCTGTCTTTGAGAGCAGTCCGATCAACATGATAAGTCCCGTCTGTAGATAGATATTGTTGTCAAGACCAAAGATCTGTGCAAAGATAAAGCTACCCATAAGACCAAATGGAATCGATAGAATCACGGCAAGCGGCAGGATATAACTCTCGTAAAGCGCACTTAGGATCAAGTAGATCATAAGGAAACAGATTCCAAAGATCAGCGCTGTTCCGCTACCACCAGCTGTCTCGCTCTCCTCACGTGTGATACCTCCAAAGTCGATACCAAATCCCTGAGGTAGAGAGGTTTCTGCCACCTCGTTGACCGCCTTTATTGCATCTCCCGTAGAGAACCCTTCGTTAGCCATTGCATTGACCTGAATCGAGGTGTAGAGGTTGAAACGCGACAAGGCATCTGCTCCATAGACTCTCTTCAAAGTGACAAACTGGCTTAGTGGTGACATCTCACCATTATCCATCCTAACGAATGTATTCTTCAATGTATTTTCGTCGACACGATACTCTGGATCTGCTTGGATCATCACACGATAGACCTTGCTAAAGCGGTTGATGTTCGAAACATATTGACTTCCATAATATGCTGAGAGTGTGCTTAGTACTGTGCTCGGAGAGACTCCTGCACGCTTACACATCGCAGCATCTACACTTACCTCCCACTGTGGGAAGTTGACATTAAATGTTGAGTATGCCATTGCGATCTCTGGGCGTTGGTTCAACGCTGCTAGGTATTGTTGTGTTGTCGTGAAGAACTCATTAACATCAACACCCTTCTTATCCTGAGAGTACATCTCAAGGGCATTACCCACTCCATATCCCGGGATCATTCCCGGTGACATCGCGAAGATCTGTGCATCCTTGATATCGTATGTAAGTTGGTAGATCTTCTGGATGATAGAGTTCACATCCTGCCCCTCACCTTCGCGCTCCTCCCAATCGAGGAGCTTCACAAACATAAAACCATATGAAGATCCCTGTCCCGAGAGCAATCCATATCCTGCAACGCTCGATACGTCACGAACCTCTGGGATAGTCTCGATACGCTCCGAGATACATGCTACGATATCCGATGTTGTGGCGAGCGAGCTACCCGGAGCTGCATTGATATTGATCATCAAGATTCCCTGATCCTCATCTGGCACAAGGCCGGTTTTGGTATTGTTCATAAGTACCATCAAAACAGCAATCGATGCTACAAGTGTCATCCAAGGCAACCATTTGTGTCTGATGAAGGTCATTACAATGGTGCTGTAACGCTTCACGACTGTATCCATAACGGTGTTGAATGCCATACGGAATCGTGCCGAGAAGTTGAGTCTCGCCTCACCCGCCTCATTGATATGAGGTTTGAGCAGCAAAGCACATAGTGCCGGACTCAGCGTCAAGGCGTTGACCATCGAGATACCCACCGCTACAGCCATCGTAAGACCAAACTGCTTGTAGAACGTTCCCGAAGTACCACCCATAAACGACACCGGAATAAATACCACCATAAAGACAAGTGAAGTGGAGAAGATCGCTGAAGAGAGACCCTTCATCGCATCGATACTCGCTTTATATGAGCTAGTATAGCCAGCCTCAAATCGAGCCTGCACAGCCTCCACCACCACTATGGCGTCATCCACCACCGTTCCAATCACCAGAATCAAGGCAAATAGAGTGATAAGGTTCAACGAGAACCCGATCACCATCATAAAGGCGAATGTTCCGATCAACGAGACGAAGATACCCACAATTGGGATAATAGTAGAGCGGAAATCTTGCAAGAAGATATATACGACAAGTGTCACCAATAAGATCGCCTCGAATAGGGTCTTGATAACCTCGTGGATCGAGGCGAACAAGAAGTCATTCGAGCTCATGATCTGTGTGATCTCCACATCGTTGGGAAGATCTTTGCGCGCCTGCTCGATGAGTGCATCGATCTGCAAGTTGATAGATGTTGCGTTTGATCCTGCTGTCTGATAGATGATACACATCGAGTTGTTGTGGCTATTCAGCTGACTATTAAAGGCATACGAATCACCGCCAAACTCAACACGTGCTACATCTTTTAGGCGAAGTACCTCACCATCGCTCGATGAACGAATCACGATATCGTTAAACTCCTCCTCGGTCATCAAACGTCCCGTGTACTTCATCGTATATTGGAATGTCTCGCTCGAATTCTCACCAAACGATCCTGTCGCAGCCTCGATATTTTGCTCTGCAAGAACCGCCGTAATATCACTTGGAACCAAGCTATATTGCGCCATGACATCGGGCTTCATCCATATACGCATACTATACGAACTTCCCAAAACATTCACCTCACCAACTCCATTCACACGTAGTATCTGTGGCTCAAGGTTGATCATCAGGTAGTTCGACAAGAAATTCTGGTCGTATGTGTTGTTCGGGCTGTGGATAGCCAACACCTGCAACATACTATTCTGTCGCTTCGATGTTGTCACTCCCACGCTTGTAACCTCTGCCGGAAGATCTCCCATCGCCTTTGTAACACGGTTCTGAACATTGACCGAGGCCATATCTGGATCAGTTCCCTGTTTGAAGTAGACGCTAATATCGGCCGAACCAGAGTTTGTAGCCTTAGAGGTCATATATGTCATATCCTCCACACCATTGATCGACTCCTCCAATGGAGCGATAACGCTATTGAGGATAGTCTCAGCACTCGCTCCATAATATGTCGTAGAGACCTGAATTGTTGGTGGTGCGATGTCGGGGTACTGCTCAATTGGTAAGTTCACTAGACTTATCAATCCCATCACCACAATGATAATCGAGATGACAGACGAGAGTACGGGACGTACTATAAATTGTTTTAAATCCATTGCTTCTTCTTAACTTTTATTCTACACTCTGCTCCGCTGGCGTTGTTGCAGGCGCTGCTGCACCCTTAGCCTTGATTGGTGTACCCTCACGAAGAAGTCCTACACCCTCCGCTACGATTTGATCCCCAACAGACAATCCGCTCTCGACAATGAAATCCTTTCCGCCACTCACCTTCGTCACCTTTACCATCGCTGACTTTGCCACTCCTTCAACAGCTTTGTAGACAAACACCTTGTCCTGAACCTCGAATGTGGCAGCTTGTGGGATTATAATTACGCTATCGCGCTTTGTGTTGATCACGATGTTGCCCGATGCTCCACTGTGAAGCAATCTATCTGGGTTCTCGAAATCTGCACGGAGCGAGATTGTACCTGTCGAACGATCGATGACTCCACTCATAGAGTTGATGCTACCCATCTGGTCATACATCGAGCCGTCGCTTAGCTGAAGTGCTACCTGTGGAGCGATATCCATAACAGCCTTACGTGATCCGAAGTCGCGCTTAACATTCAAGAAGTCACTCTCTGTCATTGAGAAGTATACATACATTGACGAGTTGTCAGAGACTGTGGTAAGTGGAGTTTGGATCGAAGAGCTAACCAAAGCACCCTCACGATATGGGAGAGTTCCGATTGTACCATCCACAGGGCTCTTGACAGTTGTGTATGAGAGGTTGTTCTTGGCGTTGAGCAGCTGTGCCTCTGCCTGAGATAGCTGAGCTTGAGCCACCAACAATGTGTTTTTAGCAGTCTGATAATCAAACTCTGAGATAACCTTCGCCTCAAAGAGCTTCGCCTTGCTATCCAAAGTTAATTTTGCTGTAGCCAAAGATGCCTCGGCGCTTGCAACATTTGCCTCGGCCGTTGCCAATGCAGCGCGATATGGGATCTGGTCGATTACGAACATCGTCTCACCTTTGCGCACTAGATCACCCTCCTCTACCAATAATTTAGTCAACACACCGCCAACCTGAGGATAGACATCGACATCCTGACGACCTCGGATCGTCGCAGATGCTTGACGTACAATATCGCAATCACCAATCGCGATTGTGAGCATATTGTACTCCGCAGCTGGAGGAGCACTCTGTTGTTGCTGCTGCTCTGCGCAGCCTACAAAAGCTAACGCACTAAGTAATAAAACCGAGAGACTTTTAAAATTTGTTGCCATATTTAATTATTTTATTTATTTGTTTCGTGTTACGGGTAGTACCTATTTATATTATATGAGTAACGCTGCAAAGTTACTTTTATTTTCGTATAATTAAGTTTTTTTCTAAACAAACTTGCTGTTTTACCTATCGTTTTACATCAATATTGTTGTTGAAACAATAATCTTTGACTATTTCGATGATCTGATCAGAATATTTTTTCATCTTTACCTTGCCCATTCCCACTATAAGTGCGAGCTCTTTTTGGGTCGTTGGAAGCTCCCCTTGAATGTGCATTAATGTGCGATTGGTTAGTATCTGAAATGCTCTAACCTTTAGCTCCTTAGCCTCCTCCAAACGCCACGCTGCAAGGGTTTTGTATAGTTCCTCGTGTGTCATATCATCTGGCACTTCGCTCCTTAGTTGTGTCGTCTCCTTTTTGGATGATTTATCCGCTGAATCCATGCTTTCGAGCGCTATTAAATTGGCTCGCGCTTGTTGATATTTTTCGAGCGAAAACCCCTCGTCACATAGCTCTAATGCGTTGAACATAAGTGTTATATGGCGCTTCAATCGAGCTGTCAAATCTTTTATTCGCCGTCTGCTCTCTGCCGAATCGGGGTTGATGGACTCCAGTTGGTTGAGTATTGTCCTCAGTGCCTCTAAGCGCGGCGTGAAGTACTCTGACGACTTTTTGAGACGCTCCATGATGAAGCTGCTCTCAGCGTAATTATCATCGTCATAGATCGTATTTTTTAGCTGTGATTGAAACGACTTTCCTACCCTAACTACACTATTTTCGAATGTGCCCAATAGCTCCATAAGTGTCGATGTTAACTTCGGATATGTCCTCGAAATTGGCCCTGTGATCTCGCTCATCAGCTCCCAAAGTAACCTCTGCAGAGGGTCGAACTCAAAAATTTCACACAAAAGGCGACAGTAGTAGTCACGTTTGAAGGCCTCCAACATCTGCGGAGTTGGTTGGTTCTTCGAGACATATGTGCTAAAGCTCTCGATGTTGTTATCCCCGATGATCGCTGCAGGTGAAATCGGACTCTTGAGAACCATCCCCTCGAGGGTGCGACAGCGACTCAGCGCCACATATAATTGCCCATGAGCAAATGATCCTGAGGCATCGATCACCGCGCGGTCGAAGCTCAAGCCCTGACTCTTATGGATCGTAATTGCCCATGCGCACTTGAGTGGAATCTGCGAAAATGTACCTTTAATCGACTGCTCCATCTCGCCACTCTTGGCATTGATCGTGTACTCGATGCTCTCCCATGCGACCGACTCAACAGTGATTGGAGCACCTCCTGATTTGGGTTGTACCGTCACACTCTTCTCGTCAATCGCTGTGATATTGCCCAACAACCCATTGTAGTAGCGTTTTTGAGGTGAAATATCATTCTTGATGAATAACACCTGTGCCCCTTTTTTTAGCTCCAGAGTTGTGTCGTTCGGGTATGCCGACTCCGCGAAATCCCCCGAGACCTTCGCCTCAAATTGTTTTGTGGGGGTGTTTAGAGCTGCTAACTTACTGCTGTTTATTGCGTTAGCTGTATGGTTGTGGGTTGTAAGCGTTATGTAATCCTCCGAATCTTCGGGGTCAAATCCCGGGATGTATCGCCTATTTAGCTCATCAAGAGTCTGCTGCGTAGCTTGATTCTCTCGAATCGCATTTAGTATATCTGTGAATTTTGTGTCGCTCTGTCTAAATATCTCATCAAACTCTATGGTGATATATGGCGAACGCTTAAGAGAGAGTGATTCAAAAAAATAAGGGGTAGGGTAGTGTCCCTTAAGTAGCTCCCACTCATCATCTCTGCAGATTGGAGCCAACTGTTGGATATCCCCAATTAACAGAAGTTGAACCCCTCCAAAGGGCAACATCGATGACCTTATGCTTCGTAGAGTCTGGTCAATTGCATCCATCACATCGCACCTTACCATGCTTATCTCGTCGATAATCAGCAGCTCGATAGAGCGGATCAGCGAGAGCTTACTCTTCGAGATTCTATGGAATTTTTTGCTCTGCTCCATCCCCGGAACATTTGGGCCAAATGGGAGTTGGAATAGTGAGTGAAGCGTCACTCCTCCCGCGTTTAGTGCGGCAACACCCGTCGGAGCCGCGATCACCGATCTCTTGCCTAGATTGCTCACCACGCCTCGTAGAAAGGTGGTTTTCCCTGTTCCCGCCTTGCCCGTTAAAAATATATTGGCACGCGTATTCATGATAAATTCGCGTGCCAACTCTATTTTATGATTGCTTTTTAAATCAGCCATATATTACTCTCTTTCAAGATGATAGCCCCAATCATCAAGAGCTCGTCGCCAATGTTTCTCGACCGTCTCAATGGTTGTTGGTGAGTACTTATGCTTGTTCTTCTTATACCCTTTTTTCCCTCCTACATAGCTCTCCATTGCCGGCAGTGCCTCCTCAAAACCATCGAGCGAAAGAGTTTCGTAAATACGCTTAGTAACTCCGATTGCATCTGCCTCGAAATCTTCGAATTTGATCTCTATGAGATTTCCCTCGGGGATATGCTTTTTGTCATCTTGATACTTATCATATAGCTTGCTATATATCTCCACGCAATTCGCCGTCAACTCATCATCCGAGATGTCATGCAACTTCAATGGTGCACATGTCTGGGTGAAAAAACCTCGTGTCGACTCAAATACCGGGTATGGATTGCGCATCAAATAGATAAACTTCGCATTTGGATAGAGCTTAATAAGCTCCTTCACTCGACCCGTATGTGGAGGATTTTTAGATAGGTATCTCTTGCCCCCTGTGTTCCACAACGATGTACGTACCACCTTGTCAAATGCCTCGTCAAACTCCCTCTGCTCCTCGGCTGTTATGTCGTTCATCAATAGGAATTTATCGCAGTACTCCATCATGTTTTGAGGGAAGATCCAGAAGTTGTAGTAGTTACACTTCGACACTCCTTGAATCGCAAACTCCTCCTCTTGAGGCAGGTCTGGCTCCAACTCCAAGCTATCCATCGGGCGTTTGTTGGGCATCACTCGCTCCATAATCCACTTGAAAAATGGCTGCCCGAAGAGCATCAAATTTGGAAATACCGTCTGATAAGTCGTTGTGAATCCAAACTGTTTGTCGCACGATAATACATTATGTACATAGGTCGTTCCACTACGCCAATGGCCAAGGATGAAAACGGGAGCTTGCTCCATCTCCAACTCTTTATTGGCCAATTTTCGCTTGTAGATTGAGTTTTCAATCCATCCAAATGGAGCTAATAGAGCTGCCACAATCTTCGTGAGGTGGTATTTTGTGCGATACCCTTTCCCAATATTGCGACCTCGGCATATGTCATTAAATGCACCTAACGATGCGCCTACTAACGTGTTAACCGGTATCTTATCAAACTGAAAACCCATTACTTACTCCTTGATTGCGATATTTATTCCCTGCTGCTCTAGGGATTTAACCACCCTCTCCAGTTGCTCCATTGTAAGCCATAACTCCGATGCAGATAGTGTAGCATCGATAGCGTTAGATCTCGAACCACCATCTGAAGCCCCTAAGATCATACCTACGGCCGATGTGTTATTTGTTATCGGGTCGATCAAGATGAATGATCCGCAGCTACGATTCTCGCTATATTTGTCGAATAAAAGTGGTTTGCTTGATGATAGTGTGACACGAGCTATTTCGTTGAGTGACATTGCTTTACATTCGCTATGCTCCATCGTATTCACATCCACACGATACTCAATTGTATCGATCTGTGCACGAGTCATCTGAGTTGTCTGCTTCAAGTAGAATTTCTTTGAGCGATCCATCATCTCCTCATCCATCCACAC
This sequence comes from Rikenellaceae bacterium, assembly GCA_047174605.1. Classification (GTDB taxonomy): domain Bacteria; phylum Bacteroidota; class Bacteroidia; order Bacteroidales; family Rikenellaceae; genus Alistipes. Next base: position 101,627 of record JBCQTX010000001.1, on the reverse strand, counting down.
CAACATAGCATCAATCGAGCGATCTACAATTGGCTGATTCTTAGGGTGTACCAACATCTCACCACGTGACAAGTCGATCTCATCCTCCAACGTGATGGTAACAGATTCACCAGCAAATGCCAGCTCCTTCTCCCCCTCATATACATGGATTCCCTTCACGCGAGACGTGCGTCCCGAAGGCATCGCCATAACCTCGTCCCCTTTGCGAACAACGCCAGCCGCAACACGACCCGAGAAACCTCTAAAGTCGAGGTTTGGACGCAATACATATTGTACCGGGAAGCGGAAAGAGTCCAAATTTCTGTCGTTTGTAATCTCGACATTCTCCAAGAAATCGAGCAGCGCACGACCCTTGTACCAAGGCATATTCTCCGATACTTCAACCACATTGTCACCCATCAAGGCTGAGAGTGGGAATGGTGTAATATCCTCAATTCCAAGTGGTTTGGCGAACTCCATATACTCCGATACTATCTCGTTGAAACGCTCCTCGCTATAATCCACCAAGTCCATCTTGTTGACAGCCAACGCAACGTGCTTGATTCCAAGCAGCGACACCAAATATGTGTGGCGACGAGTCTGTGTGATCACACCCGAACGAGCATCTATCAAGATGATCGCTAGGTTCGCGGTCGAACCTCCCGTGATCATGTTACGTGTGTACTGCTCATGACCCGGAGTATCTGCGATGATGAATTTACGGCTATTTGTCGAGAAGTAGCGGTATGCCACATCGATCGTGATTCCCTGCTCACGCTCCGCCTTCAATCCATCGAGTAGAAGTGCATAGTCGATATTCTCGCCTGCATTTCCCACGCGTTTTGAATCACGCTCTAGAGCATCTAGCTGATCCTCATATAGTTTCTTGCTATCAAATAGTAGTCGTCCGATGAGTGTTGATTTACCATCGTCTACCGAACCTGCGGTTAGTAGTCGAAGTAGATCCTTCTGCTCGTCGCGATCTAGGAACTCTTTAATGTCTATTTTGTTCATCTTCTAAAAAAGATTTATGTTATCTATATAATTAGCTCCGCGGAGAGCACTCCGCCGCCGCCCGCGCAGGGCAGTTTGCGTAAGCCCCATTCGCTCTCTCTGCAAAAAGGCGATTTTCAATAAAAATCGCCCAGAGAGCGCAGGTTCAAAAGCTGACTCTTATCTCTAAAAGTACCCCTCGCGCTTCTTCTGCTCCATCGACCCATCTTGATCGAAGTCGATCACACGTGTCGTACGCTCGCTCTTTGTTGTGGTCATCATCTCCTCGACAATCTCCTCGATTGTTGCCGCGCTTGACTCCACAGCTCCCGTGAGTGGGTAGCAGCCTAGTGTACGGAAACGTACCATCTCCATCTCGGCCTTGTCACGCATCTCCTGAGGCATACGATCATCATCCACCAAGATCATATTTCCCTCGGTGCGAACCACTGGGCGCATCTTCGCGTAGTACAACGGAACAATTGGAATCTGCTCCAAGCGGATATATTGCCAAATATCGAGCTCCGTCCAGTTCGAAAGTGGGAACACACGGATCGACTCCCCCTTGTTCACACGAGCATTGTAGATATCCCACAACTCAGGTCGCTGATTCTTAGGATCCCACTGGTGGAAACGATCGCGGAAAGAGTAGATGCGCTCCTTAGCACGTGACTTCTCCTCATCGCGACGAGCACCACCAAATGCTGCGTCGAACTTATGTTTGTCGAGCGCCGCAAGCAACGCCTGTGTCTTCATCAGATCGGTGTGAACCTTGCTACCATGAGTAAATGGTCCTACTCCCGCCTCGAAAGCTGCCTCGTTTGACTCAACGATAAGATCCCAACCATGCTCTTTGGCGTAGTTGTCGCGGAACTCAATCATCTCGCTAAATTTCCACTTGCTGTCGATGTGCATAAGTGGGAATGGCACCTTGCCCGGAGCAAAAGCCTTCTCTGCAAGACGAACCATAACAGCCGAATCCTTACCAATAGAGTAGAGCATCACGGGATTTTCGAACTCCGCAACAACCTCGCGGATGATCTGTATCGCCTCGCTCTCCAACTCGCGTAGGTGGCTCAATCTATAATTCTCAGTACTATTCATATAATCTTTTGTCTTATTTTACTTACCTTTTGTGAAGTCCGCACTCCTTGCTCTCTGGTGACTCCCACCACCAACGACCTGCTCTCTCATCCTCCCCCTCTTGAATAGCGCGAGTACATGGTTGGCACCCTATGCTTGGGAAGCCCTGATCGCTAAGTGGGTTGTATGGAACTTCATTTGTGTCGATATACTCACGAACCTTCGCTGCACTCCAATCATAGAGCGGAGAGAGTTTGATAAGGCCATTTCCCTCATCCCACTCCACCGGGTGAAGTCCGAAACGGGTGATTGATTGCTCCTGACGAAGGCCACAGATCCAAACCTTCAACCCCTTGAATGCACGGCGTAGAGGCTCAATTTTGCGAACTTTGCAACATAGTTTACGATTCTCAACGCTCTCATAGAAGAGATTTGCTGAGTGCTCCGCCACCATCTTCTCGACACTCTCGAAGTTCGGGAAGAAGATCTCGATAGATTTGTTGTACTTCTTCTTTGTCTTATCTATCACGTCGTATGCCTCTGGGAATACGCGTCCTGTGTCGAGTGTGAATATTCGAGTCTCTGGGGCGATCTTACAGATCATATCGGTCAATACCTGATCCTCCAAACTGAGTGAGTTTGACAGAGCGATCTCGCCTTTGAACTCCGTCGTAAAGAAACTTATCATCTCCTCCGGAGTTAATTTCTCCATTTGAGCATTTAGCTCGTTTATCTCATTTAAATTCATAAAGCTGAATTAACGTAATTATATTTGTGCAAAAATACGATTTTATCGCTTTTTTTCAATAGGTATAAATACCCATAATATATAGGAGCTATTTTGCCATCTCGATACGTGGGAGAATGATCTCTAAGATTTTCTCCATCGAGCTCTCTAGTGGCACTCCTTGGGTGTTGATCGATATGGCTGGGTTCTCTGGTGCCTCGAATGGTTGTGACACCCCCGTAAACTCCTTGATTATACCCGCTCTCGCCTTTTTGTAGAGCCCCTTAACGTCGCGGCGCTCACACTCCTCGATAGGTGTCGAGACATATACCTCCATGAAGTTCTCCTCCCCGATGATCTCGCGAGCTAAGTTGCGCACCTCGTTGGTAGGTGATATAAATGCCGAGATTGTGATTATTCCGCTATCCACGAATAATTTGCCCACCTCAGCAATGCGGCGGATATTCTCCTCTCGATCTTCGGGCGAGAAGCCCAAATTTTTGTTGATTCCCGAACGGATGTTATCCCCATCCAAGATTCTACATACATATCCGCGAGCAAATAATTCGCGTTCCAAAGTGACCGCAAGAGTACTCTTTCCAGAGCCCGAAAGTCCTGTAAACCATATCATTGTGGAGCGCTGCCCGAGATGATTCTCTCGATCTTCGCGCGAGAGCATACGGTCGAAAATCGGGTGTATTTCGCGCTTGTTGCAATCTTTTATATTCATCTATTGTTTGTGTAATTTACTTCTCTAAAAATTCCATATTCTTGGGATCAAAACCAATGAAATGACAAAGGTGATGATGTTGAGGAAGACTCCAATACGAAGATAATCCCTAAATTTATACCCTCCCATTCCTTGGACAATCAAGTTGGTCTGATATCCAATCGGAGATGAGAAACTAGCCGATGCCGCAATGGTGATCGCAACAAAAAATGGCATAGGGTCAACCCCCAGCTGCTTGCCCAACGCCACCGCTACCGGGAAGGCAATAGCCACCGCAGCATTATTTGTTATGAGCTCCGTAAGTAGCATAGTCACAAGGTATAACATCGCTAGCACACCATAAAGGCCAAACGAATCACCAACCCCAATGATCCACTCCGCAATCATCGCGTTGATACCCGAATTACTCATCGCCCGACTTATGGCAAAGGCTGCCGCTATGGCGATCAAGATATCCCACGTGATAAACTTCGTATATCGTTTCGGAGGGAAGAGCTTCGCAATGGCCATGATAACCATCACTAACGATGCCATCACAAACATATCAAATTGCACACCGCCAGTAAACTCAACAATCTGTTCACTAACCGTAGCCCCAACCATCATGAGCAGCAATAGCCCCAAACCAAACCATCTATTTCGTCGTGCTGTGAATGGGTCATCCTCCTCTTCGTCGTCCGCCGTGTAGGAGATTATGTAGAATGCGCTCGAATCCTTCCATGTCTCGACAAATCCTTTATCTGTAATGAGTTGCAGCGTGTCACCTTCGGAGAGTACATGGTTTTTGTAATCCCCCTTTACGCGCTCACCGTTGCGTCTTATGGTTCTGATCGTCGCTCCATAGTGGCGATAGAAGTTGAATTGCGAGAGTCTCTTTCCGATTCCCGAGAAGCGAGATGTGAGCATCACCTCAACAATATTATCGTCGTTGCGAAGCGCCTCGTCAAGATCTTCATCCGATCTGTCTCTATGTCCCGGAAGTAGGAGATTGCCAAATAAGACAAGGTAGATTATACCCACAACGGCTATCACACCACCCACACGTCCAATTTCGAACATCGAAAAGCCACGATACCCAGCATCCATCATCATACCATTGACCAACATATTTGTCGAAGTTCCGATCACCGTACACAGACCTCCAAAGATCGTCGCATAAGAGAGCGGAATGAGTAGTTTTGTCGCTGGAATACCGATTTTTTCTGCCCATCGTTTGATGATAGGGGCAAATATTATCACCACTGCTGTGTTGTTCAGCGCCATCGATATAGTGGTGATAGCTGGTAAGATACGTAGTAGAGTTGGACCAACCTTGCGCCTGCGTTCGGGCAGCAGTAGGCGCAAAACGTGTGTCAGCGCTCCCGACTGCCGGATTCCCTCTCCAACCAAAAAGAGCATCGCAACGGTGATCATCTGTTTGTTAGAGAATCCCTCAAGAAGCTCCTCGGGCGTGATGATTCCAACCACCATAAATATTATGGCGCTCGACAAGAGTGTGAACCCACTCCGCATCTTGTCGAATAGCAGGATCAACACAATCGCCACAATACCCAGTAGGACAATGAGGGCTTGAGAGGTCATGATGAACTCCTCTACATCTATCTCGATCTCCATGTTATACATATGCCGTGATAAAGTGAGGATTCAACAGCTCCTCTTTGTTATATTTCAACTCCTCCCCATTGTCTGCCCTTAGGAGGCTCTTGCCCGTAGCTCGAAGTATGGCATCTCCTGCCGCTGTATCCCACTCCATCGTAGGAGCGTATCTTGGATAGACATCTGCCGCTCCTTCGGCTATAAGACATATTTTGAGCGAGCTCCCCTTCGACACTAGCTCTATATTGGGGTGTGTTTTGCGAAGTTGCTCGATGAAATCACTCGTCTCTTGCGAAAGATGCGATCTCGATGCAACTACTCTGTAGCTATCATGCTCTCTTTTTAGTGGGAGTTTTATGGCGCTCTGTTCAAGCTCTTGAGTCGTGCCACTCTTCACGTTCACCTTAAATGTACCCAGCTCACGATCAGCAAAATAGAGCTCGCGTGTGACAGGTATATATATCACGCCCAACACCGGGTCACCATCCTCGACAAGCGCTATATTGACAGTAAATTCCCCATTGCGTTTGATAAACTCCTTGGTGCCATCCAGCGGATCGACAATCCAGAGTTTGTTCCACGTTGCACGCTCCTCGTAGGGTATTGCGCGCCCCTCCTCGCTAAGGATTGGGATTTGGAGTGGTTCTAGCAGCTCGACTATCTTGATGTGAGCAGCCTTATCAGCCTTTGTTAGGGGTGAATTATCCGCCTTACGTTCGATTCCGAAATCGGACGTAGGGTCATTGTAGATCTCTAGGATCTTATCTCCTGCCAAAATTGCAGCTTGGACTGCTATTTGCAACTCTCTTTTCATTAGCTAAGTGGCTCTCTTATTTATATGGTATGAATACCAATTGGCAAAAATATAATAAAATATTCGGATTATTGGTATAAAGCTGGATAATTTATCTATTTTTGTGAAAATTTTTGGGCTAACGATGGCTCACCAGTAAATAATACAGTATGATAAACCTTAGAAAGATCTCATTATTAACACTTTTTTTAATAACTTTTCTATCTCTAAATGCAGCAGAGACGGTCGATAGCTTGGCCACAGCAGCTCCTACTCCAAAATCTGTCATACGCCAACAACATCGTGACTCGGTGAGAGCCAACAAAAAGGTCTGGACATCTATCCTCGGTGGCCCATCATATACCCCCGAAGCATCGTTAGGTGTCGCTGGAGCGGTGCTTTTGAGCTTCAAAACTAATGCTCAAGATACTATTTCACAACGATCGTTTCTCCCCGCCGGATTCAATGTTTCGATCAACGGAACCTTTGTATTTGCTGGAATGGGCGCACTCTTTTTCAATGAAAATAGATTTAGGATCTACTCTTCGTATGGTTATCGCAACGAACCGGCCAACTTCTATGGAGTGGGATTTGATCAAATTGATCAGACCGAGCGTGGCGAAGATACGGAGTATCATAAATCTTCTATAACCTTCTATAACCGTTTTGTATGGGAGGTGAAGCCTAAATTCTATATGGGACCTTTGATGGATATAAACTTCTCGAATTCAACCGAGATGAGTGAAAAGATGGCCGAGAATCCATACATTGCAGCTATGAAGAGTCGCTATACCAATATTGGTCTTGGAGGACTTATTCAGTATGATACGCGTGATGATGTGGCGACTCCTAATAGCGGAGTCTTGCTTAGTGCAATTGCTCGAATATACGGTAAGTCTTTGGGCGGTAGCTACAATTATCAATACTTCGATTTTGAGTATCGACAGTTTCAGCCACTCTTCAAACGTGCCATCTTAGCGTGGACAGCACGTACCCAAATAAGCTATGGCGATGTGCCATTTACGGAACTCCCAACATTTGGATCACCCTTCGATCTTCGTGGATTTTATTGGGGGCAGTTCCGTGATAAATCTATGGGATATGGTATAGTAGAATATCGTCAAATGTTTGGTACTCAGGAGGCTTATGAGATGGGTAAAGCGATCACCAAATTCGGATATGTCGTGTGGGGTGGAGCCGGAACATTGGGTGTAGCACCAACTGAGTGGGGCGAATTTAGATACAATTATGGAGTTGGTTTACGTGCTCAAATTCAACCACGCAAGAACTTCCGTCTCGACATCGGTAAGGGTGTTGGAGAGGAGGGCGTACTCGTCTATTTTAATATGACTGAGGCGTTCTAAAAATGCCGGTTTTATACGCTAAAGAGTGTCGAAACGAATTATCATCTGAAATTTTAGACTCTCCTTTAGCTCCTCCGAAAGCGGAGATGAATCAACCACATTGCACCACTCATCGATCAACTTCTCAAATTTAGAGAATAGATTGTCGATGATCTTGGACTCTAATCCACCTGCTCTCATTGCACTCTCAAAATCGGTGCGTGTCAGGTCGTTTTGCTTTCCATTGAGCGACATTGCCATCGAGCTATTTGGTGTAGTGAGTGTGCGAGGTATGATCGAACTAGCTGGTGATAGAGAGCTACCACAGACGGTTTTGGCCATCGAAAAACTCGCTAGATCGAGCTGCGTATCTCCAACTAGATAGCAAAAAAGAACCCTCTCGTAAAGATTAATAATGTCGAGTTTCGGAGTTGTTGAGTGCTTTTTTAGGATCTCCGCTATTGATTCATAGCTATCTGTTTGATCTACAGCGAGATCAGATAGCTTTTGCACCTCGATATCTGCCCCCTTTTTACCATGAGCAATCGATCGTCGAATGTGGTGCATCGCCCCATCTGTTGAACGAATAAGGGTGTGTGGAGCGACGCTCACTCTGCCAATATCAGCCATGCGCATAGCCACAGCTTCGAGCAGTAACTCATCTCCGGATAGAATAGTGTATTGGGCACTCTCATCTATAAATTGGAGTGTGTTGCTCTGCTTCTCGATATATAATTCCTTTGTATTTTGCTCCGCGATTTGGGCAGGTGAGTATGGCAGAGTGGGTGGCGTAGATTGCGAAAAAACGCGGCGTGAGCACTTCACGTGAAGCGTAGTATCTCCCGGCTGTAGCTCCTCATAACAGTATAGACATCTCGACATTGCTACCCCTCCTTATTTGGTTGATACGCCATTAACTCAGCCCCAAATAGAGCGAGTACCAAGTTCACTTTGTCGAGTCGAAGAGTCTGTTTTCCCTGCTCCAACTCGCGTACAAATCGGAGTCCGACCCCCGATTTTTCCGATAGCTCTATCTGTGTTAGCGAGTGGCGTTTGCGCATCTGCTTTACAAATTCTGATAATGTCTGTCTACTCATGATTATACCCCTTTGGGTACAAATATAGCTATTTTTTCGGGATTTCCAATACTTCGAGCTGCTTCAATTGATTTTCTAGCAACTTTTTATACCTATCCTTTACCTCCTCGTCAATAGGCGATGAGTCGATCAATTCGAACCATGTCGGTTTGGCTGCCACGAATTTCTTGAATATGATATTTATCGCGCGCATCTTCAGCCCCGACTCTCGCATCGCCCTTTCGAGATCAGCGCGCTTCACACCACTCCTCTTGCCATTTGTGCTGAGCGCCATTGTGCCCAACAGATCGCTATTGGATAGGGCGGTTGAGGTTGCATATTTAAGCGGAGCTAGCGAACAGATGCCCTTGTATGGCTCATAAAGCGCGATATGTTTGAGGTTGAAGTCGGAATTTCCACATATCCATGCAAATACGACCTGCTCCCAAAGCGTCACCACATCGATTCTATTGACCGACGAGTACTCCTCGATCAGCTCCATCACCTCCTCATATCGACCCTCATATCGCTCCTTGAAACTAAGCTCCGAAATTTGACAGATATCCTCCATCGGGAGTAGCTCCCCATTTGCACCTACCTCGATCCGTTTTGCCATGTAGCATAGCTCGCCGCTTGTGAGCTGAACCAACCCATGTGGTGCTGTAACGATATGCGCTGTTTGAGCCAACAACATCGTCAGGTTGGCGATCTGCCCACCATCGGGATATATCGTACAGCTGCTCCATCCGCTCTCGTTCACTGGTTGGGTTGAATCCTCTGCCGCTGGTTCAAAGATAGATAGAGGGATGTGGCTCACCTCGACCTCTGACAATTCGCGAAGTTGATCCATCGTGTAGGGGGCAACTCTCTGTTCGATACTCCTGAAGAGGGTGTCGGCACACTCCGTGTGGTAACTATTTTCGCCATTGGACAACTCGCCATAGCAACGTAAACATCTATCCATTTATCTTGTTTTATAACCTATAGGGTGTAATTTGAGTCAATAATTGAAGCTACTCTCTATTCATAACCTCCAAGAAACTTTTGCTTACAACGACATTGATCGCCTTGTTGAGCAGCGAGAATTCAAGCGGTGTACCTCCCAACAATTCACCATCAACCTCTACATTCATCTCCGGAGTAGACTCAATCCGGATCCTCTCGCCGCGCCATCTTTGGGTGTGGCCAATTCGGTAGATATTACCATCGAAGAGGTAGCGAAAGCGGAATAGAATATGCCAAAAATGGATAGGGCGAATCAGCGTCATATCCAACAAACCATCATCCGCAACAGCCTCGGGGAGCTGCTGCATACCGCCTCCATTAAACTTGCTGATTCCAATTGCCACGCTAAAGAGTAGGTTGTTATAGATCAGACGATCATCCACGTAGATCTTCGCTCCCGTATGTTTATACCTAAAAAATGACTTTATCACACACCAAATATAACTCCATTTATTGGTGCTTTTTTTCATGGTGCGGTGCGAGAATTGTTTGACTACATAGCTATCAAACCCCGTACCTCCACTACCCACCATATATCTATTTTGGCGGTAGTGCGCCTCCTCGTAGTTGACCACCCCAACATCCTGCAGGAATGAGTTCTCCTCCTTTATTGCGCGTATTATATCTATGTATCGTCCGCTCTCAAAACCATATGAGCGCATCCAACTATTATCTCCTCCAACACCGATCACCGCTAATAGCACCTCTGACGGTTTAACCTGTTGTTGGACAAATAGCCCATTGACAACCTCATGCAACGTCCCATCTCCACCCACAACTAAGATCTTGCGATACCCTTTGTTGATGGCCGCAACAGTGTACTCCACAGCGTGAAATTTCCGCTCCGTGAAGTTTGGTTCACAGTAGATCTGTTCGTCATGCAGCAACTTCGAAATTCTGGGCAGATCGAGCAGCCCACGACCCTTTCCAGCCGCAGGGTTTACAATCATAAACCAGCGAGAAGTATCCCCGGAGTTTGCTATTTTAGCGCTCTCAGCCATAATCCACTATTTTGCCGGTACATTCTCAATTGCATAGCGCAAAAGATGATAGAATTTGCCAACGCTGCTGATCTGTGCACGTTCGGCTGGTGAGTGTGGCGAGACGATTGTTGGGCCAAATGAGATCATGTCGAGCCTTGGGTAGGTCGCTCCGATCAATCCGCACTCTAATCCTGCGTGTACCGCTAAAACTGTTGGCTCACAGCCAAATAGCTCTTCATACCCCCTCTTCATACAGCTCAAAATTGGAGAGTCCGTATTTGGCTGCCATGCCGGATGGCTACCATCGCACTCCACCTCAGCATCTGCCAATTCAAAGACCGATGCGATATGATCTGCGAGTGCGATCTTCTCGCTCTCCATAGATGAACGGACGAATATTGTCGCCGTTGTCCTCTCTCCCTCGTAACGAATTACACCTAAATTCGAAGAGGTTTGAACCAATCCCGGGATGTGATTCGACATCCTATAGACTCCATCCGGAGACCCAGCTATCGACCACACCATGCACGATGCCGCATTCTCCTCGATCATCATCGCTGGGTACTCTATCTCACTGAGTGTTACCGAAATAGCGCTCTCTACTGGTGCGTGCTCCTCGCGTATCGTCTGCTCATATCTCGCCACCTGCTCCTCGAATAGCTCAAGATCTTCGTTCTGGATCAATATGTCGACATACGCCTCGCGTGGAATAGCATTTTTTAGTGATCCTCCCTCCACATTAGAAATCAAGATTTCCAATTTTGTGAGGCGTAACAATCTAAATAGCAGCTTGATAGCATTTCCACGCTGCTGGTCGATCTCGATTCCTGAGTGGCCTCCTCGAAGCCCCCCAATCGACAACCTTCGAGCTGTGTAATCCCCTTGTGGGGTTGGCGTCAACTCATGGTCAAATGTGATCAGCAGATCTAGACCTCCCGCACATCCGATGCACAACTCCCCATGCTCCTCTGTGTCTAGGTTAAGCAGTACATCACCCTTCAGCTGGTCGGGTGTGAGCGCATATGCTCCATCCATTCCGGTCTCCTCGCTAGCTGTAAATAACAACTCCAAATCACTGTGTTTTAGCTCTTTATCCTCTAGAATTGCGAGTGCTGCTGCCACTCCTAGGCCATTGTCAGCGCCGAGCGTAGTGCCGTTAGCGTGCACCCAATCCCCATCTATATACCCCTCGATAGGGTCGCTCTCGAAGTTGAACTCTTTGTCGTTATTCTTCTGCGGAACCATATCTAGATGCGCCTGTAGTATCACCCCTTTGTGAGGCTCCATCCCCTCGGTTGCTCCCTTTCTAACTATCACATTGCCAGCTGTATCGACCTCGCTTTCAAGCCCCAACGAAGTGGCGAAATCAGTTACATATTTGCCGATTGCCCTCTCGTGTCCCGATGGGTGAGGAATAGCCATTATATTTTTAAAGTGTCGCCATACCGCTTGTGGATCGAGCGACTCGAAATCTTTGTTCATAATTTCTGAAATTAAATATTTACCTTTTCAAAAGCTGCGACGATTGCCTTTACCAATGGGTGGCGTACAATGTCACGTTTGTCAAACTCCACCATACCTATCTCTTTGACACTGCGTAGGTTATCCATCGCCGTGATGAGTCCGCTATCACGCTTGTTTGGCAGATCAATCTGAGTCATATCGCCCGTAACGACAAATTTTGCAGAGCGCCCCATGCGGGTAAGAAACATCTTGATCTGTGAAAAAGTGGTGTTCTGCGCCTCATCCAAAATCACAAATGCAGAGTCCAAAGTTCGTCCGCGCATATATGCCAATGGCGCAATCTGAACAGTCCCCTCCTCCATATATTTCTGCAGCTTAGCTTGTGGAATCATGTCGTTCAAGGCGTCATAGAGTGGCTGTAGATATGGATCGAGCTTCTCCTTCATATCTCCCGGCAGAAAGCCCAACTTTTCACCAGCCTCGACCGCCGGACGAGTTAGAATGATCCGCTTCACCTGTCGCTCCTTGAGAGCCTTAACCGCCAGAGCAATAGCGGTGTAGGTTTTACCCGAACCTGCTGGGCCAACAGCAAATAGAAGATCGCATTTTTCGTAGAGCGAGACTAATTTTTGTTGATTGGGGGTTCTGGCGCGGATTATATTTCCGTTATTACCATATACTATGACATCTTTGTCGACCCTCGTCTCGACCTCAATCTTTGAGCCGGAGAATGCCTGTTCAATCACGCTAGCCGATATATGGCCATATTTCAAGTAGTATGCAATAAGCCCCTCTAACCGTTTTTCGAAACGGGCTGTCTGCTCCTCAGCCCCAATAACTTTGAGTGACGAGCCGCGCGCCATGAACTTCAATTCGGGGTGCATCTCGCGTATCTGCTCCAGATGACACTCATGAGCGCCATATAACTCGCGTGGGTCGATGCCCTCCAAATCAATCTCTCTGCCCTCTACCATAAAATAGAACTCCCTTTAAAATCTGTAACCTACGTTAAAACTAAAATTATAGTATCTATAACTATGCTCCGAAGTTCCGCGATACCACTCAGAATCTAGCGACACGAAACGTCCTGAATAACGGAAATCGACGATAAATCGCTCCGAGATAGTGGCACTAATTCCAGCTACATAACCCGCTCCAGATTTCATTCGTCCGAACTCCTCAACATCATCGTCGCCATCTTTCTGATAATCATTTTCATTCATCACAGAGAACGACGGGCCGACATTGAATCTTATGATATCGCCAAGGCTCATTGCCATAATAATAGGGACTTCGACGCTACGGCTCACCAACTCACCGCCCTCATCTCTATTCGAGTGAGAGATATTCGCTTTGCTATGTTGGTACCAAATCTCAGGGACAACCTCAAGTCCACCAAAATCAAGCCCCCACATCATACCGATCTGGTATCCTGCTGTGTTGGATATATCGACTATATCCTGTTTGTCAGACATTACCGGCACGTTGACTCCCGCCATAACTCCATATATCATTTGGAGTCTCTGCCCGGCAGGGACATTATTCTTTTCTAGGATATAATCCTCCGCATAAATCTGTGCCGAGATTGGTAGGCAAAGCCCCAAAAGGAGTGCCAATAGTGTGATTTTCATCTTCATAACCAAAATTTTCTTGTTTTGTGATCCCCAAAGATACATTTTTTTGTCAAAATTCACCAATATTAAAGAAGATATTTCATAAACGAATAAAAAAGCCGTATCTTTGTGGCTTAGTAATAATTAATTAAAGTAATTTCATGGCATTAGTTGCAATAGTTGGACGTCCCAACGTTGGTAAGAGTACACTTTTTAACCGTCTCGTAGGTGAGCGCAAAGCGATCGTAGATGCTTCGGCAGGTACAACGCGTGATCGCCACTATGGAAAGACCGATTGGTGTGGTCGTGAGTTTTCGATTATTGATACTGGTGGCTATGCCGTAAATTCAGATGATATTTTCGAGGATGATATTCGTCGCCAAGTACTGTTGGCTATCGAGGAGGCAGATGTTATCCTCTTCCTTGTGGAGGTAATGACGGGAGTCACAGATCTGGATCAGATGGTGGCGAATGTTTTGCGCCGTACAGATAAGAAGGTGATATTGGTTTGTAATAAGATCGATAATAACAATCAGTTATATATGACTCACGAGTTCTACTCGCTCGGAATCGGTGATGAGATATTCGCCATTTCGTCAATGAGTGGTTCTGGAACAGGAGATTTGATGGATGAGATCGTGAAGAATCTTCCGGAGGATACCTATGCTGACGAGTTGGATGATGCGTTGCCACGTATCACCATTGTTGGTCGCCCGAATGTTGGTAAGTCATCGATCACAAATGCGCTGTTGGGCGAGGAGCGTAACATCGTAACCCCAATTGCTGGAACAACGCGCGATTCAATTCATGCTCGATACAATAAGTTCGGGATGGATTTCTATCTGGTCGATACTGCCGGTATGCGCCGTAAGAATCGCGAGATGGAGGATTTGGAGTTCTACTCTGTGATGCGTTCTATTCGCGCCATCGAGGCTTCGGATGTTTGTGTGCTGATGTTGGATGCTCAGCAAGGCCTTGAATCTCAGGATCTTAATATCCATAACTTGATTGTCCGTAACCGCAAGGGATGTGTGATTGTTGTGAATAAGTGGGATCTGATCGAGAAGGATGCTAACACGATGAAGAATTGGCGTGAGCAGTTGGAGAGAAAGCTCGCTCCATTCAATGATATTCCGATTATCTTTACTTCGGTGCTCAACAAGCAGCGTATTTTGGATGTGTTGCAGACTGCGATCACAGTATTCCAGAGCCGTAAGCAACGTATTGCAACTCACGCACTTAATGAGTTCTTCTTGCCACTTATCGAGAACTATCCTCCACCATCAATCAAGGGTAAGTATATCAAGATTAAGTTCGTGACACAGCTTCCAACGCCTACTCCGCAATTCGCATTTTTCGTGAATCTGCCGCAGTATATTAAAGATCCGTATCGAAGATTCTTGGAGAATAAGATGCGTAATGAGTGGAACTTCTCGGGTGTGCCCATACAGATCTATTTCCGCCAGAAGTAATTACACATAGAGTGAGGGTGACTAACAAGTTCCCTCAAAACAGAGAGTGGCTAACAAGGATGAGTTTTGGGGCTTCGTGAAGGCTCTCAAATCGCAGCGTACTCTAGTACGTGAGGATTTGAGAGTCGAGGGAAGTGCCGAAAATCGCCTTGTTAGTCACTCTCTTTTTATTTTATAACTACCTTAAAGAGCTCTTTCCCGCTCTTTGTGGTCATGAACGTGTCGTAGAGATGCTCAGCCTTTTCGCGTGGATGATATCCAGAAAGAAGGTTGACAATCAGATCTGCTTCGAAGAGTGGTAGATAGCCAAGGCGTTGAGCATTAGGAAATTGATGGTGTGTGCCGACAACATCCGCAAGCCACTCTTTTTCGGAGGGGGTGAGACAATCTAGATCCTTGATTAACTCTGCTGCAACAACACATCCGATATTTTGTTGGTTCACAGGCAGAGAGTTTCCGTAGAGCTCTTTTGATCGAGGGCAGCCAATGTCGTGCAGCCATGCTGCCGCCTCTTGCAATGCAACTTCTGGTTCTGACATTCCTTCGCCGATAGCAATTAGACGAGTATAACTCACGACCTCTTGGGTATGGAGTATATCGTCACGCATCCACTCTGGATGGCGTGAGTAATACTCTATAACTAGCTGTGCTACAATATCTTTCATCTTTAAATCCCCATATCCGAACGTAACTTCGCAATGGCTGCTTGAGGTGATGGCTCACTCTTCATTAGCTTCACGAAGTGGCTACCTATGATTGCACCATTCGATGATTTGCACGCTGCGCGGAAGGTCTCGGGAGATGAGATTCCGAAGCCGATCATACGTGGATTTTTGAGCGACATCGAGTTGATTCTCTCGAAATACCCATCGCTCTCACCCTCGAATGAGCTACGTGCTCCGGTTGTTCCGGCGCTCGATACCATATATATAAAGCCCTTTGTGTTTTCGTCGATCAGACGTACTCGCTCTTCGGATGTTTCGGGTGAGATGAACATCACAACGTTGATTTCAAATTTATTTGCAACCTCCTTGAAGTCAGCCATATACTCCTTGTATGGAAGGTCAGGAATAATCACGCCATCGACTCCTACACGTTTGCAATCTTCACAAAATTTCTCGAATCCGTAGTGCATAATTGGGTTGAGGTAGCCCATCAAAATTACTGGGATTGTGATTGTGTCACGCATCTTCTCGATCTGTGAAAATAGTAGCTTGAGCGACATTCCATTCTCCAACGCCTTTGTTGCTGCTTGCTGGATCACAACTCCATCTGCCATAGGGTCCGAAAATGGGATTCCGAGCTCTACCATGTCGATGCCATTGCTCTGTAACTCGCTGAGTACCATCATTGTATCATTTAGATGTGGATATCCGGCAGGGTAGTATACCGATAGGATATTGCTGCTCTTTTCTGCGAAAAGTTTGTCAATTCTATTCATAACTTTATCTTATTTTTACTATAAATTCTCTTAATTTATCTATGTTTTTCAGTGCTGGAGATATCTCGAAGCGGCTATTTAGATCGACTCCTGCAAATGCTTTGTGGTTGATCTCTTTTATCTGCTCGGCAGAATCGGAGTCTAATCCACCACTCAAAAGGAATGGTGTAGATCCAGAGTAAGCGTCTAAAATAGACCAATCGAAACGCTCTCCAGAGCCCCCATACCCCACACATTTTGTGTCAAATACGAAGCAGTCAACCACTCCATCATATTGTTTAGTAACCTTGATATCATCTTTTGTTGCAATCGAAATCGCTTTAATAACTCCAATATTATTAGCCTTTAGCTCTCTGCAAATCTCCACTGATTCCGAACCATGAAGTTGCACAAAATCGAGTGAATGGGTTGAAATTGCATCTAAAATATACCCGATCGGGTAATTTACAAATACTCCAACCCTCTTTACCCCCTTAGGTGTCGATGGTGCTAACTCAGCTACATATCGCGGTGATTTATCGAAGAATATAAATCCCATCATATCAATCCCAAGCGATGCAACCTCCGAAGCATTCTGCTGCTCTCGCATTCCGCACACCTTGACTAACATATCTCCTCGATGAGTTTAGTTAGCGTATCAGCAGGCTGCTCTCTCTTCATAAAGGTCTCGCCAATCAAAAAGCCGCTAAATCCAACCTCTTGCAGTGATTTTATCGTCTCGCCAGCATCAATTCCGCTCTCCGAAACCAAGACAATATCATTGCCACTTGCCTTCATCTTATCTGCCAATCGGAACGAGTTCTGAATATCTGTAATGAATGTCCCGAGGTTGCGATTATTCACACCCAACATATCAACATTTTCGTTGAGGTGAGAGAGTTCCTCCTCCGAATGAATCTCCAAAAGTACCTCTAAATCAACACTATGTGCAACAGCTGCAAGCCTTGCACACTCCTCAACCGTGAGACAAGCAGCGATCAACAAAACAGCGTCGGCACCTGCCACACGAGCCTCATAAATCTGCCTCTCATCGATGATAAACTCCTTGCGAAGCAGCGGCATATCGCCCGCGACACGTCGAGCAGCGATCAAATGTTTAAGTGATCCTCCGAAGAACTCCTCATTGGTTAGTACCGAACAAGCAGCAGCACCTGCGGCACTATATCCAGCGACAATCTCCAATGGATTTCCCTCCTCCTTGATCCACCCTTTCGATGGGCTTCGGCGCTTAAATTCAGCGATTATTCCACCCTTTTTGCTCTCGCGAATTGAGCGCGACATCGAGATCACGGGGCGTATCGTCTCTTTGGCTTGAGCCTCGATATCTCCAAAATTATAGCTCTTTAGCTCCTCTCGTTTGTGAGCTATGATCTTCTCTAATACATCTTGCATAATCCTGATTATTAAGAGTTTATCTTAACGAATTTCTCAAAAATGCTCTTTGCACGACCGCTGTCAATCGTCTCATTCGCAATTGCGATACACTCCTCAATCGACTTCGCAGGCTCCATCACATTGATCGCAAAGGCAGCATTTGCTACCACGCAATTTCGCTGCTCCACAGATGATGTTCCATCCAAAACCGAGTCGAAGATTGCTGCCGCCTTCTCAACGGTATCACCCGAATACAACGCAGACTCCTCAGCGACCCCAAAGCCCAATGACTCAGGAGTATAGATCTTCTCGCCACCAATCGTGCAGACCTTGAATGGAGCGGTCAAAGAGATCTCGTCACAACCATCCAACGAGTGGACAACCGCAAAATTTGTATTGTTGTTCTGCAACATATAACAATACATTCGTTGCATCGCCAAGTTATAGACTCCAAGTAGCTGATTCTTAGGCTCTGCTGGGTTGATGAGTGGCCCTAACATATTGAAGAACGAGCGAACTCCCAACTCACGTCTCACATTCGCCACCGCCTTCATCGCTGAGTTGAAGATCGGAGCGTGAAGATACGCCATGTTACACTCGTCAAACGAACGACTCAACACATCTTGATCTGCTGTGAATTTCACCCCATGACACTCCATCACGTTACTCGCTCCACTCACCGAACTCGCACCGTAGTTACCATGCTTCACAACCTTATATCCAGATGCTGCAACCACCACTGAAGCGCAGCTGCTGATGTTGAATGTATCCTTGCCATCGCCTCCCGTACCCACGATATCTATATAGTCATGTGTGCCGAAGTCGACCGGTTTGCGAAACTCCAAAAGTGCTGTGCGAAAGCCATTTAGCTCCTCTAGCGAGATGTTGCGCATGAGATAAACTGTCATGAGCGATGCTATCTGCGCCTCGTTATATTTTCCTTGTGTTATTCCTCTAAAGAGCTCGCCTGCCTCTGCGGCTGAAAGGCTCTCGTATTCGAATAGTTTGTTTAGTATTTGTCTCATTGTTTTATTGCATTTTTGTTTTTGACCCGAGATTTTTCTTGCGAAAAATTCGGGGGATCCCGGATCAAGTCCGGGATGACGGAGAGGGGGCTACGCCTTTAACCAGTTGTCAATAATTTTTTCACCTACGGGTGTGAGGATCGATTCGGGGTGGAACTGCACACCGCGAACATCATAGTCACGGTGGCGAATTGCCATCACTCGACCCTCTAAAGCATCCACCGCAGTAACGATGATTTGATCGGGGATTCCCTCGTTGGCAACACACCATGAGTGGTAGCGTCCAGCAGGGAAACTCTCCTCGATTCCTTCGAAGAGAAGATCTTCTGCAATAACCTCAACATCGGTCGCAACTCCATGAAACACAGAACTTAAGTTAGTCAGTGTTGCACCATAAACCTCGCCTATCGCCTGCTCTCCAAGACATATTCCGAAGAGGCTCTTAGTAGCTCCATATGTGCGGATTACATCACACAAAATTCCAGCCTCCGAAGGGATTCCCGGACCCGGAGAGAGGATGATTTTATCATATTTCCCAACCTCCTCGATCGAGATTTGGTCATTGCGAAATACATCGAGCTCATAGCCTAGCTTCTCCACAGCATGGACCACATTATATACAAATGAGTCGTAATTATCTATAAGTAATATCTTCTTCATCGCTATTTTATATCTTCACTTATCGCCTTTGAGAGCGCACCTAATTTACTATTTGTCTCCTGCAACTCACGATCTGGGTTGCTCAGCGCCACAATTCCTGCACCTGCTTGGAACTCCAACGCTCCATTTCGACTCACAAATGTACGGATCGTGATTGCGTGGTTGATCGAACCATCGAAGCCAATTGCACCAATCGCACCACCGTAAATTCCACGATTATGTGGCTCTATCTCGTTGATTAGCTGCATGGCACGCACCTTTGGCGAGCCACTCAATGTGCCGGCTGGGAAGGTATCCATAAAGGTTTTGATTGTGCTGCGATCAGGTTTCATCTCTCCCGAAACACGTGATACTAAGTGGATTACGTGCGAATAGTATTGAGTCTGTTTGTAGAACTCCAACCCTACGTTTTTGCAGTTGCGGCTCAAGTCGTTGCGTGCCAAATCTACCAACATTACGTGCTCCGCATTCTCCTTTGGATCGGCTCGCAAGATCTCGGCTCTCCTATTATCCTCATCCATGTCGCCCGTTCTAAATGCTGTGCCAGCAATTGGGTCGATCGTGGCGCGTCCATCTTCAACTTTGCAATGGGTCTCTGGCGATGATCCGAAGATCCTTAAACCGCCCAAATCGAAGTAGAATAGATATGGAGATGGGTTGATCCCCCTCAATTTTCGATAGATCGCAAAGTCGTCACCCGTGAATTTCTGTATAAAGCGACGGCTCAACACAATCTGGAAAACATCGCCACGCAAACAGTGTTTCACACCCTTGCGAACCATCTCACGATAATCTTCATCCTTGATCGGTGAGCTCACTTCGCCCTGACGAGTAAAACCATATGTCGAGAAGTTGCGACTCTCGATCGAGGCTATAATCCTCTCGTTATCAGATGTTTCGCCCTCGCCGATTAGCTCCTTAAGGGTTAACGTATGGTGGAAGTGGTCGAAGATCAGAGCGTAGCGGAAGAGTACGTACAATACATCTGGCGCATCGTTATCACTTGGTGATGAGGGATTTACTGGGATCGACTCTAGGTATTTCACCGTATCGAATGAGGTGTAACCGTAAATGCTATAGTTTGGGTCGATATCGAAAGAGTCCATGAATTTGGTCACCGCCTCCGATACTCCGAACTCCTTTGTGATCTGCTCGATTGAGACTCTTTTGTCGGGCATTGTTGTCTTGACCTCGCCATTGAGGATCGCGACAGATGCAAGTGGGGAGAAGGCGATGATTGATCGTGCATTCTCGCCTGAGTTATAGTCTGAACTCTCGAGGAGTGCCGACTGCTCCGATAGATCGCGGAGCTTTAAGTATAGGCTCACGGGAGTGTGTAGATCCCCGGCGAACTCTTGTTGCTTTATTTGGTATTTTATCTTTTTCATTTTTTGTTACTATTTCGTCATCCCGCACTTGATGCGGGATCCCCCGAATTTCGGAACGAAATCTCGGGTAATACTGACTTCCGTCGTTAGTGTGTAAAATAGGTTTTATATCTACCCGAGATTTTACATTCGTAAAATTCGGGGGATCCCGCATCAAGTCCGGGATGACGGCTTTTGCAAAAGCCGTTAGCTGACGCACTCGACATTATTTAGTCGCTATTTAAAGTGCTTAAGGTAAGTATCCATATCCTTATCGCCTCGTCCTGAGAGGGTTACAACGACCACTTCGTCCTTTGCAAAGGTCATTTTTTTGAGTGCACCAAGTGCGTGTGCACTCTCCAAAGCGGGGATGATTCCCTCCAAGCGAGTGAGTTCCATCGCTGCATCAAGTGCATCTTGATCTGTTGCTGAGAGTACCTCCGCACGTCCGGTCTGCGAGAGGTGTGCGTGTAGCGGTCCAACTCCCGGATAGTCCAAACCAGCTGAGATTGAGTATGGCTCTATGATCTGACCATCCTCATCCTGCATCAACATCGTGCGTGATCCATGAATGATTCCTCGTGAGCCTAGAACCATCGTAGCTGCCGACTCATTAGTCTCGACTCCCAGTCCTGCAGCCTCCACCAAACTGATCTTAACTCGCTCATCATCAAGGTAGTGGAAGATCGTTCCTGCGGCGTTGCTACCTCCTCCGATACAAGCGACCAAGCGATCCGGATAGTCACGACCCTCTTTCTCCATAACCTGCTCCTTGATCTCCTTGCTGATCACCGATTGTAGGCGAGCCACCATATCTGGATATGGGTGAGGACCTACCACCGATCCGATGATGTAGAAGGTGTCGGCAGGGTGTGAACACCAATATCTAATTGCGTCATTTGTAGCATCTTTCAGTGTCATATTTCCCGATGTCACCGGCACAACCTTAGCGCCCAACATCTCCATCTTCTTCACATTTGGCATCTGGCGCTCAACATCAGTCTTACCCATAAATACGATGCACTCCAACCCCATGAGAGCACACACCGTTGCAGTTGCCACTCCATGTTGACCAGCTCCCGTCTCGGCGATAATCTTGTTCTTGCCCATCTTCTGTGCGATCAATATTTGACCAACGGTGTTGTTGATTTTGTGAGCCCCCGTATGGTTCAAATCCTCACGTTTGAGGTAGATCTTCGCTCCATACTTCTCGCTCATGCGACGAGCGTGGTAGAGTGGCGATGGGCGACCTACATAATCCTGAAGCAGAGAGTAATACTCCCTCTGGAACTCCTCGCTCTCGATGATTTTGAGGTACTGCGCTTTGAGCTCCTCGACTGTGGCATGGAGGATCTCGGGGATGAATGCTCCTCCGAACTCTCCGTAGTAGCCATCTTGGCTGACGTTAAATTGTTGCATTATTTTTATATTTAAATTTGTATTTTTGTAATTAAAAAAGCCTGCCGCAAGTTGCGACAGGCTCTATATAATATTGTTCACATATATATACGGCTGCTTAACTCACGATTTTTCTCCTCGTAAGCTGCGCCACCAATAGATATTTGAACTAAATGAAATCATTTTCTAATCTTATTTCTGCAAAACTACAATTAATTTTTTTTAGTTCCAAATATTTTTCAAAAAATATTGTGAAAAATTAAAAGAGATAGTTGCATGAAATATAGTAACTGCGAGGCGTATCATAGTAATATATGTTGGGTTGCAGATAGTATGCACCCGTGTCGCTCGAAGCGGAGTTGCGGAGTATTCTATTCGACTCCCTCGCGTAATCTATGCGATCGCGATCCCCCAGCAGGTTATTCACCCGAAGTGTTAGCGAAATCCGATTATCATCAGCCAACCAAAATGTCTTTGTGACAGCTGCTGCGACATCCACCACTGACCCCAAATTACTCTGAGCGACAATTGCACTCTCCATCTCTGGCGATCCCGTAGCCCGAATAACTCGATCAGAACGTCGCATAAATGATGGCGCTATATATCGTCCACCAGCATATGAGCAGTCGGCCGAGAAGATAAAGCTGCTCTTGCCAAAGAGCGTCATGCCAAAGGTAGTGAGAAGTTGAGGTGCGTTTCCAACCTTGCAACCCACAACAGCATCCGCCTCACTTGTCGAATAGAGTGTCATGTCGGTATCGTCATAGAGCGATATGGTCGGGGCTGTGTCGTAGGTGTAGTCTCCAGCGGCGATGGTCATGTCGATCCGAAATGTCTTGCTTAGTTCGTAATATCCGACAGCTTCAACCCCAAAAGAGGTCGATCCAATCCCACTCACCACCACATCGGAGTAGGTGTAGGTGATATCATCGTATGATTGCCATGTGTTGATCTGATCTCGTGAGCGGATGAAGTAGCCGTTTATGTTGAGGGTAAAATCTGGCGATGCGTAGTTATATTTGAGCTCTGCGGAGCTTACGCTCTGTGAGGTGGCATTGTCGATTGTTCGATTTGCATTCTGCTCTTGGATGAATAGATCCTTCGACTGAGGCGCTATGCGGTGTGTTGATGCAGATAGCGATATCGAGTGGCGCGCATTTGGTGCATAGTCCAGATCGATCTTTGCCGAACTTGCCGGAAGGGTTACACTCTTTGATTTGCCATATGATAACTCCCCTGCGAAACGCTCCTTTTCGAAGTGTCCTATTCGCTCAACTCTCTGCTCGCCAAACTCGCCATATAACTCCACAGATATCGCATTCGAACGATACTCCAGCGAGACAATACCTAATGTATTTATACCAGAAAGGGTATAATCATAGCCGAATTTATCCCCGTTCACCACCTTCCGATTAGGGTCACGTAGGTTGTTTTGCATATCGTTACTTAGGTGTGCGTAGTCTCCGACATATTGATCTATATCGGTCAAGTGGTCTGCCCCCAATAGGTCGTTCATCTCCTTGAAATAACGACTTTTGTCGATGTCGATCTTTGCGCCATAGCTCATGCGAATTCCATCTCCTATCTCGCTTCTAAATAGCAATTTTGCATCTGCATTCGCAACCTGTTTCACTTGATCTTCGATTATATAGTGCGCCTCGCCATCGGTCGAACGTTGGTTGGCCTCCACCAGATCATCCCATGCAATTTGGGTGTAATCGCTATTTTGATCTCGCCACAACTGCTCAACGGCCGCTTTCGTTTCGCTGTTTGAGATATAGCTTGGGAGTTTGCGATAATAGTCTGGCGTTGGGTTATATCCATCATACCAGCCCAATCGACTCACTGAGCTGCGGCCTGACTTCGCATTAAGCTCAATCGCACCAATCGTCGAGCCGGCAATCGGACGTTGATAGCGAATATTGAGCTGTGGAACGCGATATCTTCTAACTCGCGAATTCCGCACCTCACCGTCATAAAATCCCCACGCTGGGTTATAGAGGTTATCCCCTGTGAGAGTTATCGCCTTGTGAGATGCACCACCCTGCAGCCCCTCCATCATGATTGGGGTTGTGAGGTCGATCGTTATGTAGTGATCACGATCGAAGAGCTTTCCGATATGGAAATCACCTCGAAAATCTTGGCTGAACACCCCCGATATATTTGCATCGCGCCCTGTTCGCATATCGATATCAGCGGCGAGACTCCACCCTCGATTTGTCACTGTCGAGAGGATTAGATTGCCACCAGCCGTATATCCACGCGTTGAGCCAAACATCCGTATTCGGCTCATGTCGATCATCGCCTCGTAATCCTCCTTCGCCTCGCTTTTTGGTTGTAATATCTCGTTGCTGAGCCACCAATCGACCCCTCGCCTGCGTTGCGACACAGGCGAACGGTAATACTTTGTCGCCTCATTATATGCCTCATCTCCGGCTGATTGGATCGAAGCGCGAAACAGAGTTTCATCAACATCCGTGATCGGATCTATTATAACATCGCTCACCTCGTCGGCTTTGGCCTGCAGACAGATGAGTGCCAATATTAGGATTATCTTTGCCCTTCGCACTACTCTTATATTGATTTTATAATCGCTACTAAATAGCTCCAAAAACGCTCCACCGATGCAATCTCGAGACGTTCGTCAGGAGAGTGAACACCTCGCATCGTAGGTCCAAACGAGATCATATCAAGGTTGGGATAGCTCTCCAAAAAGAGCCCACACTCCAACCCTGCATGGATAGCTCGCACCTTTGGCTCTTCGCCAAATAGCTCCTTGTAACTAGCTATCGCCTTTTTGAGTAGCTCCGAGTCAGGGTTTGGACTCCACCCCGGATAACCTGTTGAGTGGTTTATCGTTGCCTTCGCTGCTGTGAAGGATGTTGCCACCTGATTTTTCACCCTCTCTCGACCCTCGATTGTCGACGAACGTTGCGATGTGAGTACTACTACATGGTCAGAATGGGTATGGACAGCGGCCAAATTGGATGAGCTATCAACCAACCCCTCCATCACCTGCGACATCTCCATCACGCCATTTGGAAGTGCCACCAGCGAGCCCAAGATGGTGAATGTATCTGAAAAACTCAATGCCCTTTGTGGTGCGTGATCGATCGTTTCGAGTGTGAGTTCAACACCGGGATCAAGCAGCTGGAACTCATTTTTAATGGTTGTGTTGTATCCTAAAAATAGCGCCTCGAAAGAGGATTTAGCGCACTTCTCAATAGCAATAGTTGCCCAACCCTCGCGTGGAATCGCATTGCGAAGATTGCCACACTCCATATCGATAATTCGTGCTCCGATCGTGAGCGAAGCCTCAAAGAGCAATCTCGAAAGAATCTTCACGGCATTTGCTCGCCCTTTATTAATATCATCTCCGGAGTGGCCACCTTGTAACCCTCCAATGCTCACCTTAAGATATCTCATCCCCTCGGGTAACTCTTCACGTTCGATCTCAAAATGTGCTGTTGTGTCTATCCCTCCGGCACATCCGATAAATATCTCGCCCTCATCTTCCGAATCGAGATTTAGGAGGTATTTCCCATTTATCATCTCCTCTCCAAGTCCAAACGCTCCACTAAGCCCCCTCTCCTCATCGACAGAAAATAGCGCCTCCAAGGGGCCATGCTCCAACTCTGGGTCGGTCAATGCTGCCAGAGCTGCCGCTACACCAATTCCGCAGTCGGCCCCTAGAGTCGTCCCACGAGCCTTGATCCATCCATCCTCAATGTAGGTTTCGATTGGATCTTTCATGAAGTCGTGTGTGGTGGATGCACTCTTTTCGCACACCATATCAACGTGAGCTTGCATCGTAATTCGGCTGCTATTTTCGAGTCCGTTGGTCGCCGGAGCCTCGATGAGTAGGTTGCCGGCACTATCTCTCTTATAGGCCAAGTTGTGGTCGTTTGCCTGCTCAATCAACCACCCAATGATCGCCTCTTCGGAGCCGGATGGTCGTGGTATTGAGGTTATTATATCGAAATATCTCCACAAAAGTTGCGGCTGAAGTTGTGTTATATCCATTGCTATATATTTTAATGTTACAAAAATAACAATTTATTTAGAAATATGGCAGAAAATCACTATCTTTGTGGCCAGTATGGGGATAAATTTCAGAATAGGCGAAGGGTACGATGTTCACCAACTAAGCGACGGATTGAAGTTGACGTTGGGTGGTGTCGAGTTCGCGCACACCAAAGGTTGTGTTGCCCACTCTGATGGCGATGTGGTGATCCACGCTATATGCGATGCTCTTTTGGGGGCGGCAGCATTGGGCGATATCGGACTCCATTTTCCCGATACATCCTCGGAATTTAAGGGGATCGACTCCAAGATATTGCTAAGCAAGGTGTGTGAGCTACTCAGAAACGAGGGGTACGAGATTGGCAATGTAGATTGCACAATTCGTATGCAGCGACCAAAACTCAGAGCCGTGATCGACACCATGCGTGAAAGGTTGGCAAGCTCGATGGGAGTTGCTACAAATCAGGTCTCGGTCAAAGCTACAACAACCGAAAAACTCGGTTTCGAGGGGCGCGAAGAGGGGGTTGCAGTGAGTGCAATCGCGCTGATATATACTCTGTAAAGAAAAGAATCCAAATAATAATTAATAATTGAATAAACACCATTAGATGAAAAAAGTAATCTCATTCTCGCTATTCTTAATGATCGGACTCGTAGTGTCGCAGATCCTCCCAACTCAAATGGGCGAATCCTATATCGACCTTAAAGAGTACATCACAAATCCGTTGTTATATATCTGTCTCGCATTCATCATGATAAATGTAGGTCGTGAATTCGAGATTAATAAAAAGGAGTGGCGTTCTTATACAGCTGATTACTTCATTGCAATGGCAACAGCAGCTCTTCCTTGGGTCTTGATCGCTCTATATTTTGTCTTTGTTCTGCTTCCTGACACCCTTTGGGGATCTAGTGATGCGTGGAAGGAGTCTCTGCTTTTGTCGCGATTTGCAGCCCCTACATCGGCTGGAATCCTCTTTACGATGCTTGCAGCGATGAGTTTGTCGAAGAGTTGGATATATAAGAAGATTCAGGTGCTTGCTATCTTCGATGACCTCGACACAATCCTCCTGATGATTCCACTCCAGATCATGATGATCGGCCTTAAGTGGCAGATGGGTGCTATGTTGGTGTTGATCGCCTTCCTCCTTATCATAGGATGGAAGAAGCTCAACGCGTTTGACCTTCCTCAGAATTGGAGCGCAATTTTGTTCTATTCATTCATAATCTTCGCCATTACTCACACCATATATATTATATCAAAGAATATCATGGGACACGCGGAGGCGATCCACATCGAGGTGTTGCTCCCTGCGTTTGTGATGGGTATGGTCATCAAGAATAAGCACATCCATAGCTCTTTGGAGGAGAATGTCGCAACTGGAGTATCATTCCTATTTATGTTCTTGGTGGGTATGAGTATGCCACTTGTGATCGATGGGGGAGCTTCGTCGAATGCTACGGCAAACTCTGTTATTGCATCGGTTCCGATGATGTCATGGGGCGAGATCGCGTTCCATGTTGTGATGGTCTCTATTCTCTCTAATCTCGGTAAGTTAGTCCCTATCTTCTTCTATCGCGATCGTAAATTCAGCGAGCGTTTGGCTGTGTCGGTTGGTATGTTTACACGTGGTGAGGTTGGTGCAGGTGTAATCTTTATCGCTATTGGATATAACCTTGGTGGTAACGCCTTGATTATTTCGGCATTAACTTTGGTACTTAACCTTATATTAACAGGTGGATTTGTGTTGTGGGTGCGTCAACTTGCGCTCAAAAGCTACGATCCTGCCGCAAATGAGTAGTTAGCTATGAAACTTTTGAAGGTCGCATTTTGTGCAGCAATTTTTTTAATTATATCCTTGAGTGCTAAGGCTGAAATTGTCAGCTTTAACTTCTCGGCGGGTTCGACGAGTACATACTATAATATCGATGGGTACTCTACGTGGGATAATCGAGGATATAATATCAGCGCAGGATTGACCTTCGGGCTTCCTATTATAAGCATCTCGCCAGAGGTGGTATATACTAACAACAGCTTCTATGTCGATAATCCCTACATATTTGGTGATTACTGCGACATTCGCGACCATAGATTGGATATCCCCGTTGTTGTAGGGTTGAATTTCTTGGGGCCTCTTGTGCTTGAGGCTGGGCCGGTATTCACAGTTTATAATGAGGCTATTGCTTCATATTACCATTATAGCTCAGGGAATTTGGGGCGTATTCACCCCGATATGGGATATCTTCTCGGAGCGAAGGTCACGCTATTTGATAAAGTAATGTTCGGCGCTCGCTACAACGGGCAGTTCGGATCGCGTCGCATAGATTATTATGGTCATGATGTTCGATCGCACTCCTATACTTTTATTATAGGCTTCATACTATAAAAAGAAGCTGCCTAAAAAGGCATTTTTTGCACTTCTACAACAAAACAGATGCTGCCCAAAACGTAAGTTCGGACAGCATCTGTTTTAATATCCTATTCTCTTTACTTCTGTTTAAGCATCGAGCGGTTCCACATAATAAACTTGGCAAGTGATACTACAACTGCCGCTCCTGCAACGATATATCCTACCATCATAGGTTGTCCAAAGGCTTCCTTAGCTGTTACAATGTAACATACGGTTACCGCAGTCATAAAGAGTGCAGGGATCAATGCAATATAGAAGTTCTGACGTTTCCCTGCAAGGTAGACTGTGATCATCCACAATGTAAAGACCGCCAACATCTGGTTAGCCCATGCGAAGTAGCGCCATATGACATTGAACCCTTCGGTATCTGCCATTGAGTAGATCAAGATAGCTATTGTAACACAGAAGATTGGCACCGAGATCATAAGACGACGCATCATGCTCTTCTGCTCAAACTTCAAGACATCTGCCACAATCAAACGTGCTGAACGCAATGCTGTATCTCCCGATGTGATTGGAGCAAAGACAACTCCCAACATCGCTAGAACAGCTCCTGCTGTACCTAACCAATCCTTAGTGATGGTGTTAACAACCACTGCAGCATTGCTCTCGCCATATCCATTCTCATGGAAGAATACAGTAGCTGCAGCTGCCCAAATCAGGGCAACAATACCCTCAGCAACCATCGCTCCGTAGAATATCGGGCGACCATGTTTCTCATTTGTCATGCAACGTGCCATCATCGGAGATTGCGATGCGTGGAATCCCGAGATCGCACCACACGCAATTGAGATAAACATCATCGGGAAGATAGGTAACCCTGCAGGGTGCTCTATCATCGGATCTGTGAACTCAGGGAGTGATTGCCCCTTGAAGAATAGCATGACAAAAATTCCTGCTGCCATAAACAATAACGCTATCGAGAAGAGTGGGTAGACACGTCCAATAATCTTGTCAATAGGCATCAATGTTGCAACAATATAGTATAAAAAGACAAGTATGATCCAGAAATTAACATTAAAGAGTGGGTTTATACCACTTGTTAAACTTGCCAACAGCCCGGATGGTCCTGCCACAAATACTACACCTACCAAGATCAGCAACAGCACGATAAAGAGGCGCATAACCTGTCCCGTGCCATTTCCTAAGTATCGTGTAACGCTATCTGGCAACGACTCACCACCATTGCGAAGTGAGATCATTCCTGCGATATAGTCGTGCATTGCACCTGCAAAGATAGTACCTAATACGATCCAAATATAGGATGCAACGCCAAACTTAGCTCCCATAATTGCTCCGAAGATAGGACCTAATCCCGCGATATTTAGGAACTGGATCATGAAGATCTTCCATGTTGGAAGTGGTACGTAATCAACACCGTCAGCCTTCGTGATGGCGACAGTCTTAACATTTGGATCTGGCTTCATAATACGCTCAATATATGCGCCATAGACCAAGTATCCAATTATCAATACTGCAAATGATAATAAAAATGAGTACATAATGGTTAATATTTAAGTTTATAAAAGGTTCTGCTTTGCGCGAACTGCCTCCGGCGGGCGGCGTGCTCGCCGCGGAGCTAATTAACTAAAATCCCTTCAGAACAGAATCGTTCTAAAGGGATTAATTATCTATTTCGCGTATGATACCGCTCTCGTCTCGCGTATTACCGTGATCTTCACTTGACCCGGATAAGTCATCTCATCTTGGATCTTCTTCGCGATCTCTTGTGATAGATTCTCCGTGTCTGCATCACTCAACTTCTCCGCTCCAACAATTACTCGAAGTTCGCGACCAGCCTGTATCGCATAGGTCTTGAGAACTCCCGGATAGGATTGTGCTATATCCTCCATCTCTTTGAGTCGTTTGATGTAACTCTCCACAACCTCACGTCGTGCTCCCGGACGTGCTCCCGAGATCGCATCACACACCTGAATGATTGGTGATATTATTGAGGTCATCTCCACCTCGTCGTGGTGAGCTCCAATCGCATTGCACACCTCTGCCTTCTCCTTATACTTCTCAGCCAACTTCTGACCAATGATTGCGTGTGGCAACTCCGGCTCATCATCCGGCACCTTACCTATATCATGTAGCAGACCTGCACGCTTCGCAATTTTAGGGTTAAGACCCAACTCCGTAGCCATGATACTCGCCAAATTCGCAGTCTCGCGAGCGTGTTGCAACAAGTTCTGACCATATGACGAGCGATACTTCATCTTACCCACCATACGGATCAACTCCGGATGCAGACCGTGAATTCCCAAATCTATCGTCGTGCGCTTTCCAACCTCGACGATCTCCTCCTCGATCTGCTTCTGCACCTTCGATACAACCTCCTCAATACGTGCTGGGTGGATACGTCCGTCAGTCACCAATTGGTGAAGCGCTAGACGTGCAATCTCGCGACGCACCGGATCAAAACCACTCAAAATGATAGCCTCTGGGGTATCATCCACAATGATCTCAATACCTGTAGCAGCCTCCAAAGCGCGGATGTTACGACCCTCACGGCCGATGATACGACCCTTCACCTCATCAGACTCTATATTAAATACTGTTACTGCATTCTCGATCGCTGTTTCGGTCGCTACACGCTGAATCGACGCCACGATAATACGTTTCGCCTCCTTCGTTGCTGTCAACTTCGCCTCCTCTACAGTCTCCGAGATATATGATGCTGCTTGACTCTTCGCCTCAGCCTTCATATTCTCGATAAGTGAGTTGCGTGCATCTTCGGCGCTCATGCCCGAGATCTGCTCCAACTTCTGATTTTGCTCTGTAATGATCTGATCTACAGTCGCTTTTTTACCCTCAAGCTGCTCGATCTGACCCTTGGCCTTCTCGTTTAGGCGGTCGTGCTCCTTCATCTTATTCTCCAGATCACGCTGCTGGTTCTGTAGGTTGTTCTCCAACTGCTTAGCGCGGTTCTCAGATTGTGCCACCTTTTGGTTGCGCTCATTCACCGAACGATCGTGCTCGCTCTTAAGTTTGATGAACTTCTCTTTTGCTTGGAGCATTCGCTCCTTCTTAATCATTTCACCCTCAGATTCCGCCTTCTCCACTATTGTTTTAGCACGCTGTTTCGCGAGGTAAAATGCTGCGCACGCAGCTGCAATAGAGCATATGGCGGTGATCGCTATGATAGTTACGATTTCCATATTACTTTGTTTGTATTGTTATAATAAAAATTGTGTTGTTATTTTGTAGTTTAGAACATTAAAAAACCCACATAAATCCCTTTTTTTGTTTGACGAATCTGTGATCAGTCAGGTGTGGAGGTGCCAAAGGTCGC
This sequence comes from Rikenellaceae bacterium, assembly GCA_047174605.1. Taxonomy (GTDB): domain Bacteria; phylum Bacteroidota; class Bacteroidia; order Bacteroidales; family Rikenellaceae; genus Alistipes. The sequence continues at coordinate 69,779 of JBCQTX010000001.1, read as the reverse complement.
AATCGTCCAACGGAGCCACAAGTGACTCACCCCGAAGGGTTAAGGCCTGATTTTGATTATTGAGAGCTTGTCTCCAATTTAGTAAATATCAGTTTCGCAAATCTATAAGGAATCTATGCGGGTAGACTCTTGTAAATTATATGTTAAAGAACATCTTGGCCCTTGTTTGACCTATGTATATTATGTAACGTTAAAATACCCTTCATTTAGTGTGCCACACCTCGAAAGTGTTTCATTCACCCTATTTCTCCTGTCGTAGGTCATTCAGATAGTTCGCCACCTTCTCGTCTATCGCTTTTAGCGCTGCTATCTCCTCCGACTCAATCTCACTTTGTTGGCGTATATTTATATTTGCAACAGCCAATTCGAATGCTGCAAGAGCTATCGCATCTTGTAGCTTGAACCCTTCGAAATTCTGCTTCTGGAACTTTAGAATAGAGGAGTTCACATTGCGCTCGGCCAACAAATATAGCTCCTTTTTGGCGCTATCTATGTTGAGTTTATAGCTCTTGCCCGCAATGGTAATTTTTATCTCCTCGGCTCCCATTTATCTCCTTTTATTGTTGCCTCTTAATATACACTTTATATCTCACCACCACTCTCACCGCTCTCGCTCCCTTCTCTCGTGTTGCTCTGCTTATCATTGCCACCCGGGGATGAGATTAGAGTTATGCAGTGGTCAACCTCCCGCATTAACCGGTTGACATATGCACGTGCACGTGAGTTGTTTTTTGTCGCTGCTACCAGACCACCCTTAAGTTCACTCAGTGCGAGATCTCTTTCGAGTGTCGCTATTCGCTCCTGCATCTCACGCTTGGTGGCTTGAAGGTTGTCACGAAGTTCCATCAAGTCGCGATTCTGCTCACTCAACCGTCTATGATCAGCGAGGAGTTGGTCAACGCGACTCTCAACTCTTTGGACAACGCTTTGGGGCGCACTATTGTTGTTTGATGCCATGATGTCTCGTAGTTTTGGCAATTAGTATTCAAAGGTAAGCAAAAAAAACTTTATGAGCAAACTTTGGAGTCGCTATTTTCTCGGGAGGGGGATGGCATAGAGGTCAAAGTCCTCTGCCGATGTGATCTCAACATCGTAAAAACGCCCCTTCAAAAGTCGTCTACCCTCCACCGGAATCATGATCTCTTGATCCACCTCCGGAGAGTCATACTCAGAGCGAGCGACATAAAATTCGCCTTGGCGAGAGTCGATGATAACGCGCACCTTTTGCCCCACTCTTTTGAGGTTGTTCTGGAGCGATATCTCGCTCTGTATCATCATGATGCGCTCTGCACGCTGCTCTTTTATCTGCTGCGGTACATCATCCTCCAACGATGCTGAATATGTCCCCTCCTCCTCGCTATATGGGAATACCCCCAGCCTGTCGAACTTCACCTCTTTGATAAACTCACAAAGCTCCTCAAAATCCGCCTCGCTCTCCGTTGGGTAGCCCACCAACATCGTTGTTCTGAGCGCTACATCTGGAATCGATGCTCTCAAATCACGAATCAACTCCATAGCCTCCGCCTTTGTGTGGCGACGCTTCATTGAGCTAAGTTGCGAATCTGATATGTGCTGGAATGGAATATCTAGATATTTACATATCTTCGGCTCACGTGCCATCACCTCAATAACATCACGCGGGAAATCTGTCGGATAGGCATAGTGAAGCCTAATCCACTCAATCCCCTCTACCCTGCATAGCGCTTCGAGAAGTGGTGCGAGGCGACGCTCCTTGTAGAGATCCATGCCGTAATATGTTGTGTCTTGGGCAATTACGATCAACTCCTTCACCCCTTTAGCGGCCAACATCTCCGCCTCCTCGATCAGCGACTCCATCGGTATCGAGATATGTTTTCCGCGAATTAGCGGTATTGCGCAGTAGCCACATCGCCAATTACAACCCTCCGAAATTTTGAGGTATGCATAGTGCTTTGGAGTGGATAGCACGCGGTGAGTCTCCAACGCCGGATTGTGCTTCGCCCCTAGTTTCTCGATCAGCACCTCCCAACCTCTCACTCCGAAGTATTGATCTACATCGGGGATCTCAGCGCGCAATTCGTCGGCATATCTCTCTGATAGGCAGCCAACTACATATAGCTCCTCTATCAACCCCTCCTCTTTGGCCTCGACTGCCGAGAGGATCATCTCCACCGACTCCTCTTTGGCATCGCCAATAAATCCACAGGTGTTAATCACCACTACCTCTGCTCCGAACCTATCGTTGTCGAACTCCACCTCATAGCCAGCTGCCGCCATTTGTGCCATTAGGTGCTCTGAGTCCACTACATTTTTGGAGCATCCGAGTGTTATAATGTTTATTCTCTTCATATTCTCTTTTTCAAGCCGATTTAATCGATGGTTCTAGAGCCCCACCAATCAGCATTAGGCTGCCAATCAGCCCTATATTGTGCTTTACGTAATTTTTCGTTATTGTTTTTCATCTTCTCAAAGCGCTCTGCTCGCCATTGTGCGCCTGCCTCCTCTGTGTATGTCGGGTCTGGTTGTGGCATTATGGCGTTTGTCTCACTTAGGAAATCATCTAATTTTGTGCGTAACTCGTTGACTTTAGAGCTGTTGCTCGCTGCAAGATCCGTCGTTTCCGATATATCATTAGCCAAGTTATAGAGCTCCATACGTTGATCCTCATGGTAGTAGATCAACTTCCAATCCCCCTCACGAACGGTTGAGCAAGGCTCGCCACCTTGATTGCCATAGTGTGGGAAGTGCCAGAAGAGCGCCCTCTCCTCCATCGACTCACCCTCCAATAGCGGTTTGATGCTAACGCCATCCAAATGTGCCGATGGATGTTGCTCCAAACCACACATATCCAACATGCTAGGGAATATATCCATTCCAATAACTGGCTCATTGACAATCTTTTGTGTCGATTCAATCAATGGGTTTCTAACAATGAACGGGACACGAATTCCACCCTCCCATTGAGTACCTTTTCCTCCTCGTATCGGGCGAAGCGACGTCGAGTAGCTATCCCCCGAGACCACGCCTCCATTGTCACTCGTAAATACGATGATCGTGTTATCTAACCCACCCGCATCCTCTAGGTGGTCGATAACATCCCCAATTGCGCTATCCATCTGCTCCACGAGTCCGGCATAGACCGGATTATCCTGCGCGATACGAGTTGGGAGACGACGACCCTCATGGTCAAATCCCTCCTCGCTAACTCCCTGATCTAGTGCCTTTTGGCGATAGTAATCCCAACGTTCTTGTGTGGTTTGAATAGCACCATGTACAGCGTAGAACGACAACATCATGAAGAATGGATCCTCCGATCTGTCGATCAACTTTATCGCCTCCTGCCCGAGTCTATAAGATAGGTTCTCGCCATCGGGACCATCCTCCAACATCGGATTTTCGTATGGTGCGAAGTATCCACCTCGCGGCCCACCTGCAGCCCAACCTGCAACGTTAACATCGAACCCAAAGTCAGTAGGGTAGAGCTCCTCACCCAAGTGCCACTTTCCGATGAAGTATGTCGAGTAGCCATTGTCGGAGAATGCGTTGGCGATGGTGTACTCATCTTGGCGAAGTTGGTGGTTGTAGTTTGCCGGGAGCAACATATCGGTGTGCCCCTTTTCGCGCCATAGATCCCCTTCGAAATCACCAATCCAACTCGTTATTCCATGACGAGTTGTAGCTCTTCCCGTGACAAGCGATCCGCGTGATGGGCTACTCACACTACATCCGGCATATCCATCCGTGAATCGAACACCCTCGCGGGCAAGCCGATCGACAGCTGGTGTCTCGTAGTATCTGCTGCCCATACAGCTCAAATCGTTCCAGCCTAAATCATCGATCACGATGAGTATGACATTTGGGCGCGAAGTTGTGTTTTCAGCGCCATAACTCATACAGCTAGCGCCACATAACGCAATGGTTGGTATTATGAATAGGGGTTTCATCGTCTGTTATCTCTTTAGTGGTTTGATACCTTTTTTAGTCATCTTAACCTGTTTGATTGTGCCATCTGCATTGTACTCAAGGTAGTCGACACACACCCTGCGTTCATATGCACTTGGCCCTTGAATATGGTAGAATAGATACCATTTATCATCAATCTCGATGATCGAGTGGTGCGAATTTCTCGATTTATTATCGAAGAACTCGCCATGAAATGTAAATGGTCCCATCGGAGATGGTGCGGTGCAATATACCAACTTCTGTTTGATATTACCCTCCTCATCTTTGTAGTGGTTAGGATATGTGAAGTAGTATGTATCTTTGCGCTTGTGCACCCAAATTCCCTCGGCATACTCATCCAGTGGTAGCTTTGTGATCTCGCTATCTAGCTCCGTCATATTATCCTTCATCTTGGCAACAGCCACTCCGCCACCGCCACCATAATATATATATGGTGTGTGATCATCATCGACAAATAGGCATGGGTCAAACGAGCTGACCCCCTTGCACTCGCGATCCATGATGAGTGGTTTCCCGATTGCATCCTTAAAAGGTCCATTTGGTCTGTCCGACACTGCGATTCCAACGTGTTTGCTCGCTGGGAAAACAAAGTAATATTTCCCCTTCCACTTCACAGCATCTGGAGCAAATGCGCAATCATCCGCCCAGCTAACATCATCGAGCGAGAAGATCTTACCCTCGCAAGTCCACTCCTCAAGGTCGGTCGAAGAGTAGCAGTGCCACTGTTTCATCTCAGCCCATGAGGTGCTACCCGGCTCGTCGGTTGATGGGTATATCCAAAATTTATTATCCCAATAGTGAGCCGATGGATCGGCGTGAAAATCTGGTAAGATCTGTTTTTGCGCTGCTGTTTGAGCAATAGAGCATACACACATTGCACATAGCGAGATTGTAATTTTTGTTAGGTTTTTCATTGTTATCCTGTTTTAGTTTTGGTCTCACGACAAAGTTAACTTTTTTTTATGATTTTTTGCACAATATTCTATTTTTATGTATGTTTGCGCATATCACTAATTTTTTTGAATAAAATATGAAGAGAGGAATTTATGTAGCACTAGTGGCATTTGTCATGGTGAGTGTAGGATGTGTCTCTGCCCAGAAGAGCAGTGGAGGAATGGATGCCATCGAGGCTATCATGACGCGTTCGAGTGTGAGAAGTTACACATCGCAACCTGTCGAGGCAGAGAAGGTCGAGATCATGTTGCGTGCGGCGATGGCTGCACCAACGGGGATGAATCGTCAACCTTGGGCATATTATGTGGTTGAGAGTCGTGAGAAGCTGGATGAGATAGCCTCACGTATTAGTGGTGCAAAGATGGCTGCTACTGCACAGTTGGGAATCGTGGTTTGTGGTGATTTGGAGCAGGGTGGCGAGAATTCAAGTCCCGATTTCTGGGTTGTGGATGCTGCTGCATCGACCGAGAATATGCTTATTGCAGCCAACTCCCTTGGGCTTGGTACTGTCTGGACTGGCGGATATCCTAATATGGAGAGAGTCAACGCATTGCGCGAGATACTATCGATCCCTAGCAATCTCATTCCTCTATGTTTTGTGCCAGTTGGATATCCGGATTCAGAGCCTAAGATTAAGGATAAGTGGAAGCCTGAAAGGATTCATTATGTAAAGTAACCGATAGAAGCTGTATAAAATTTTTTATACAGCTTCTTTTTTATATTTCGTGCGAAAGCGGCGGAGGAACAGCCATACTCAGATCATGATCTCCCCACCTCTCTGCGATCGAGCCGATAACCTCTCGCAGCTCATTCGGATCATTGAGCGTCACGAGTTTTAGTCGTGTCTCCTTGAAGTTGGGTAGCCCCTTGAAGTAGTTCGATAGGTGTCGTCGCATCTCGAGGATTCCAACCTTTTCACCCTTGACCTCTATCGATCTTGTGAGGTGACGTTGTGCAATCTCAACTCTCTCTAACACTGTTGGTTGAGGCAATACCTCGCCAGTGGTTAAGAAGTGGCGCATCTCACGGAAGATCCAAGGACGACCATATGTAGCACGTCCAACCATCACACCATCAACCCCATAGCGATTGAACATTTCGCGAGCCTTCTCACCCGAATCAACATCTCCATTGCCAATAATCGGGATCTTGATCTGCGGATTATTCTTCACCGCACCAATCAAGCTCCAATCCGCCTCACCCTTATACATCTGCGCACGAGTGCGACCATGTATCGTGAGTGCTGCGATACCAACATCCTGCAATCTCAGAGCGATCTCCTCAATGTTTTTGCTCTCCTCATCCCACCCCAATCGTGTCTTGACCGTGACGGGAGTCTTAACAGCCTCGACAATTTGGCGTGTCATCTCCACCATAAGCGGAACATCGCGCATCATCCCCGAGCCAGCTCCACGACCTGCGATCTTCTTCACCGGACACCCGAAGTTAATATCGATAATATTGGGTGCAGCGCTCTCAGCAATGCGTGCCGCCTCCACCATCGGCTCAATCAGATGGCCATAGATTTGGATTCCTACTGGTCGCTCCGCCTCATCGAGATTCAATTTAGCGCGCGATTTCCATGCATCGCGGATCAATCCATCGCTCGATATGAACTCTGTGTAGACAACATCCGCCCCAAATCCCTTGCACATATATCGAAACGAAGGATCTGTGACATCCTCCATAGGTGCCAAAAATAGGGGCTCATGCCCTAGCTCAATATCTGCGATCTTCATCGGCCAGAATTACTCAGCGCTCTGCTCTGTCGACTCCTCTGCAGCAGCCTCAGATGATGGAAGGTCGAACGATGTTGCGCCAGCCTTGATAAGTGCGTTGTACCATGCGAAGCACTTCTTCATATCTGACACACGCACTCGATCGCGATCATACTCCGGAAGAGCATTTGCAAACGCCTCCTTGATATTATCTGCCGAATCCTTGTGGCTGATAGCCTCTTTTCCCTCGTATAGGTTATAGATATTTGTAAATACCGATGCAAGAGCAATATCCTCACCCTCAGTAAACATTGATATCTCGCTTAGTGCACTAACATTTACACTTCCTGATACGTTGCTACGTTTGCCATCTGTAAGGGCCTCAACGATTACACCACGTGTTGATTGTGCTACATAGCGATATAGACCTGGCTGACCTGAGATCGCCAAGATTTCATTCATTTTCATTATTAATATAAATTAGTTATTATTATTTCTGGATATGAACATCAAGCTGTGGGAATGGGAAGCTAAGACCTCTCTTCGGTAGAGTATCATATAGCTGCTCATAGATCTCGAAATATACTCCCCAATAATCTGGAGTCTTGACCCATGCGCGAACAGCCAAATTCACTGAGCTATCTGCCAATTCCGTGATTCCAACCATCGGCATAGTTGCTGGATTTGCCGGATCATTAAAGATTCGACTATCTTGTGCCAAGATATCTAGGATCACCTTGCGAGCCTCTGCCACTGAATCCCCATATGTAATACCGATCGACCAATCGACACGACGAGTATCTGCATATGTTGCATTGTCAATAATCGATGATGAGATAGAGCTATTAGGGACAAAGATCGTGTGGCGATCGACAGTCTCAAGCACTGTTGTGAACAACATAATCTCCTTCACAACTCCCGAAGCACCCTGTGCCGTGATGTAGTCACCCACTCTGTAAGGCTTCAAGAATAGTACCATAACTCCACCTGCGAAGTTCTGCAACGTACCGCTAAGTGCCATACCAATAGCCAAACCGGCTGAAGCAAGCATTGCGACAAGCGATGTGGTGTTGATTCCAAGAAGTTGTATTATCGTAAGGATCAGCAAGATATAGAATACGATCGAGACCATACTCTTCAAGAACGACCTTACCGACACCTCAATCTTACGCTTTTCGAAGGTAATATCCATCAACATCAGCGCGCGCTTGAGCAACCATTTTCCTACGTAGTAGATCAGAACCGCGATGAGTACATTTGCTCCGAAGTGGATCAACTCCTTGCTAATAGTTGCTATTAGCTCTTTGATTTGACTCTGATCTGTTTGGTTGAGGGTGTTCAGAATCTCTAATACTTTGATATTGGCCATGCTATCCGCAGGGATCTCAGCTGCAGCCTCTACCACCTCTACCGCTTCGCTAGCCAAGGTGTCCGCTGTGTTTAATGTGTTAAATAGTGACATATTTAATGTTAATTTAGATTGTTAAAACTTAATTAGATGCAAAAGTAATAAAAAAAATGTAAATAGCCTAACGTCTAAACGTCCGAGTTACGGTTGTTGAATTTTCACACCTGTCCGTGATCGTGATCTTCACCTCATGAATCTCTCCGTCGGCCCTATTTTTGAATGTGTGTGAGAGCTGCGATCCACTCAAATCGAGTGCGATCCACTCTCCATCGAGTGTTGCGGAGTAGTTGTTTAGACCGCTATAATTATCCGATACCTTGAATGTTATTCGTGAGGCGTTGGTCAAAACATCCCCCTCAGCAAAGGATGGTGTGATCGATGGGGCAACATCATCCACAGCGACAAATAGGCTGCCCACCGTTCTGGTCGATGCACTCACCTTACCATCGCTATATTTGGCGTCAATCATTGAACTTCGGCCACTTCGACTGGTCAAAATCATCATTACGTGTGGCTGCTCCTCTTGTGGAATATCAGCTGATATCGAGACCTCTATTGCACTTTGCAAAGGTGTATCACCACTCATCACAGTGTGGTTTTTGGAGTATATCTTGATACTTGATGGGAACTCCTCAGCATCGACATCGCTAACGCTGGATGAGAAGATTACAGCTTCGTAGATCGCCCCTGCCGGGATGCTCACCCTAAGATCTCCCTCGATAAATGTCGAGCTCTTTGAGGGTCTGATGATCTTATCCGCCGATGCTGACTCAGCTTTGAAGCAATCGGCATCATCCTTCCCCTTGATCTTAAAACTGAGTGTCGAGCTGTTCTCCATATCATCCACAGCTGTGATCTTTACCACCCTCTCATCACCTGCCTGAGTCGTGATCACTCCATTGTTGTCGGTATATTTGATCAATTCACGCGGAACACCCTCCAACCTCTTGAGGCGATAGTGCTCCGAACGGGTCGATGTTTGGTATGGATAGTAGCTGATTGCGTTGCAATAACGAGTCTGCGCGAACGAGAAACCATCGTGCTGAAAGTTATAAAATGGCTTATCATCGATCGATGCGCTTATGGAGTACGCTCCAAAGGTGTTCGTCACCCCATTCCTACGATCCGTAACCTCGAAGATGAGATATCCCTCGCGACCTACCCATATTTTATCTCGCTCGGTGAGTGTGTACTCTCCATTGGAGGTGTGGGTGACGGGGTATTTATTTACCCCCTTTGTGTAGCATACACCGTCAATTGTCTCTGTTTCAGTATAGTATATGTTCAGTATCGTTGGTCGTATGCTATCTGTCGGATTGATAATTCCTAACTTCACCGGATTTAGTGGGCGCTGCGCTCCATCTCGCACCTCGAAGTGGACGTGTGGTCCAGCCGAAGAGCCTGAATTTCCGGAGAAGGCCACCAAATCGCCCCTTTTTACAGGGAATTTCGAGGCATCCGGATAGATGTTGAGTGAGTGTTGTCGCGTTCGATACCTCTCCTTTTCCATATATTCGTGGATATCTTCGCGTAGTTTTGAGAGGTGACCACAGAGCGTTGTTGAGCCATTCGGGTGGGCAATATAGATCGCAAGTCCATATCCAAATGGGGAGAGTGAGATACGCGATACATAGCCATCATTCGAGGCTACAACCCTCTTGCCCTCAACGCCATCGGTCTTGATATCTACCCCCGAATGGAAGTGGTCGGTGCGCATCTCGCCAAATGATCCGGAGTAGAGACGAACGGTGTTCTCGACCGGAAAAATAAATTCGTCGAAGTTATATGTCGCTGCATATGTGGTTGTTAGCTGCAGTAGTAGTGCTAGTGTGGTTAAAAGTCGTAACATTCCTCTTCCTCATTTTTTATATCGGATATAGCTTTGGTTACCGCTTCGTTCACACTCGAAAAATCGTAGCCTAACGATGCGCCATATCTGATCAATTTATCTCGTAGTTGGTATTTTGTTGTATATTTTGTGGTGCGAGCTCGCCTCTCGATTAGCTGCTCCAAACGTTCATCCATCCTCCCCTTGTCAATGGTTGAGAGCTGCTCCTCGATAATCTCTTTCGCCACCCCCTTTTGACTTAGTTGAGCTTGGATCTTGAATCGCCCCCAACCGCTTAGGTTTATCTTGTCGCGGATATATGCTGCCGCGAAACGTTCGTCATCGATGAAGCGATCTTTGATGAGTTGCTCCAATATCTTTGGTTGCTCACTCTTCTCGACTCCCCACCTCGCCATTAGACGATATGCATCCCCCGATGACTTCTCCGCACGTGCGCATAGTGCCATCAGTGAGTTTAGAGCCTGCTCCGGTGTCTTTGTCTTTATCCCCTTTTCGCGCATATCATTCTCGCTTTATCGTTGATATCTCTTCTGATCTCCACCTCTTTAAACCCCTCTTCTTTGACCATTTGAGCGGTTTGTTCAGCAAAGTTTTCGTGGATCTCATAATATAATTTTCCACCCTTTGAGAGTAACCCCTTTGCCGATCTCGCAATCTCTCGATAGAAGAGAAGCGGATCATTATCCGGAACAAAGAGCGCTAGGTGTGGCTCGAAATCCACCACATTTTTGCGCATCGCAACTTGCTCACACTGTGGAATATATGGTGGATTAGAGAGTATAATATCAAACTCCCCCTCCACATAATTTTCAACTCCTCGTAATGCGTCACCCTCCACAAACTTAACCTTAGGAGCTAATAGCGCCCCATTTTGGCGTGCGATTTCAAGAGCCTCCTTCGAGATATCGATCGCTGTAACATCGCTCTGGGGAAGTGCGCTACTCAATGCAATGGATAGTGCACCGCTTCCCGTACCTATATCTAATATACGCTCACTCCCCGTAGCCTCACTCACAACCCACTCTATCAACTCCTCGCTCTCCGGCCGAGGGATCAGTACCCCTTCGCGAACAGCGACTCTAAAGCCGCAAAAGTCAGCCTCCCCTATTATATATTGTATAGGCCTGCAAGCCGTGATCTCTCGCTCGATTCTCTCAAGCTCTTTGATCTCACATTCGGCATCAGGGTCAGCAATGATTTGAGTGTAAGAGACTCCTCCCACCTCCTCCAAGATCATACGTGCGATCTGGGTAGCCTCTCCCCTGCCATATATCGGTTCGGCCAAAGAGGTGAGGTGGTTGAGTAGCTCTCTGCGTCCCATTATCTCGCTGGACTCTGCACGCAAAGTATCAAATCTGCCAAGGCGATAGCAATAGCGGACTCGACAACAACCCCGGCACGTAGTGCGATGCACGCGTCATGGCGACCATGAATCACCAATGGTTCAACCGCTCCGCTCTCAGTGTTGAAGGTCTCCTGTGGGCTCGATATGCTCGCTGTAGGTTTGATCGCTACACGAACTACAATCTCGTTTCCATTCGAGATACCGCCATTAATTCCACCATCGTTATTGCTCTGCGTAGTACCCTCTGCGTTGATAATATTGTCGTTGTTTTCAGAGCCGAAATGTCTCGTTGCCTCAAAACCCGCTCCAAACTCAACACCTTTCACCGCCGGGATTGAGAATAGAAGATGAGAGATAACGCTCTCCACCGAGTAGAAAAATGGCTCGCCAACACCTGTTGGAATTCCTTTAACTCGACACTCGATAACTCCACCGACTGAGTCTAGTGATTTCACCGCCTTAGCAACGATATCCTCAAATTTTGAGCTGTCGCGCTCACCGTGAAGCTCCACGATCTGGCTAGATATCGCGACCTCTACTCCAAGCATCTTCTTCGCCACAACACCTGCTGCAACGAGTGGTAGGGTGATTCTTCCGGAGAAGTGTCCGCCACCTCTATAGTCCTGAAAACCACCATATTTAACATCTGCCACACGATCCGAATGTGAAGGACGGTAGTGTGTTGTGAGCCCTTTATAATCCTTAGATATTGTATTTTCGTTCTCGAAAACTATCGTTAGTGGAGCGCCTGTAGTGTGGTCGTTGAATGCACCTGATACGATTTTAGGGGTGTCGCTCTCCTTGCGTGGAGTTGTCCCTTTTGCGCCACTTCTGCGACGATCCAAGTCTGTCGTGAAGTCATCTGTAGTGAGTTTTAAACCGGGTTTTACACCATCCACCGAGACTCCAATCTGTACACCATGCGACTCACCCCAAAGGCTTACGCGAAAAACTCTTCCAAAACTATTCATAATTCTATTGTTTTTTATTGGCGCTCTCTGGACGATTTTTTTTGAAAATCGTCTTTTTGTAGAGAGAGCGAATGTAACTTGTGCAACTGCCTCCGGCGGGCGGCGTGCTCGCCGCTGAGCTATCGGAAAACTATGTTTTCCTTATTTTCTTATTGACTCCAGATCCTTAAAGAAGTTAGGGTAGCTTTTGGCTACACACTCTGCCTCTTGGATCGTCATTTCACCATCTCCTCTTAGTGCCGACACCGCCATCGACATCGCAATACGGTGGTCGTTGTGGCTGTCAACAGTTGTCGAGTGGATCTTACCACCCTTAACTCGCATTATATCATCACCCTCCAACGTAACCTCAATGCCCACCTTCGCATACTCGTCACGAAGCGTCACAGCGCGGTTGCTCTCCTTGTGGGTCAATCTCGAAGTGCCCTTAAAGACACTCTCTCCCTCAGCCGCAGCGGCCAATGCCACAAGGGCTGGGAATAGATCGGGGCATTGCGTAGCGTTGAACTTGAAGCCCTTGAGCTCGCGGCTATGAACCGTAATAGCATTATCCTCGTTGATAACCTCCGCTCCAGCACGCTCCAACGCCCTACAGATAGCTGTGTCAGCCTGCTTCGAGAGCATCGATACATTGTTGAGTTTGAGGCTGCCGGCAATTGCTCCCGCGACCAAAAGTGCCGATGCAGCGCTCCAATCGCCCTCGATTCTAAAATCTGCAGGTGTATATTTTTGTCGTCCTTCGATGAAGTACTCCGTATAGTTCTGGTGTGAAATCTCCACTCCGAATTGGCGCGCTGTCTCGATAGTCATATCCAGATAAGGCGTTGATACCGAGTTTGTTGAGTGAAGTGTAGTATCCTCCTCCGCAAGTGGTAGTGAGAGTAGTAGGCCTGTAATAAATTGAGATGATACAGATCCATCCACCGTGACTTCGCCACCCTTGATAGGCCCCGTAACCTCAAATGGGAGGTGGCCATCGTTGTGTCGAACCTTAACTCCTAATTTTTGGAGTGGTTCGATCATCATTGTCATCGGGCGCTTTAGGATTGAACCGTGACCCTCGATGATGATCGGGGTGTCGAGCAGCGATGCGAGTGGGGTGAATAGGCGTGTTGAGAGCCCCGATTCACCGATCGATAGATACTTTGAAGTTGGGTTGAACCCTCCATCGATCTGAAGTGTTGAGGGGTCAAGTTTTGTGACGCGAGCACCGAGTGTCTCGATACATTTCAATGCCGAGAGGTTGTCATCGCAAAAGTCGATACCTCTCAAAATTGAGCGTCCATTGGCAAGAAGGGCTACCGCAAGAGCGCGTTGTGCATAACTCTTGGAGCACGGGGGAGTGAGGATGCCGTCGACACCCCCCGGGGATAAACAAATGTCCATTTCTGTTGTTCTAAATCTAATTTTACTGATCCTCAGTTGGGATCTCGTTATTGTTTGTGTTCTCTATATTTGCCTTTCTAATCGCCTCAGCCTCAGCTTTGGCCTTGTCAAATTGTGGTGAGCGGCGCAGCTCGAAGTTCTTTCCTAGGTAGACTCTACGCACCATCTCGTCTGCCGCCAAATCCTCCGCTGTACCAGTCTTTAGGATCTTGCCCTCGAAGAGTAGGTATGTGCGGTCGGTGATCGCAAGGGTTTCATCGACATTGTGGTCGGTGATTATCACCCCGATGTTCTTGCTCTTGAGTGTCGCGACGATACTCTGGATATCCTCCACCGCAATCGGGTCTACTCCTGCAAATGGTTCGTCGAGCAGAATAAACGATGGATTGATCGCCACAGCACGCGCTATCTCCGTACGTCTACGCTCTCCTCCCGAGAGTTGAATACCCAAGCTCTTGCGAACCTTCTGTAGCCTAAACTCCTCGATCAGCGACTCCAAACGCTCCTTCTGGAACTCTTTGGTAAAGTTGGTCATCTCCAACACAGCACGAATATTATCCTCTACACTAAGTTGGCGAAATACCGAAGCCTCCTGAGCCAAATATCCGACACCCAATTGGGCGCGTTTATAGACCGGGAGTTTGGTAAGCTCCGTCACCTTGCCATTATCATCCTCGAGGTATATATCCCCCTCGTTAGGTTTGATAAGTCCTACTATCATATAGAACGAAGTTGTCTTTCCGGCACCATTTGGCCCCAAGAGTCCGACAATTTCTCCCTGCTTGACATCGATCGTTACGTGGTCCACAACGGTTCGTGACTTGTATCTCTTAACGAGCTCACTCGTATATAATCGCATAATAGTGAAATTTTTTCACAAAGTTATGATTTTTTAAGAAAAAATCCCTATCTTTACTAATAGAATTCAAAAAAGCGACCCAAATAGAGATGAATCAGAGCGATAGTGTCATATTACAGCAGAAATTAAAGGAGCATTTCGGCTTCTCCACCTTTAAAGGAAACCAAGAGGCGGTGATTCGGAATGTTTTGGAGGGTAACGATACTTTTGTGTTAATGCCTACCGGAGGGGGAAAGTCCCTATGTTATCAACTTCCAGCACTAATGATGGATGGGGTGGCCATTGTCATCTCACCTTTGATTGCGCTTATGAAGAATCAGGTTGATGCTATGCGTACCTTCTCCGAGGAGTCTGGCGTGGCTCACTTTCTCAATTCGTCGCTCAACAAGAGTGCTGTGCAGCAGGTGCGTTCCGATGTCTTGGCTGGCAAGACCAAACTTCTCTACTTTGCCCCTGAGTCCTTGACTAAGGAGGATAATATCGCATTTTTGCGAAAGATCAAGATATCGTTCTATGCCATCGATGAGGCGCACTGTATCTCGGAGTGGGGTCATGACTTCCGCCCGGAGTATCGTAGAATTCGACCTATTATTAATGATATTGGCCATGCGCCACTCATCGCACTCACCGCGACAGCTACGCCAAAGGTGCAGATGGATATTCAGAAGAATCTGGGAATGAGCGATACGTCGGTGTTCAAATCGTCGTTCAATCGCCCGAATTTATACTATGATATTCGACCAAAACACAATGTCGATCACGAGATCATCCGCTTCATCAAACAGAGGGATGGCAAGTGTGGTATTATATATTGCCTAAGCCGTAAAAAGGTGGAGGAGTTGACGCAGTTACTAATCGCTAATGGAATTAGAGCTCGTGCATATCACGCTGGTATGGATGCTCAGACTCGTGCCGACAACCAAGATGCCTTCATTATGGAGCGTGTCGATGTGATTGTTGCGACGATCGCCTTTGGTATGGGAATCGATAAGCCAGATGTGCGCTATGTGATTCACTATGATATCCCCAAATCGTTGGAGGGATATTATCAAGAGACGGGACGTGCTGGTCGCGATGGTGGCGAGGGTCACTGTTTGACATTCTATAGCTATAAGGATATCCAGAAGTTGGAGAAGTTTATGCAGGGAAAGCCGATCGCTGAGCAGGAGATCGGACGATTGCTGCTGTTGGAGACGGTATCATATGCTGAGAGCTCGATGTGTAGACGAACCACGCTGTTGCACTACTTTGGCGAGACCTTTACGCAGGAAAATTGTGGATCGTGTGACAACTGTTTGAATCCGCCTCAGAGGGTTGAGGTTAGCAAGGAGATGAAACACGCATTGGAGGTGTTGAAGATGTTGGGGGATAAATTCAAGGTGGATTACTTGATCAATATCTTGATGGGAAAGAATACGGTGCTCATTAAGAGTTATGGCCATAATGAGATCGAGGCGTTCGGATCGGGAGCGGAGCAGAGTGCTAAGTTCTGGGGTGCTGTGATGCGTCAGGCGTTGATCTTGGGCTTTATAGATAAAAATATTGAGAATTACGGCCTTATAAATATAAATAAGGAGGGCGAGATATATATCAAAAAGCCAACTTCGATTCGTATCGCGATGGATCACGATTATGAGAAGATGGATCGAGATAGCGAGACAGAGGCGGCAGCACCTAAGGGTGCAGCAGTGGCTGATGAGGAGCTATTCAAGATGTTGAAATCGCTCTGCAAGAAGGTTGCGAAGAGGGAGAATCTCCCATCGTTTGTCATCTTCCAAGATCCTTCGTTGGAGGATATGGCGGTGCAGTACCCTATCACGATGGAGGAGCTGCAGAATATCACGGGTGTGGGTGCTGGTAAGGCGCGTAAATTCGGAGCTGAATTCTTGAAGGTGATCAAGGCGTATGTCGAGGAGAAGGATATTGTGCGAGCGCAGGATATGGTTGTCAAGGCGGTTGCAAATCGTTCGGGAAATAAGATATTTATTATCCAGTCGATCGATAGAAAGATGGATTTCGAAGATATTGCACGAGCTAAGAATCTGGATTTTAATGAGTTGCTTACCGAGATTGAGGCAATTGTGAACTCTGGAACTAAACTCGATATCTCTTACTATGTCAATAAGTATATGGACGAGGAGAAGGTCGAGGATATATATCTATATTTCAAGGAGGATGCAGAGACAGATTCGTTGGATGCTGCTATAGATGAGTTGGGAGGGGAGTATTCGGAGGAGGAGATACGTCTCATTCGAGTGAAGTTCTTGTGTGATGAGGGAAATTAATATAATAAATAGGTATGACCGTAAGGGCAAAAAAATCGTTGGGTCAGCACTTTCTGACTGACCTAAATATAGCGAATAAGATCTGCGACTCATTGACGGGTGGCAGCGAGAAAGAGCCAGTTACGGCGTTGGAGGTGGGTTGTGGAATGGGTGTTTTGACTCAGTTCCTTTTGAAACGCACCGATCTTGTTACGTGGGGGGCTGAGATCGATACGGAGAGTGTCGAGTATCTCAATGAACACTATCCGGAGTTCACTCCGAGGTTTATTAGTGGGGATTTCTTGAAGATGGATCTTCGGGAGAAGTTCCCTAATGGGCTGAGTGTCATAGGAAATTATCCATATAATATATCATCTCAAATATTCTTTAAGGTTGTGGAGAATCGCGACCTTATACCTGAGTGTGTGGGTATGATTCAGAAGGAGGTTGCGGTACGTATGGCTGAGCCTCCGGGGTCGAAGAGCTATGGAATACTAAGCGTGTTGTTGCAGGCGTGGTATGATATTGAGTATCTCTTCACGGTGAATGAGTCGGTCTTTAATCCACCGCCGAAGGTTAAGAGTGCGGTGATCCGCATGACTCGCAATAAAACTACAGCTTTGGCGTGTGATGAGAAGCTATTTGTGAAGGTTGTGAAGGCGGCCTTTGGGCAGCGTAGAAAGATGATCCGTAACGCGTTGAAGTCTGTATTTGGGGATTTTGGCGGTGCGGAGCATGAGTTTTTCACTAATCGAGCTGAGAAGTTATCGGTTGCGGATTTTGTGGAGCTTACGAACTGGGTGGAGAAGAATAGATAGAAAAACAAAGTTTTTCACTGCACCAGCGGGGGTGCAATCCCCGCTCGCCGCAGAGCTGGGAGAAACAAAGTTTCTCCATAAAATATAAAAATGTAAATTAAATTAAAATAACATAATACAATGAAAATCACAGTAATAGGTGGTGGTAACATGGGCGGTGCAGTAGCCGCAGGAGCCATCAGAGCAGGTGTAGTAAAGGCGGAGGATGTTGTAATCTCACACCTAGAACCTAAGTGTCACCCTCTATTTGAGGGGTTCTTGGATCAAGTGAAGATCGAGGATGACAACGCAAAGAGCGTTGAAGGTGCAGATATCGTGGTTGTTGCGGTGAAGCCTTGGATGATGGAGCAGATCTTGGGTGAGATCGCACCTGCATTGGATCGTAAAAAACAAACTTTGGTCTCAATAGCCGCAGGAATCACATTTGTGCAGCTATCTCAAATGCTCAACACTGCAGAGCTAGGCGAGATGGGAATGTATCGCATTATCCCAAATACAGCAATTGCTATCTCGCAGAGTGTCAGCTTTATATGTCGTCATAACACGACAGAGGCTCAAGATACGGAGCTACTTAAAATCTTCGACGCAGTGGGAAAGAGCTTCCTTGTTGAGGAGTCGCAGATGACGCCACTTACCTCGCTCTCTTCGTGTGGAATCGCCTTTGCATATAAATATATCGATGCATCGATTGAGGGTGGTGTCGAGGTAGGTATTGAGGAGTCGTTGGCTCGCGATATCGTCTTGCAGACCGTTCGTGGAGCGCTGATGATGTTGGAGACAAATGGCACAATGCCACAACCGGAGATCGACAAGGTGACAACCAAAGGTGGTATCACATTGAAGGGTCTCGATGCAATGGCTGAGGCTGGTTTCACGGAGGCGGTAAAGGCAGGTGTAATAAAGAGTAGATAGAGTTGTGAGATACAAGAGAGTCGTTGTAAAGATAGGAAGTAATGTGCTCACCACACCCGAAGGGACTTTGGATGTGGCGAGAATTGGTGCGCTAACGGATCAGGTTGCGAGGCTGCATAGAGCTGGTGTTGAGGTGATTATGGTCTCTTCGGGGGCAGTTGCATCGGGGCGTAGCCATGTCACTCCAAAGACAAAAAAACTGGACTCTGTGGCAGCACGACAATTGTTCTCGGCAGTTGGTCAAGCGAGGCTTATCAATATCTATTACGATCTTTTTGGTAAGTATGATATCGTTTGTGGTCAGGTACTTACCACTAAGGAGTCCTTGTCCACTCGTCGTCATTACCTCAACCAACGCAACTGCATGAGCGTGATGCTGGAGAATGGGGTAGTGCCTATTTTGAATGAGAATGATACGATCTCGGTGACGGAGTTGATGTTCACCGATAATGATGAGTTGTCGGGGTTGGTAGCGGCGATGATGCGTGCCGATGCCCTCTTTATATTGAGTAATATCGATGGAATCTTCACGGGAGATCCGAAAGATCCGGCATCGGAGGTGATTAGAAAGGTGGATGGATCGGTCGATGATTTGAGCCAATATATCTCAACTACGAAGTCGCAATTTGGGCGTGGTGGAATGTTGACAAAGTGCAGGATCGCCTGCAAAGTTGCCGATAACGGCATAGAGGTTGTCATCGCAAATGGCAAGAAGGATGATATCTTGTGCGATCTGATTTTGGGGCAGAAGGATCTGCTGTGCACACGTTTTGAGCCTTCCACGAAACCTATTTCGGATGTGAAGAAGTGGGTGGCGCATAGCGATGGCTTTGCCAAGGGTGAGCTCCATATCAATGAGGGTGCTTATGAGGCGCTTATGCAACATGAGGCGACGAGTCTGCTCCCGGTCGGAGTGTGTCGCGTGGAGGGTCATTTTGAGAAGGATGATATTGTGAGGATTGTCGCTCCTAGTGGGCAGCATATCGGAGTGGGTAAGGTCGCATTGGATAGTGATCAGTCTCATGAAGTTATTGGCATTAAAGGACTTAAGGCAATTATTCACTATGATTATTTATATTTAGAGTAGATAGATTTATGGATTTAAAACCAATTTTCGAGGCTTCGTTGGTCGCATCGCGCACCTTGGGGCTTTTGGAGCAGAGTTGTATCGATGCCATATTGTTGGCGGTGGCAGATGCGGCAATCGCTAATACGGATAAAATATTGAGTGCCAACGCTTTGGACTTGGCAAAGATGGAGCGTGAAAACCCACTCTACGATCGCCTGTTGTTGACGGCAGAGCGCATTGAGGGTATAGCGAGCGATATGCGTTCAGTAGCTCAGTTGAACTCGCCAGTGGGGGAGACGATGAGCGATGCTGTGCGACCTAATGGCATGGAGATCAGGAAGGTACGTGTTCCATTTGGAGTTATTGGAGTAATCTATGAGGCGCGCCCAAATGTGAGTTTCGATGTCTTTGGATTGTGTTTCAAGACCGGTAACGCCTGTGTTTTGAAGGGCGGTAGCGATGCACATAATTCGAATAGTATGATTGCTGAGATCATCCGTGAAGTGCTTGAGAAGGAGGGAGTTAACCCCAATGCAGTGACACTTCTGCCTGCTGATCGTGAAGCAACTGCACAGCTGTTGAATGCCGAAGGGTATGTAGATTTGTTGATCCCACGCGGCAGTTCATCGCTGATCAATTATGTTCGCCATAATGCCTCTATTCCGGTGATTGAGACTGGAGCGGGAATCTGCCATACCTATGTTGATGCGTGCGCTGATACGGAGCGTGCAAAGGCGATCGTGACTAATGCAAAGACTCGTCGAGTAAGCGTATGTAACGCGCTGGACTGTATGATTTTACATAGCGATAAACTTGGTGATATAGCCGCAATTTGTGAAGATATGGCAGCAAAAAATGTTGTGATATATGCCGATGAGAGGAGCTACGAAGCGTTGAATGGAAACTACCCATCGGAGCTTTTGGAGCACGCTACGGAGGAGAGCTATGGAACGGAATTTCTGGATTATAAAATGTCGATCAAAACGGTTGACAGCTTAGAGGAGGCTGCGGCTCATGTGACTGAGAATACGTCGCACCATAGCGAGTCGATTGTGACCGAGGATCTAGCTGCTGCTCAATACTTTATTAAGGTGGTTGATGCTGCGTGTGTCTACCATAATGTCTCTACGGCATTCACCGATGGAGCGCAATTTGGCTTTGGAGCAGAGATAGGAATCTCGACTCAGAAGCTCCATGCGCGAGGACCAATGGCATTGCCAGAGTTGACCACATACAAATATGTGATCACGGGAAATGGACAGGTGAGAGGTTAATTAATCAGCCTTTCCAAAATATAGAGTGGCTTACAAGGATGAGTTTTGGGGCTTCGTGAAGGCTCTCAAACCGCAGCGTACTTTAAGTACGTGAGGATTTGAGAGTCGAGGGAAGTGCCGAAAATCGCCTTGTCACTCTCGTTAAATGTCGATATATCGCTTCATTACGGCGTATATCGTAAGTCCCGCGACTGACTTCACCCCTAATTTGTCGAGTATATTTTTTCTGTGAGAGATCACTGTTGTGAGCCCGATATTAAGTCTGTCAGCTATCTCCTTGTTGAGTAACCCCTCGACAAGGAGTTTTAGTACCTCTATCTCGCGTGGGGATAGTATCTCCTTTTGGGGCGGTGTGTGATTTCCTCCATGAGCGTGTTTGTGGAGATTGCGAAGTGACTCCTCGATCTGCTCTTGTGACCCTTGAACATTGACTTGATAGAAGTCGTTAAGTAGCTGTGCATGAGGCGTTCCACTTGTCATGACGATGGTTTTGTTTCGTCGTAATTCGAAAAATTCGCTATGTTCAACCACCTCGCTTGCGGTGGCGAAGATGTGAAACAGCTCTTGTGGTGAGCTATGTTCGATCTCATTAAAGTTGCTACATATTTTGAATGCAGCAAAGGGGAACATCTTCTCCAAAATCGAGCGCATTCCGATCCCCATCAATGCGTTTGAAGAGAGAATTGCTATGATAGGTATGTTGCTACTCATTGTGATATGGTTCGTTTCGTAAGATTGTGAATGCTCTGTAGATCTGCTCTGCGAAGATTGCTCGAATGATCTGGTGCGAGAAGGTCATGGCGGAGAGTGAGATCTTCGAATTTGCCCTCGAATAGATCTCCTCCGAGAATCCAAATGGCCCTCCAACAATAAATACAAGTCGCTTAACACCGCTATTCATCCGCTTCTGTAGCCACTGTGCAAACTCTATGGAGCGGTATTGTGATCCACGTTCATCGAGTAGGGTAACAAAGTCAGAGTCAGTGAGTTGCTTGAGTATCATCTCGCCTTCGGCCATCTTCTGTTGCTTTGGGCTTAGGCTCTTTGTGTTCCTCAAATCTGGGAGTGTCGTGATCGAGAAACGACAGTAGTGTGCTACTCGTTTTGCGAAGCTCTCCACTATTCGCTCGATATCTGGTGAGTCGGTCTTTCCTACGACTATTAGCTCTATATTCATCTGTCATTTTGTTTAAATAAAGTGAGAAACAAAGTTTCTCATCCCCACATTAGTGGGTGGCCGCCCGCCATGAGGGCAGTTCGTGAAGTAACACTCGCTCTCTCTGATAAAAAACGGATTTTCAATAAAAAATCCGTCAGAGAGCGAAAAATCGACTATTCCATCTTCAAACTATCACTATTCCACTCGCCAGCAACCCCATCATATATGATAGGTCGGAGAGGCTCAACCCCCTTGTACCACTCATACATCTTATACATATTATATCCATTTCCAGAGTTAGAGCCCATCGAAAATGCGATCACCGAAGGGTGGTTCTGAACTCGGTAGTAGCTATTTTCAGCACGTGAGATATAGTCGTTCAAAAGTTGTGGCATATTGGATGGTGTGCCACCCACGCTACGTTTTTCAGCTGCATAAGGTGCGTTGATATTGGCCTGCTCCACGACGAAGAGCCCCATCTGGTCGGCAAGCTCATAGAGCCAAATTGGTTGGGGATAGTCGGGGCGAAGTGTGTTGATACCAGATTTCTTGATGACCTCCAACTCCTTGCGGCTCTGCTCCTTAGAGCCTGTCGCATTGTACTTTGTTGCCTTTAGCGTGACCTTTTCACCAAAGTTATATAGCTCTCCATCTCGATATTCGCGATCCATATATGCCACCTTCATTGGCAGATAGTTTCGAATCACACCGCTACTTTTGGTGAGCAGAGTCACGGTATAGAGCGCCGGATTTTTGATCGACCAACGATTCACATCTGCGTTATAGACATATGAATTAAAGATTACGCTATCGCGGGATTTTCCCTCGATCGTCACCACGCGAGTGGAGTAGTCAACGAGCTTACCTGCAGGGTCATAGATGTCAAATCCAACCTCTAAAGGCTCTTCGAAGTTGTATCCATTCTCGACAATCGCCACAATTTCGAGGCGCGCAAACATCCCCGTAGAGTCGGGATATATACGTGCTGAATAGTCGTGGATATCACGCCTACGATGGGCATATAGGTAGCAATCCTCCAACTTCTCGCGAAGTGGGCGTTGATCCTTTGTGACCCCCTCTTGCAGCTCTGGATTGATCGGTTCGCTCACCGCTATTGAGATCTGATTCACCCCTTGATGGAGATATTTCGAGATGTTATACTCCACAGGAGTGAGCGGATCATCGACATATTCCACCTCTTCGCCATTGACAATAAGCGAGTGCGCCATCCCCAAATTCTCGATGTGCATATATGTTCGACCAGCCGACCATTCGTATGGGAGGTCGAAATCTTGTGTTAGGATCACCGCGCCACCCATCTCATCCATGCGTGTTGGGGTGAATGGGGCATATTGAGTAGAGTCGCTACGTAGGCCAGCGTTGGCATCGGCGCGCATATTGTATGGTACAAACTCAGTGCGCATGATTCGTTGCGCTGAGAGGGTTGTGCAGAGGAGTGTGACTGCTACCGATAGGGCTATGATTTGTAAGATCTTATTCATTATTTTTCAGATGATTATCCAACAAAAGTAGCGATATAATTGCGAATTCGCAACTCCAAGTGCCAATTTGACTATTTTTTTGATGTAATTTGCATAATCTCGCTAAAATTTATTATCTTTGACGCTTGTATGAAAATCTAAACTAATATGTTAAGTAGAAAAGTAGCAGATAAGTTACAGGGGTTGCACACGCCATTTTATCTATATGATATGGGGCTTTTGCGCCAGACACTCGAGAGTGTGGTATATGAGTCAAAAAAGTATGGTTACCATGTTCACTATGCCATCAAGGCGAACTATGATGATCGTGTGCTAGCTCTAATCAAAGAGTATGGCTTGGGAATCGATTGCGCCAGCGGAAATGAGTTGCGTAAAGCTATCGAGGCAGGTTTCGATCCGAAGGGAATCGTCTATGCCGGAGTTGGTAAACGCGATCACGAGCTAGATTATGCGATCGATCAGAAGATAATGGCGATTAATTGCGAGTCGATCGAGGAGCTTGAGATCATCAACCAAATGTCTGAGGCTAAGGGTGTTGTGACTGATGTTGCACTTCGTATTAATCCAGATATCGACCCTAAGACTAACCACTGTATCGACACTGGTCAGGCGGATAGTAAATTTGGTATCTCATATGAGGAGGTGATGGAGAATGCAGAGCATATTCATACACTTAAAAATGTGAGTATCAATGGAATACATATTCATATCGGTTCTCAGATCCGTGAGCTTCATGTATTTGAGAATATGTGTAACAAGGCGAATGTGATCGTTGATAATTTGGTCGCTTTGGGCTTCTCATTTAGTTTCGTAGATGTCGGTGGAGGTCTTGGAATCAACTATGATGTCCCTGAGAATGAGCCTATTCCGAACTTTGCATCGTTGTTCTCGATCGTGAATAACCACCTTCGTGTGGGGGATCACCGTTCGGTTCACTTCGAGTTTGGTCGCTCTATCGTTGGAGAGTGTGGCGAGTTGATCACTAAGGTGCTGTTCAACAAGACAACCGCTACAGGTCGTAGATTGGTGATTGTCGATGCAAGTATGACGGAGCTTATGCGCCCAGCGTTGTACGGTTCGTACCACAATATCGAGAATATCTCGTCGGATTCTGAGTCGCGCACGAAATATACGGTTGTTGGAACAGCATGTGAGTCGACAGATGTTTTTCAGGAGAATTTGACATTGCGCCCAACTAAACGTGGTGATTTGTTGACTCTTAAGTCAGCTGGTGCTTATGGAATGTCGATGGCATCGCGATACAATCTGCATGATCTTCCGGGGGCTGTCTACAGCGACGAATTATAATATTACTAAACAGGTAAATTGCGGCATTGCTTGCGAAATTCGGCTTTAGTCACGTACGTTAGTACGCTCCTGTCAGCCTCATTCTTAGCACTACCACACTTCACCTATTTTATTAATATTCTAAACTTAAAAATTGAAAAAGATATGTGGCTACTACTAGCATTCCTCTCAGCCTCGCTGTTGGGACTATATGACGTAGCAAAAAAACAGGCGGTTACGGCAAATGCTGTGCTGCCTGTTTTGTTGCTTAATGCGCTCTTCTCGACACTGCTTTTTGTGCCGATGATCCTCGATGCAGAGCTCGGATTGAACTGGTTTACGGGGACGATGTTTGAGTGTGCAAAGGCGGATTTGACAGCTCATGGCTTAATCGTTATCAAAGCTTTTATTGTCCTAACATCATGGATATTAGGCTTTTTCGCTATCAAACACCTACCTCTGACAACTGCAGGCCCAATCAATGCCACACGCCCAGTAATGACACTCGTAGGGGCAATGTTGATCTTTGGAGAGAGGCTTAACGCATGGCAATGGAGCGGAGTTTTGCTCTCTATTTTATCGATCTATCTATTGGGACGATCGAGCAAAAAGGAGGGAATTAACTTCACGAGCAACATCTGGATCTTTATGTTGGCAGCTGCGGCAGTGGTGAGTTCGATTAGTGGATTGTACGACAAATTCATCATGCAGACGCTCAATCCGATCTTTGTTCAGGGGTGGTATAACGTCTATCAGTTGATATTGATGAGTATTGTTGTGGGGCTTTTGTGGTATCCCAAGCGCCATAAGACGACACCTTTTCGTTGGAGTTGGGCGATACCGCTGATCTCGATATTTCTGACGATGGCCGACATGGCTTATTTCTCGGCGCTGGAGGATCAAGATGCGATGATCTCGGTGGTCTCGATGGTGCGTCGTAGCTCGGTGATTGTCTCGTTTGCATTTGGAGCGATGTTCCTTGGCGAGAAGAATCTCAAGTCGAAGGCTTTGGATCTTCTCTTTATATTAATAGGTATGATTTTGCTCTACATTGGCACGCAATATTGATTTTTTTTGTATCTTTGTACGATTCAACGAAAAATAAAACAAAATATATATTATGAATATCTCTTATAACTGGCTGAAAAGTTACGTAGATACAACGCTTTCGGCAGAGCAGATCTCAACAATCTTGACAGATATTGGTCTTGAGGTCGATGGATTTGAGAAGATCGAAACCATTAAGGGTGGACTAGCGGGAGTTGTCGTAGGTGAGGTTCTCACTTGCAAGGATCATCCGGACTCTGATCACCTCCATGTAACAACTGTCGATGTTGGAGCCGAGGTTCCGCTTCAGATTGTCTGTGGTGCTGAGAATTGCCGCCAAGGAATCAAAGTTGTATGTGCTACAGTTGGTGCTGTTTTATACCCGAACGGGGGTAATGAAGAGTTCAAAATCAAGAAATCAAAGATCCGAGGGGTCGAGTCATTTGGTATGTTGTGTGCCGAAGATGAGCTAGGAATCGGAACTGACCACGCTGGAATCATGGAGCTTTCGGCAGATGCTGTTGTCGGCATGAGTGCTAAGGAGCTCTTTGGAATTGAGGATGATTACCTGATCGAGATAGGTCTTACTCCAAACCGTGTGGATGCTGCATCGCACATTGGAGTGGCTCGTGATTTGGTCGCTTACTTAAAGAGTAAGGGCGAGGCAGTGGAGCTGAAATACCCATCGGTTGAGGAGTTCAAGGTGGATGATACTAATGCATTGCCAATCAAAGTCGAGGTGTTGAACGCAGAGGCTGCGCCACGTTACTGTGCAATCTCGGTGAAGGGGTGTAAAATCGCACCATCGCCAGAGTGGATGCAGAATAGATTGCGTGCCGCAGGGATCAATCCGAAGAACAACTTGGTGGATATCACAAACTATATCCTTCATGAGTTGGGACAACCACTTCATGCCTTTGATGCTGAGAAGGTTAAGGGTCACCATATTATAGTTAAGACGTGTGATGAGGGGACGAAGTTCACAACCTTGGATGAGGTGGAGCGCACGTTGACATCGCAGGATTTGATGATCTGTGGAGGCGATGGCGAGCCGATGTGTATCGCGGGAGTCTTTGGTGGTATGGATGCAGGAATCAGCGACACAACGACAGATGTGATCATTGAGTCGGCATATTTCCACCCGGTTTGGGTGCGTAAGAGCGCGAAGCGTTTTGGCCTAAATACCGATGCGTCATTCCGTTATGAGCGTGGAATTGATCCAAATATTCAATTGTATGCCGCTAAGCGTGCAGCGCTACTATATAAAGAGTTGGCAGGCGGAATAATCTCGAGCGAGATCTATAGCTCTAATACAGAGGAGGTTGCGCCATTCCGTTTCCAGATCTCGTTGGATCGAACTCGTTCGCTTATCGGAAAGGATATTCCAGATTCGGAGCTTCGTTCGATCATCGCAGCTTTGGATATCGTGGTTGAGTCGGAGGAGGGAGCGGTGTTGAGTGTTGCTGTACCTCCATATCGTGTTGATGTTCAGCGTGAAGCGGATCTCGTTGAGGATATCCTTCGTATATATGGTTACAACAATATAGAGATTCCAACGAGTGTGAAATCATCACTTTCGTATCCGCAGCGTCCGGATAAGGGAAGTCTTATGAATATAGCAGCGGACTATATGAGCGCCAATGGATATACGGAGATCATGTCGAATTCGCTTACAAAGGCGAGTTACTATGAGTCGTTGGAGGGTTACCCGGCGGATCGTTGTGTGAAGATACTTAATCCATTGAGTGCAGATCTTAATGTAATGCGTCAAACGCTGTTGTTCAACACTTTAGAGGCTGTTGAGCTCAATGCAAATAGAAAAAATAGCGACCTTAGATTGTATGAGTTTGGAAATTGTTACTTCTTCGATGCCGATGCTGCGGTGGAGGATAAACCACTTGCTCAATACACTGAAAGCTATCGTTTGGCGATCGCTGTGAGTGGTGATGCAAACCCAACATCATGGATGGCGAAGGGTCAGCAGGCATCCTATTTTACACTTCGTAGCATGGTGGAGCGTGTGTTGCGACGTTTTGGAATTGATATCTATACTCTTCGTGAGGAGGCGGTAACTGGTAATGGCCTATTCTCTGAGGCTCAGAGCTTTAAGTTGAATGGTAAGGAGTTTATGCAGATGGGTGTTGTCTCGAGTAAGTTGCGTTCTAAGTTCGATATCAAGCGAGATATGTTCTATGCGGAGATCGATTTTGATGCACTTGTGAAGTCAACAAAGAAGCATAAGATCGCAGTTACGGAGTTGTCGAAATATCCGGAGGTGAAGCGAGATTTGGCGCTTTTGATTGATAAGAGTGTTAGCTTCGCGCAGTTGCGTAGTGTTGCAGTCGCTACGGAGAAGAAGTTGCTGAAGAGTGTCACTCTATTCGATGTCTATGAGGGGGATAAGCTACCCGCAGGCAAAAAATCATATGCGTTGGGTTTTGTGCTAGAGGATAAGACTCAGACCCTGACTGATAAGGTGATCGAAAAGACAATGGCAAATCTGCAACGTCAGCTCGAGACTAAGTGCGGCGCTCAGGTGCGTTCGTAGAGTCGTAGCGTTAAATGACTAAATGATAGGCAGTTGGCAATTCGTCAGCTGCCTTTTTTACCATATAGTTGGGAGGTAGTAGATACACACTCCAGCCACAGCAGCGAGTGCGATAATCAAAATCAAGCTAACTTTTTTGGATGCAACAGCGGCAAATGCAGCGACGAAAAGGATCACACTCCAAATGTCCGTAAAGCTGGCGCTCGATTTATCCTCTGGAAAGATCAGAGATACTCCAGCGGCGGCAATCATGCCGATCACTACGGGGCGCATCGCTTTCATGATATTGGTGACATAGATGTTGTCGCGAAGCAGTAAAAAGGACTTTGTGACAAAGATCATCAGTGTCATGGCAGGTGTGCATACAGCGATTGTGGCGACAACAGAGCCCCAAAATCCACCTACGACATACCCGATGTAAGTCGCTGAATTGATGGCGATTGGCCCGGGTGTCATCTGCGAGATGGCGATTATATCGGCAAACTGTAATCCGGTGATCCACTCATGGTGCACGACTACCTCATATTGGATAAAGGAGAGCATGGCGTATCCTCCTCCAAATCCCAAGAATCCGATCTTGAGATAGCTGATTATAAGCTCTAAGTATATCATCGGCGAACCTCCTTTCTCACTCTAAATGTCCAAAGAATAGCGATCAATATTGCCGAGAGGATCAACACCGCTGGAGATGTGAGGTTGAGCGCAAGAAGTGCTGTTGAGATTATCGTCACCCCAATCATAAATGGCCCGAATCCCTTCATAAGTGATATTGTAGGGGCTAAAATAAGCGCCACCACAACGGGACGAAGAGCACGAAATGCAGCCTCTACAATGGCATTTTCGCGAATAGTCGAGAAGAATAACGCCACAATCATGATCACCGAAAATGCAGGAACTACGATCCCTAGCAGCGCAGCGAGCGCCCCTAAGTATCCGCGACTTTTGAACCCTACAAAGGCGGCGGAGTTCAGAGCTATGGGGCCCGGAACAGATTGCGCGATGGTGAGTAGCCCGATGAAATCATCCTTTTCGATCCATTTTTGGTTCTCGACAACCTCGCGTTGGATTAGTGGAACCATTGCATAGCCCCCTCCAATTGTGAAGAGTCCGATCTTGAGGAACGAGGTGAATAATCCCCAGTAACTAGTTTGTATATCGTTGCTCTCCATTCTTACATATTTTTTATGGCAACCATCGTCGTGGCGACCACAGCGGCTGTCTCGGTGCGAAGTCTTTGTGTGCCGAGCGATATCTCGCGAAATCCGTTGTCGAGTGCTAGGCGAATCTCCTCTGGCGAAAAATCTCCTTCGGGGCCGATCAACACCATTGTGCGACCCCCTTTTGTAAGTAGCTCTGGTAGAGGATGTTTGTTGTCACTTGATTCGCAGTGGGCTATGAATTTATCCCCATCGAATGGCATCTTCAGCAGCTCCG
Source organism: Rikenellaceae bacterium (assembly GCA_047174605.1). GTDB lineage: Bacteria > Bacteroidota > Bacteroidia > Bacteroidales > Rikenellaceae > Alistipes. Next base: position 40,033 of record JBCQTX010000001.1, on the reverse strand, counting down.
CAATGGGGGTTAATGGATGTAGTGTTGGGTGGTAAGCCTTTAGCGATTGCTTCATGGCGGCTGTGATAACCCTCTGCTCGCGCTCATGCTTGACGACTTTTCGTTCGCTGTGGGCTGTGAGAATTGGGTATATCTGATCTATGCCAATCTCTGTAGCCTTCTCCAAAAACCACTCGTAACGATCGGAATTTTTGGTCGGTGCGACAGCCATAGTGAGGCTATATGGTAGTTTTTCGTGCTCCGTAATCTGCTCAACGACACGTATTTGACACCGTTTTGGATTGGGATCGATCACCGTGCAACAAAATAAATTTCCCCGTCCATCAGTTATATGAAGCGACGAGCCTTGCGAAAGGCGCAGAACACGAATGCAGTGTTTGGACTCATCCTCTGGTAGGGTGTAGTCGGGAGTGGTGAACTTAGGAGCGTAAAATAGTTGCATAATGAGATTGTCAAATGGCTAAATTTCTCTATATTTGCAAAGGTACGAATTTAACACTAAAAGCGAGCTATAAAAGAGGGTAAAGATGAATAATATTCTAAAAACTTTAGCAATAATATCAATAATGTCAACACAAATATCATGTGATAATGGAGTGTCACAAGCATCTCAAAATCCACTTCTAGAGCAGTGGGAGACCCCTTTTGGGATCGCACCGTTTGATCGAATCGAGGCTCAACACTATCTGGGTGCTTTCTCGGTGGCGTTCGAGGAGCAGCGAGCCGATATCGAGAGAATAGTAAAAAATGAGGATGAGCCAACGTTCGAAAATGTGATCTATGCTCTGGATCAGTCAGGGATTAGACTCTCGGAACTTAACGATCTTTTTGAGATGAGTTCAGCGGCAATCTCAACAGCTGAGTATCACGCTGTGAGTGAGCAGTTGATGCCCTTGATCTCGGCGGCGAATGACTCTGTTTGGATGAACGAGGAGCTCTTTGAGAGGGTCGAGGCGGTCTATGAGAGGCGTGGCGAGATGGAGCTTGATGAGGTGCAGCGCCGATTGGTTGACAAAATGTACACGAAATTTATTCGCGGTGGTGCGGGGTGTAACGCGGAGTTAAAGGGGCAATTAGCCGCGATAAATGCTGAGATTGCGACCCTTAGCAGCCGATTTTCGAATAATCTAATCATCGAGAATGACTCCTTTATTCTCGATCTGAATGCTAAGGAGGTGGCGAGTCTGCCCCAAGAGGTTAAATCAGCGGCAAGCGATGAGGCGAGGCGTCGTGGTTTGAAGGATCGTTGGGTCTTTAGCCTTAGCCCGTCGTCGATGGTTCCTTTTTTGACCTACTCCAAGGAGCGCGCTTTGCGTGAGAAGTTGTATCGTGCATATTTGAGCAGAGGTGCAAATGGTGGAGAGAGCGACAATCGTGAAATTGTTAAGAGGGTGAGTGAGTTGCGTCAGCAGCGTGCCAAGATATTGGGTTATGAGAATCATGCGGAGTATGTTATCTCGCAGCAGATGGCTGGGTCAGCTTCGGCGGCCTATGAGCTTCTGGATAAGATCTGGACTCCGGCACTCGAGCGAGCTGAGGAGGAGAGGGATGAACTCCAGAAATTGCTTATCAAGGATCATGAAGATGCAACACTCGAACCTTGGGATTGGTGGTACTATGCCGAGAAGTTACGATTGAGTAGGTATGATATCTCGATGGAGACGCTGCGCCAATATTTCCAGTTGGAGAGTGTGCGAGCAGGGGCGTTTACCCTTGCTAACCGACTCTTTGGAATTCTGTTTAGACCGGTCGATGTTCCCCATTACGACCAAACTTGTCTGGCGTATGAGGTTTTGGATCGGGATGGGACACATCTAGGAGTCCTCTATTTCGACCTCTTTGCACGTAGCACCAAGGGGCAAGGGGCATGGTGTGGAAATCTTCGTCAACAGAGATCCGAGGGCCCCGATAGAATAACACCGGTCGTTGCGGTGGTGTGCAACTTCCCTCCGGCAACCTTGACCGCTCCATCGCTACTTACGGTTGAGCAGGTGGAGACGCTCTTTCATGAGTTTGGTCATGCGTTGCATTTCTTGTTCCAGAATGTCGATTATCGAGGTTTGGCCGATGTGGAGGGTGATTTTGTGGAGTTCCCATCGCAGGTGATGGAGAATTGGGCTCTCGAGCCATCGTTGTTGATGCACTATGCGGTGAATCATCGTACGGGGAAGGTTATTGATGGAAGTTTGATCCGCAAGCTAGAGTCGAGTCGTCTCTTTAATCAGGGGTACGAAACATTGTCGTTGACAGCGGCGGCGCTGCTAGATCTTGATCTTCAGACACTAACAAATCTCGAAGGGTTCGATATCGAGAGTTTCGAGCGAGAGGTTCTACGCACCAAAAGAGGTTTGATTGCGGAGATTGAGCCGAGATACCATCTGCCATACTTCGCCCACCTATTTACCTATGACTACTCTGCAGGGTACTACTTCTACCTGTGGGCAGAGGTGTTGGATAAGGATTGTTTCGCGTTATTTAAGCAGAGTGGCGATGTCTTCTCGAAGAGTTTGGCAGATAGGCTTCGTCGCGAGGTGTTGAGCCGAGGTGGCGAGGCGGATGGAATGACTCTATATCGAAACTTCAAGGGGGAAGATCCAACGCAATATCCGATGTTGGTGTCGCGTGGTTTGATGAGCCAAGAGGAGGCCAATGCGATACTTAACCCCGAGGAAGGGGAGGAGCAGATCGAAGTTGTGGATGAAGTAGAGGAGCAAGATGAGAATATATTAATAGAATAACAAAGATGAAAACAAGAGCATTAGTTATGATAACATCATTTTTTATGGCGGCGTGTGCCGATGGATCTATGGCTGTGGTGGAGTACCCAGAGCTAGATAAGAGTAATCCACTGCTTGCAGATTGGGTGGGAGAGTTCGCAGCACCCCCTTTCGAGCAGATCAAGGTGGAGCATTATGAAGCAGCTTTCGATGCAGCGATTGAGTGCGCACGAGCTGAGCTTAAGGCGATAGTTGAGAATGAGGCTAAGCCAACATTCCAAAATACGATTGTGGCGTTGGAGCGTCAAGGAGCGCTACTAGATCGCGTTTCGGGGGTCTTTTACCCGATTCTTCATGCTAATACGAATCCTGAGATTGAGCAGATCTCGATGAATATTCAACCTAAGATGACGGAATTGAGCAACGATATCTCGTTGAATCCGGTTCTCTTCGAGAGGGTGAAATCGGTCTATGAGAACCCACCGCGAGGGTTGGATGAGCAGGATAAGATGTTGTTGGAGGAGTGCTATAAAGGCTTCGCCAGAAATGGAGCTGCTCTCTCGGATAGCGATAAAGAGATCTACCGCGAGATCACTACGGAGTTGGGACGATTGGGGTTGGAGTTTGGTCAAAACATCCTAGCGGCGACAAATGCCTTCACGGTCAATATCACCGATCCGGCAAAGGTGGCAGAGCTCCCAGAGAGCATCCGCGAGGGGTTGGCTGCTGAGGCTAAGACGCGTGGTGAGAAGGGGTGGACAGTAACTTTGCAAGCGCCGAGCTATATCCCATTCTTGACCTATTCGAGCCAACGAGAGCTAAAGGAGAAGTTATGGAGAGCATATAGCACACGTGCGGTTGGTGGTGAGAAGGACAACACCCAGATCATCAAGCGTCAATTGGAGCTACGCCTGAAACTTGCGCAGCTGTTGGGTTATGAGAGCTATGCAGCGTATGCGTTGGAGAATCGTATGGCGAGCAGTACCGAGACGGTGAATAGCTTCTTGAATCAGCTCCTCGATGCGACCTATGAGCGTGGCCAGAGGGATTATAACAATATCGTGGAGTATGCCAAAGGTAAAGGGTTCGAGGGTGAGTTTATGCCTTGGGATTTCGCATACTATAGCGAGAGGTATAAGGATGAGAACTACTCGTTGAGTGATGAGTTGGTGAAGCCATATTTGGAGCTTAGCAGCGTCCGCAAGGGTGTATTCCTCTTGGCTGAGAAGCTCTATGGCTTGACTTTTGAGCCAGTTGAGGGAGTTGATGTCTACCATGAGGATGTTGAGGTCTATGAGGTTAAGGATGGCGAGGAGCATATGGGACTCTTATATCTCGACTTCTTCCCACGCGAGAGCAAAAGCGGAGGTGCGTGGATGACGGAGTTTAGAAATGCGACAATTGAAGTTGGCAAAGATGGTAAAGAGGTGGAGGTTCGTCCATTGATCACTCTCACGATGAACTTCACCAAGCCAACTGAATCGACTCCGTCGCTTCTGACCTTCTCGGAGTTCGAGACTCTGCTTCATGAGTTTGGTCATGGATTGCATGGGCTCATGGCGCAGGGAAAATATAGCTCTTTGAATGGAACGAATGTCTATCGTGACTTTGTGGAGCTCCCATCGCAACTTTTGGAGAATTGGGCTACTGAGAGCGAATACCTAGATTTGTGGGCTACTCACTACCAAACGGGTGAGAAGATCCCGGCGGAGTTGGTGGCGAAGATTGAGCGTGCTGCTAATTTCAATGCTGGTTATTCGTGCGTTCGTCAGCTGCAATTTGGTATTCTTGATATGGCGTGGCATTCGTTGATCGAGCCATATACGGGCGATGTTGAGGCGTTTGAAAAGGCGTCGACTGAGCCAACGAGGATTCTGCCATATATAGATGGCGCGATCTTCTCACCTAGCTTCTCGCACATCTTCTCGGGAGGTTATTCGGCTGGATACTACTCTTATAAGTGGGCTGAGGTGTTGGAGGCAGATGCCTTTGAGCTCTTTAAAGAGAGGGGAATTTTCGATGAGCAGACCGCGACTTCGTTCAGAAAAAATATCTTGGAGCGTGGTGGTCAACTCAATCCGATGGAGCTATATGTTAACTATCGTGGTCACGAGCCATCGGTAGATGCTCTGATTGAGAGGACGCTGAAAGAGTAGCTTAAATTTGCTATTTTGGTATTTTTTTACTATATTGCGCGGTACTTATTAAAGTATTGCGCTTTTTTATTGTTCTATAGGCATAGTATTTGAATAAGTATGACGATTTAATCGTCGTGTGTATTAACAATTTAAAAATAATAAAACTATGAGTAACCAAGCAGAGATGTACATCGAAAACTTCATGGCCGATATTAAGGCCAAGAACCCAAACGAACCTGAGTTCCATCAGGCAGTATTAGAGGTGGTAGAGTCACTTGCTCCATACATCGTAGCGAATCCTAAGTATCAGGATGCTAAGATATTGGAGCGTATCGCTGAGCCTGAGAGAGTAATCATGTTCCGTGTAGCGTGGGTCGATGACAAAGGCGAGGTGCAGGTGAATAAAGGATACCGTGTTCAGATGAATAGTGCGATTGGCCCTTACAAGGGAGGATTGCGTTTCCATCCATCGGTAAACCTTAGTGTGTTAAAGTTCTTAGCTTTCGAGCAGACATTTAAAAACAGTTTGACAACACTCCCTATGGGTGGTGGTAAGGGTGGATCTAACTTCAACCCAGTCGGAAAATCAGACAACGAGGTGATGCGCTTCTGCCAGTCGTTTATGACTGAGTTGCAACGTCACATTGGCCCTGACACAGATATCCCAGCTGGTGATATCAACGTTGGAGGTCGCGAGATCGGATTCCTTTATGGTCAGTACAAGCGTCTACGTAATGAGTTCACAGGTACATTGACAGGAAAGGCTCCAGAGTGGGGTGGTAGTCCACTTCGTCCGGAGGCTACGGGATATGGTACTTGCTACTTCGCTAAGGAGATGTTGGCGATGAAGGGAGATAGCTTCGAGGGTAAGACAGTTGTTGTTTCAGGATCGGGTAACGTGGCTCAGTATGCTACTGAGAAGGCTACTCAATTGGGTGGAAAGGTTGTTACTTTGTCGGATTCATCGGGTTATATCTATGATGCTGAGGGAATCGACGCTGAGAAGTTGGCCTATGTTATGGAGCTTAAGAATGTTAAGCGCGGTCGTATCAGCGAGTATGTAACGGTATATCCAAATGCGAAATTCTTCGCAGGCGAGCGCCCTTGGGGTGTTAAGTGTGATATCGCGTTGCCATGTGCTACGCAGAACGAGTTGAATGGTGACGAGGCTAAGGCGTTGCTTGCAAATGGCTGTTTCTGTGTCGCTGAGGGTGCTAATATGCCATCTACTCCAGAGGCTGTAACAGCGTTCCTAGAGGCTAAGATCATGTATGCTCCGGGTAAGGCTTCTAATGCAGGAGGTGTTGCAACATCGGGATTGGAGATGACTCAAAACTCGATCCGTTTGATGTGGACTCCAGAGGAGGTAGATGCTAAGTTGTATCAAATTATGGCTGATATCCACTCTTCATGCGTGAAGTATGGTGCTGACGAGAATGGATATGTCAACTATGTGAATGGTGCGAATATCGCAGGATTTATCAAGGTGGCGGACTCTATGATGGCGCAGGGTGTTGTATAATTGGAGATCGTTGCAAGGTGGCGAAATTTCAAAGATACCGTAGAGTTCTCTTCAGTCACATACCTAAAGTATGCTCCTTTCAGAGCCCTCTACACCATCTTTAAAATTTCATCCACCTATCAACAATCTCTAAAAGAGAAGAGGCAGTCCAAAAAACGAGAATTTGGGCTGCCTCTTGTTGTAGAAGTTGTATAAAAAGAGCGGTTTTTGGGCTTCGTGAAGTTGCTGAAAGCGGAGCGTACTTAGGTACGTGAGCATTTCAGTGACGAGGGAAGTGCAAAAAATGACTTTTTAGGCAGCTTCTATTTAGGTCTATCTACATCGATTGCATGATACGCTCCTTCTGTTTTTTGCTTAGTCCATACTTCAACACCTCGTCGAGCGATGGCCACGAGTGGTTGTTCTTCATCTCTGGATCATCCAGATCTAGGCTCAAATCGCAGTCGTAGCGCAGTAGAATCGAATATTGAGCTCCCGGAGTAAAGTTGATAAAGTGGCTGATTCCCCATGTAACTCCCCTCGCATAATCTCTATTTGTGAAGGCATCTGGATCGTAGAATCCACCAGCATAAGGGACAAACTTGTCGATCACACTCGCTTGGTAGAAGTTGATACCATCCTCAGAGTATTGAATCGTATTGTGCTCATGTCCATCGCGTGATGAGATTGCAGCCATACCCTCCTTGAAGCGGAAGAAGTGTGTCTCGTGGCCTGAACTCAGGACCGGATTTACATCGCACTTCACGAATGGCCCCTTTGGATTATCGGCAACTGCCAATCCCTGAGAGCGAACCAAATCAGGTTGTCCATTGTAATCTGACTTATAGTAGAGATAGATCTTATCCTTAAAGACAATTGGTAGTGGATCGTGGATCGAGTATTGATCCCATGTCCCCTCCGGACCATTTGGGATCACCGCTTGGTTGATAAATGTCCAAGGTCCATCGGGTGAATCAGCCTCAGCCATCGCCACAGGGCAGTCATCGCCGCGCTTTCCACTCATCTCGGAGAATGCTTGGAAGTAGAGGTAATATTTACCCTGCCACACCAAAATTTCAGGGGTAGAGACAGATCTCCAACCTAGCTGTGGGCTCTCTGGGCGGTTGACAGCGACTCCCTGCTCCTCCCATGTGAAACCATCCTTACTTGTTGCATATCCGATATCCGAAAGATCCCAATCCGCCGATGGAATCACATCATTTGCCTTTGCAGCGCCAACAGGTGCGCCCGGAGTTTTGCGAAGTGTGTACCATACGTAGTATGTATCTCCGACTTTGATTACGCGAGTTGGGTCGCGACGTGTGATCGTACCGTTGCCACCATTGTAGTCAAATCCCTCTAACATAGTGTATTTGAACTGTGTGTAGAGCTCGTTGAGCTGTGGGCGTGACGCTCCATAATTGTCATATACCCTCTCCATAGAGGCGCTTAATTTGAAGTCTGGCTTCTCGAGTGGAATCACGAATGGGAATGGTTGTGTTGGCTTATCTGCCACCTGCTCTGTTGAGCTCGAGTTGCAGCAGCTGCCGAGTGATAACATCGCGATGGATGCTGCACATAGTAGATTTTGTAGTCTCATTGTATAGTTAATTTAGTTAGTGACTACAAAATTAACGAAAAATAACGAATAAAAAAAATCCCCAGACATTACATCCGGGGATTTATAAGAAAACGAATCAGCAACTAACCACCTATACAACCTAAAATGTGTTACCAACAACCTAAACAATAAAGAACTTTTGCAGCAAATCGCTGAATCGTTTATAATAATTTATATTGAGACGAGAGAACTTAACACCACCAAACACTTTTCCAACACCTAACTAACTTATGATATAAATCAACCTCACAGGCCTCACACTCACCTCTTATCCTCTCCACTCACACTCTTTTTCTCACAACTCATAACCACATTGACCACCCACTCTCTCTTTCTCACCAATCTCTCTACACCAACCTAACTTTGCACTCGAATATGTTTCTCGCTCAATATAATATAGTATGTAACGAGAAGTTGTGGTATGTCATTGTGTAAAGTTAACTATTTTTTTGTAAAAAGTTGATATAGAGTGTGTTTTTTTATATGTAGTGTGTTTTTTTAACTCTATTTATAACTTTGGTCGTGAATTCCCTTTACAGCACGTCCCGAAGGCTCATTAACATTCTGGAACGATGCGTCCCATGCCAATGCCTCTGGTGTGCTACATGCAACCGAAGGAACTGAAGGCACTGTTGCTACAGCCGCATCCGATGGGAAGTGCTCCTCGAATATTGTACGATAGTAGTACTCCTCCTTGTTGCGTGGTGTATTGATTGGGAAACGCTCTGCTGCAGTCTCGATCTCTTGATCTGAAACCATGCCCGATGTCAAATCGCGCAAAGAGTCGATCCAGCTATATCCAACACCATCCGAGAACTGCTCCTTCTGGCGCCATGCAACGCTCTCTGGCAACAAATCCTCAAATGCTTTACGCACAACCCACTTCTCCATACGGCCATTCTTCGCCATCTTCTCCTCTGGGTTTAGGCGCATTGCAACATCCATAAACTCCTTGTCTAGGAATGGAACGCGACCCTCAACACCCCAAGATGCCAAAGATTTGTTGGCACGCAAGCAGTCGTAAAGGTACAACTTGTCGAGCTTGCGAATAGTCTCCTCGTGGAATGCCTGAGCATTTGGAGCTTTGTGGAAGTAAAGATAACCTCCGAAGATCTCGTCAGCACCCTCTCCCGAGAGTACCATCTTGATACCCATTGATTTGATCACGCGCGAAAGCAAGTACATTGGAGTCGATGCGCGAACCGTTGTAACATCATATGTCTCAAGGAAATAGATCACATCCTTCAATGCGTCAAGACCCTCCTGAACAGTGTAGTGTACCTCGTGGTGAACAGTCCCGATATGCTCTGCCACCTTGCGAGCAGCGATCAAATCTGGAGCTCCCTCCAAACCTACTGCGAAAGAGTGAAGCTGTGGCCACCATGCAGCTGACTGACTTCCATCCTCAATACGCATAGCTGAATATTTGCGAGCGATAGCTGAGATTACCGATGAATCCAAACCTCCCGAAAGCAACACTCCGTAAGGAACATCCGACATCAATTGACGCTCAACTGCCGACTCCAACGCTGTGCGAAGCTCCGCGATATCAGCGCCATTATCCTTAACGTTGTCATACTCTCTCCACTCGCGGTTGTACCAGCGCTTCATCTCGCCATCCTTGCTATAAAGGTAGTGGCCCGGCATGAATTGATCGATCTGATCGCAAACACCCTCCAACGCCTTAAGCTCCGATGATATGTATAGATTACCCTCAATATCTGTTCCTATATATAAAGGTATGATTCCGATGTGGTCACGAGCGATCAAATAACAATCCTTCTCCTCGTCATATAGTACGAATGCGAAGATACCATTCAAATCGTCAAGGAAATCGATTCCCTTCTCACGATACAACGCCAAGATAACCTCGCAGTCAGAACCTGTCAAGTATTCATACTTATCAGCGGTCTGCTGACGGATCTCGCGATGGTTGTAGATCTCACCATTAACGGCCAAGATGTGTTTACCATCTTTGCTTTTAAGTGGCTGACCACCCGATTGCGGATCTACGATTGAGAGGCGTTCGTGTGCCAAGATTGCATTCTTACCACAGTAAATACCCGACCAATCTGGACCACGATGACGTATTTTTTTAGCCATCGACAACGCTCTCCCACGCAATTTCGACGACTCACTTTTCAAGTCAAAAATTCCTATAATACCACACATATCAATTGCTTTTGTTTTAAATTATCGGCTAAGGTACAAAATAAAATTTGGATGATCATAATTTTTTATAAAAAAAGTTATTTTTGTTATTCTTTAGATAAAAAAAGAGTAGATTTGCACAATTTAATAGACAAAAATGATGAATAATCCGATAATAGAGATACGCTCCGCAACAACACGCCAACCACAATTTCAACTCTCGGGAATCGAGGGCCTCACGATCAATCGAGGGGAGCAGGTGGCAATCATTGGTGGCAATGGTGCCGGCAAGAGTATCTTGGTTGGGGTGATGACTGGCGCCCATCCGTTGATTGATGGCGCTGGTGTGCGTTATAATTTCGGTGAAGATGCACCCTCGCAGAGAGTTTTTGACAATATTAAATATATCGCCTTTCGAGACTCAACGGCAGCTTCGGGAGGAGCGGATAGCGGATACTTCTATCAGCAGCGTTGGAATTCGACAACCTTGGAGGATTCGCCATGTGTCTGCGATGAGCTCCCTACGGGTGGAGATCCAGCACTGAGAAAATCGCTCTTTGAGCTATTTGCCATTGATAGAATCTATGATAAGAGACTTGTGCTGCTGTCGAGTGGCGAGATGCGTAAGTTTCAGATCACCAAGGCTTTGTTGTCAGTTCCACAGCTCCTGATTATGGATAATCCATTCATCGGGCTCGATGCTCAGACTCGCGATACACTCCATCTGCTGCTTGCCGATTTGGCAAAGCTGAGGAGTGTCCAGATTGTAGTTGTGCTCTCAAAGACAGATGATATACCCCGATTTTTGACCCATGTTATAGAGGTCGAGGATCGTCACTGCAAACCAAAATGTACACTCTCAGAGTATTACGAGCGTCGTGAGCCGATACCGCAAAATATCCTCTCTGAGGAGCTTCGCCAAGCGATTGCGGATATGCCATATGATGCGACGAGGCGCCCAGACAGCGAGATGGTTGCCCAGTTAAGGGGTGTATCTATAAAATATGGAGAGCGCACAATCCTAAAATCATTGGATTGGAGTGTGAAACGAGGCGAGAAGTGGGCGTTGAGTGGTGAGAATGGAGCTGGCAAGTCGACACTCCTATCACTCGTATGTGCCGATAACCCCCAAGGGTATGCGTGTGACATCGCTCTCTTTGGGCGTGATCGTGGTACGGGGGAGAGTATCTGGGATATCAAGCGCCATATTGGCTATGTGAGTCCGGAGATGCATCGTGCCTATCTGCTCCCAAAACCTGTGTTGGAGATCGTCGCGAGTGGACTCTATGATACCATTGGGCTCAATCGGAAGATGCAGCCGGGACACGCCGAGGTGTGCCGTTTCTGGATGAAGATATTTGGAATTGAGAATCTCGAGGAGCGAATCTTCACACAGCTATCGAGTGGTGAGCAGAGGTTGGTGCTTTTGGCTCGCGCCTTTGTCAAAGATCCGGCGTTGTTGATTCTGGATGAACCTCTTCATGGGCTCGATATGTGCAATCGTCGATTGGTGACTCAGATTATCGAGGCAGTCAGCCATCGCGAGGGCAAGAGCCTGATCATCGTATCTCACTATCCTGCTGAACTTCCCAATACAATTACCAATCGGATTTTCTTAAAACGAAATTAAGAGAAGGCAGGTCGCTTTTTATTTGTGTTAATAGCTTTTTTTTCGTACTTTTGGAGCAAAAGAGCGCGTACCATGAGTAATAGAGAACTATTAGAGATAATCGAGAACTATATAGCACAAATTCCTATCCCGACGGAGCCCGAAAAGTTATATAAACCGATCCGATATACCCTCGCAGAGGGCGGAAAACGGCTCCGTCCAATGTTGACTATATTAGCTAGTCAGCTCTATAGCGCAGATATAGCGGCGGTGCTTCCGGCGGCGGCAGCGGTCGAGATCTTTCATAACTTCACACTTCTCCATGATGATATAATGGATAACTCGATTATGCGTCGAGGTAAACCCTCTGTCCATGTTAAGTGGGATAAGAATGTCGCGATTTTGTCGGGAGATGTGATGTCGATTCTCTCATACAAACTTCTTGCAGAGTGCGCTCCGCAATATTTGCCTCAGGTGCTAGAGGTCTTTAACACTATGGCGACGCAGGTGTGTGAGGGTCAACAATATGATATGGACTTCGAGACTCAAAAACGAGTGTCGGTGGTTGAATATATGAATATGATTGAGCTCAAGACCTCAGTTCTGTTGGGTGGTGCAACGCTCATAGGGGCGATCATCGGAGGGGCTGATAGCTCGCATCATACTATCCTGCAGAGGTTTGCGACAGAACTAGGTCTGGCATTTCAGCTGCAAGACGATCTTCTGGATACATATGGCGATGAGAGACTCGGAAAGCCGATCGGAGGGGATATCTTGGAGGGTAAACAGACCTTCTTGAAGATCATGGCACTTAGCCGTGCAGATGAATCAACGCGTCATATATTGCGCCACACACATCAAGATGAGAAGCTAACAAACGAGGAGAAGATCGCAAAGATCAAGGCGGTCTATGATAAATTAGATATTAGACATATAACTGAGCAGCAGATCGCTATCAAGTTCGAAAGAGCGTTGACGCTGCTTGATAGTTTGACCAAATGCGGAGTGTCGGAGCAGAGAATAGCGCCACTTCGAGAGTTTGCCATGAGTCTAATGAATCGCGAAAAATAGATGAAGAGAGAGGATATAGAGATAATGGCCCCTGTGGGGTCGTATGAGGCGCTCCATGCAGCGATAAATGCAGGTGCGAACTCAATTTATTTTGGGGTCGAGCAGCTCAATATGAGGGCTAAATCGGCCGCTAACTTCACGCTTGAAGATCTTGCTCAGATAGTTAAAACGTGTCGCGAGGCTGGCGTAAAGAGCTATCTGACAGTTAATATCGCAATCTATGGCGATGAGATTGAGACGATGAAGATAATCATTGATCGTGCTAAAAAAGAGGGGATTGACGCAATTATTGCGACTGATTTCGCCGCGATACTATATGCTCGAGAGGTGGGGGTTGAGGTTCATATCTCGACTCAAAGTAATATTTCGAATGTTGAGGCGGTGGCATTTTATGCTCAGTGGGCCGATGTTGTGGTGCTTGCACGCGAATTGTCGTTGGAGCAGATCTCGGAGGTTAGCCGCCAGATCGTGGAGCGCGATATTAGGGGTCCGAAGGGGGAGTTGGTTGAGATCGAGATGTTTGCGCATGGAGCGTTGTGTATGTCGATCTCGGGCAAGTGCTACTTGTCGCTTCATGAGTCAAATTGTTCGGCAAACAGAGGGGCGTGTCGTCAGATATGCCGACGAAAATATACGATCCAAGATACGCAGACGGGCGAGATGCTCGATATGGATGGGCAATATATCTTGTCCCCTAAAGATCTGTGTACCATCGACTTCCTAGATAAATTTATCGCGGCTGGGGTTCGTGTCCTCAAAATCGAGGGGCGAGCACGCGGTGGCGAATATGTGAAGCGAGTGGTCGAGAGTTACGATGCTGCTCTTCGCGCAATGGAGCGTGGCGAGTATAACGAGGAGTATGTAGAGGGGCTTCGTGAGAAGTTATCTACGGTCTTTAATCGCGGATTTTGGGGCGGTTACTATGCTGGGAAACCTGTTGCGGAGCAGACTCAAAATTATGGATCTTCAGCCACCAAACGCAAGGTTTATGTGGGCAAGGTGACAAACTTCTTTAAGAACCTCTCGGTGGCTGAGATTTTGATTGAAGCTACACCTCTTCTGCGTGGTGATGAGGCGATCTTCATGGGGCAGACGACTGGAGTTGTGGAGATGGAGATCGGCGATGCTTTGGTCGATAACAAGGCGCAGGATCATGTGGAGCAGGGTATTTTGTGTTCCGTTCGCACACCAAGCCAAGTTCGACGAGGAGATAAATTATACAAAATGGTTGACAGTCAAGATGTTCGCTAAGGCTACATATATCGCACGTCGCGCGGCACTCATCTCACGGATGGGGTGTGGTGGCGTAGTGGTTATACCGGGCAATGAGTTGAGCCCCAATTCATACTTAAATAATCCCTACTACTTTCGTCAAGATGCCACGTTTCGATACTTTTTCGGGTCAGATCGCCCCTCGCTTTGGGGTGTTATAGATCTGGACTCTGGGGAGCAGATGTTGTTTGGTGAGGAGTCATCGTTGGATGATCTGATCTGGACGGGAGCTCAACCTTCAATTGCCGAGTTGGGGGCGGAGGTTGGTATCTCGATATGCAAACCAGTGTCGGAGTTGATGGGGTATATCGCTGAAGCAGAGCGACATAATCGAACGATTCATATCTTGCCACCCTATCGGGGCGAGACAAAAATAGCGCTTGCTGAATTGCTAAATTCCCCGATAGATTCACTTTTGTCAGGGGAGTTGATCTTTGCTGTGGCGGAGCTTCGTGAAAAGAAATCTGAAGAGGAGATCGCGGCGTTGGAGGAGGCTTATAAGATTGGATATGAGCTACATACAACTGCAATGCGGATGTGCCGACCGGGGGTAGTGGAGCGCGAGATAGGGGGTGCATTGGAGGGTATTGCACGCCAAATGGGTGCCGGAGTTTCATTCCCCCCGATCTGTACGCAACACGGTGAGACACTCCATAATACGGAGCGTGAGGGAGTGTTGAGATCGGGGCGGTTGATGCTGTGTGATGCAGGTGGAGAGAGTTTGGAGGGGTACTGTTCGGACCATACTCGCACTTATCCTATTAGTGGTAAATTTACTGATATCCAGCGAGATATATACAATGTTGTGCTTCGAGCAAAGAGCCGTGTTGCGGAGATTGCACGCCCTAAAATGTTATATTCCGATCTTCAGCGAGCGACATATCTTTCGCTTGCAGAGGGGCTCAAGGAGCTAGATTTTATGCGTGGTTCAGCTGAGGATATTCTCCAGTCAGGGGCTATTTCGATGCTCATGCCACATGGTGTGAGTCACGGTTTGGGGCTCGATGTTCACGATTGTGAGGCGTTGGGTGAGCGCACATTTGATCTCTCACGATTCACGAAACAGGTTGAACGATCTACCTCGTGCATTATTCGATCGCGCTGGATCTTTGATGAGGGAACAGTTATCTCGAACGAACCGGGACTCTATTTCATCCCGGCATTGATCGAAAAACGACGTTCGGAGGGTTTGTATAGAGGCATCGCCAACTTTGATAAGATCGCTAAATACCTCGATTTTGGGGGTATTCGAATCGAGGATGATTTGGTGATCACCGACTCAGGATCTCGCGAGATAGGAGATGTGAAGATTCCAATAACTACCTCTGAAATAGAGGATTATATGGCTCGGCAATGATGGTTTTCCTCTTCCCCACAGAGTTTGAGGCAGCCCCATTTCGGGCACTGCACCCTTCGGCAAATGTCGTGATATGCGGTGTGGGCATGGCGGCTACAGCGGCTACGTTAAGTAAAATAATCGCGCAATCGAGGGTCGATATGGTTGTTTTGGCAGGTATCGCAGGAGCGTATGATCTATCTCAAAATCCTTTGAATCAAGTTGTTGAGGTGGTAAGTGAGGGTATCGAGGAGCTCCCAAAACAGTTTGCCAAACGATATTCGATAGAGGCGCGATGGGGGCTACCCACAGCGACTTCCAATAGTGTAAATCGCTCTGGTTTTCAAGGAGCTGAGTCTGATATCGAGAATATGGAGGGTGCAGCAGCAGCGGCGATATGTGCTGAGCATAAAATTCCATTTTCGCAGATCCGCGCCATATCGAACTTAGTTGGTGACGAAATAGAAAATTGGTCGATCAAAAGTGCAATAGATGCGTTAACCGATACATTATCAATAATTTACACAAGGTAGTATGAAGCTATATATCTCCCCATGCCCCAATGATACATTTATGTTCGACGCGCTAGTCAACGGGCGGATTGATACTGAAGGTCTTGATTTCGAGGTGTCGTATTACGATATCGAGGAGTTGAATTCGCGTGCTATTGCAGGCGAGGCTGATTTCTCGAAGATTAGTTGTGCTATCATTCCTCAAATCGCTGATAACTATACGATTAGCCGAAGTGGAGCTGCACTAGGGCGTGGAAATGGACCTCTATTTGTTAGGCGAAAGGGTGACAATTCGCCAATGACGAGGATTGCTGTCCCGGGTCTCCATACAACCGCTAACCTGTTGGTATCTAAGCTATTCCCTCAAATTACTGATCGACTGCCAATGTTATTCTCTACGATTGCTACCGCTATCGAAAACCATGAGGTCGATGGTGGAGTATTGATCCATGAAGGGCGATTTTTATATGCTGAGCGAAATTTAGAACTTGTGGCTGATCTGGGAGTGTTATGGGAGGCAAAAACTTCGCTTCCCTTGCCACTCGGTGCGATAGCTATCAATAAGAAAGTTGACAAGGATGTTGCTGAAAAATTTCAACGTATATTAGCACGAAGCATCGACTTCGCCTTTGCAAATCCTTCCCTATCACGAGATTACATCAAGCAGCATGCGCAAGAGATGGAGGATTCCGTGATCGATTCACATATTAAGCTCTTTGTCAATGACTATTCGCGTGATCTCGGCACGGAGGGGTACACTGCAATCAATGCACTAATATAACAAAACGCCCCGAAACATCTAAGTTTCAGGACGTTAATCATTTATAAGTACAGATCATCAGACAAGTAATTCAAATAGATCCGGCTGCTCATTAAGATACTCAAAACGTATCCCTTGCTCCTCCATGCGTTTCACAAGTGGCTCAAAATCTTCACGTTTCTGTAGCTCAATACCAATCACAGCAGGTCCATTCTCCCTCGCCGTACGCTTTTTATACTCAAAAAGTGTGATATCATCCGTTGGCCCTAAAGCAACACTCAAGAAATCTCTCAATGCACCTGCGCGCTGCGGGAATCTCACGATGAAGTAGTGCTTCAACCCCTCGAAAAGAAGTGATCGCTCTTTGATCTCCTCATTGCGGGTGATGTCATTATTTCCACCACTAATGATCGAGACAACGCGCTTACCTTTGATCTTATCACCATATAGGTTCAACGCTGCAACACTCAGTGCACCAGCTGGTTCAACCACAATCGCCTCGCGATTATACATATCAAGAATCGTTGTGCAGATCATACCCTCTGGAACAGAGATGATATCATCCAACACTTGGCGACCAACCTCAAACGTGATATCGCCAATACGCTTAACCGAAGCTCCATCGACAAATTTGTCAACCTCATCTAGCGTAACTACTTTGCCTGCATCCATCGAAGCACGCATTGATGCGGCACCTGCTGGCTCAACACCAATAATCTTCGTCTTTGGAGAGACCTGTTTGAAGTAGCTACCAACACCTGATAATAACCCTCCGCCACCAATCGGCACGAAGAGATAATCTATTGGAGAGTCCGTATCCTCAATGATCTCGACACCCACCGTAGCCTGCCCCTCGATGATCTTCTCATCATCAAATGGAGCTACGAAACACATCTTATGCTCCTCGCAATATAACTTCGCTTGAGCAGCCGATGCATCGTAGGTATCACCCACAAGGATGATCTCAACATTGCCATTTCCAAAGGTACTCACCTGACGAACCTTCTGTTTCGGTGTTGTCACCGGCATGAAGATCGCACCTCGAATACCAAGTTTATTGCACGAGAACGCAACACCTTGAGCATGGTTTCCCGCACTTGCACAGACTACGCCACGCTCTCTCTCCTCCACACTCAACGAAAGGATCTTGTTATACGCGCCACGCAATTTGTAGGAGCGCACCACCTGAAGATCTTCTCGCTTAAGCATGACATCACAATCATGTGTGCGGCTCAAGAAGTCGCTACGCATTAAAGAGGTGTGGTTAACACACCCCTTTAAGCGTTGACGAGCCTCCATTATATCGTTTAGCGAAGGGAAATAACCCATCTTCTCTCTGATCTTAAATTAGTTGTTCTCTGGACGTAGGTTGCGAACAGTCATTCCTGCCTGCCACATCTCAGACTCACGCAACTCTGCTAGCTCCTTCTCCAATCCCTCGCGGTAATCTGGCTTAGAGTTAGTGTCGATTGAACGCTGAGCCTCGTTTCCACAAGCTACCTCTGCGTATAGCTTCTCGAATACTGGCTTAGTAGCGTCGCGGAAAGGCTTCCACCAATCCAACGCACCACGCTGTGCTGTAGTCGATGTGTTAGCATACATCCAATCCATTCCGTTCTCAGCAACAAGTGGCATCAATGACTGAGTCAACTCCTCAACTGTCTCGTTGAAAGCCTCAGATGGTGAGTGTCCATTCTCGCGAAGAACCTCATACTGAGCTGCGAAGATACCCTGAATACATCCCATCAATGATCCGCGCTCTCCTGTCAAGTCAGAGTAAACCTCCTTCTTGAATGTTGTCTCGAACAAATATCCTGAACCTACTCCGATACCCATAGCGATAACACGCTCTGCAGCACGTCCTGTTGCATCTTGGAAGATAGCGTAAGATGAGTTCAAACCACGTCCTGCAACGAACATACGACGAAGTGAAGTTCCTGATCCCTTAGGTGCTACCAAAATAACATCTACGTCAGCTGGAGGAACGATTCCTGTGCGCTCCTTATATGTGATACCAAATCCGTGTGAGAAGTATAGAGCCTTACCCGGTGTAAGGTGCTTCTTCACTGTTGGCCATGCGTCGATCTGTCCTGCATCAGATAGAAGGAACTGTACGATAGTAGCCTTCTCGCAAGCCTCCTCGATCTCGAAAAGTGTCTTTCCCGGAACCCATCCGTCAGCTACTGCCTTATCCCAAGACTTTCCACCCTTACGCTGTCCAACGATCACGTTGAATCCATTGTCACGCAAGTTTAGTGACTGTCCCGGACCCTGTACGCCATAACCGATAACGGCGATAACCTCGTCTTTAAGAACCTCTTGTGCTTTTGCTAATGGAAACTCCTCACGAGTAACTACATTCTCTTCGGTTGTACCGAAAATCATCTTTGCCATAACTGTTTTTATTAAATATTAGTGTTAAAAATTATATTGTTTTTCTGTTTTTTAGGGTTTTGCCTTGCGCTCTCTGGACGATTTTTTATTGAAAATCGTCTTTTTTCAGAGAGAGCGAGTGTAACATTGCAACTGCCTCCGGCGGGCGGCGTGCTCGCCGCTGAGCTAGCGAGAAACTTCGTTTCTCTTTACTTTACTATAAATTCCGCTAGTATATCCCTTTCGCGCTCCGGAGTCAATCCACTCTTAGCATACTCCTCCGTAGTCTGGATATATGCCTTCATAACATCGATCTTCTTCTCAATCTGACGCGCCACATTCTCCACACGGCTCACATCAGCCGTAACATCGATGATGAAACGGTGGATACCCTCGATCGATGAACGCTCAGTCTTAAGCATCTCGATATTCATATGTCGCGACGTGAATACCGTCGTGATAAGTCCCAATACTCCTGCATGGTTCTCCGAAAATACTGTCAATGTATATTTTGCCATAATCCTATCTTTTTTGATCGTTGATTCTACCCTTACAAACCGGACACTTGCATCCTCGCTCTGTGCCATCGGTCAACATGATGTCTACCAATGATTTACCCGGCGCTACCATCGGCAGTACATTGTCATTACACAACACCTTGACCTCCAACAAGTACGACCCCTCAGCCACCTGCATCTTAGCCACTGCATCTGCCAAATCCTCACGCTTATCGCAGAAACCATAACCCACGCCATTCGCCTCGGCAATAAGTCCGAAGTTCGGATTTAACATAGGTGTAAATGAGTAGCGATAGTCAAAGAATAGCTGCTGCCATTGACGCACCATGCCCAAATAGTTATTGTTGAAGAGTACGATCTTGACCGCTACACCCTCCTGCATGATAGTCGCCAACTCTTGGATATTCATCTGAATTCCTCCATCACCAACATACAACACTACATCGCGCTCCGGTGCTCCGATCTTAGCTCCAATAGCTGCCGGAAGTCCAAATCCCATTGTTCCCAATCCTCCCGAAGTGATGAGTGAACGTGGAGTCTTGAAGCTAGTATAGCGTGCTGCAACCATCTGGTGTTGACCAACATCCGTAACAGCGATATTCTCTCCGTTATATGCTTTGTCAACCGCCTGCACAACTTGATGAAGGTGGATATCTCCTTTGCCATCACCCTCTACGCTATCCACTACTATCTTCACCTCCTCGGCGTTATATCCTTTGAGTCGCTCCAACCACTCCGCGTGGTCGTTCTCCTCTATAAGCGATGTCAAGCTCTCCAATACGCACTTCGCATCGCCGACAATTCCAACATCTGCCGTGATTACCTTGTTGATCTCCGCTGGGTCGATATCTATATGTACGATCTTTGCATTGGTTGCAAATCCCTCCACATTACACGTCACGCGATCATCAAATCGCATTCCTACTGCGACAATCAAATCACACTCCTGATTGGTGATGTTTGGGCCATAGTTACCATGCATTCCAATCATACCTATATAATATGGGTCGTTGCAATCTATTGACGAAAGTCCCAAAAGTGTCGCCACAGCTGGCATCCCACTCTTATGCACAAACGCCTTGAACTCAGCCTCTGCACCCGACAACGTGACACCCTGACCAAAGATCACCATTGGCTTTTTAGCCTTATCGATCAACTTCGCAGCCTTTGCAATCTTCACAGAGTTTGCAACAGGGGTTGGGTTATAACTTCTAATTGGTGGACATGGAACAAATCCATTCCACTCCGCAAGACCAATCTGAGCATCCTTTGTGATATCTACCAACACTGGTCCCGGGCGACCGCTACTCGCAATAAACATCGCCTTTGCGATAGCTGGTGCTACCTCCTCTGGTTTGCGAACCAAGATATTCCACTTTGTGATAGGGTGGGTCACACCGACAATGTTGATCTCCTGAAAAGAGTCAACACCCAAGATTGGCGATGGCACCTGACCCGTGATCACCACGATTGGTGTAGAGTCCAACATAGCATCGGCAATTCCCGTAACAGTGTTTGTCGCTCCCGGCCCCGAGGTTACAAAACATACTCCGGTCTTACCCGTAGCACGTGCATAACCCTGTGCCGCGTGAACAGCTGCCTGCTCATGGCGCACCAATATATGACGAATTCGATCCGTATAATCGTACAATGCATCGTAAAGAGGCATGATCTGACCTCCCGGATATCCGAAAACTGTATCTACGCCACTAGCAATAAGTGAGTTAAGTATTACTCGTGTGCCTGTTATTTTATTCTCTTGCTCCATGATTACTCATTTATAATACGTATCGCTCCCATGTCGGCTGACGATACATTTTGTGCATAGAATTGTAGTGATTTTGGTACTTTGCGATCTCGTGATAGAGGCTTAAAGACCCCTCCCAGAGCTGCCATGCGTCGTGCAATCTCCTCATCACTCACCATCAAATTCATCTCTCGATTTGGAATATCGATCAGAATCTTATCACCCTCTTGCACAATCGCGATCTCGCCACCCGATGCAGCCTCTGGAGAGACGTGTCCGATCGAGAGTCCCGAAGTACCTCCCGAGAAACGGCCATCTGTGATTAGAGCGCACGCTTTACCCAAGTGCATTGATTTAAGGTATGAGGTAGGGTAGAGCATCTCCTGCATTCCCGGTCCTCCCTTAGGCCCTTCGTATGTGATAACTACCACATCACCTGCGACAACCTTACCTCCCAAGATACCAGCCATAGCTGCCTCCTGAGACTCAAATACCTTCGCTGTACCCTCAAAACGCAAGATCGACTCATCGACTCCCGCTGTCTTTACGATACAACCCTTCTTTGCGATATTTCCGAACAACACCGCAAGACCCCCATCTTTGCTAAATGCGCTCTCAACTGTGCGGATTGCACCAGCCTCACGATCCAAGTCAAGCTCCTTGTAGTGAGCATCTTGAGACCCCAAAATCAAGTTGAATTTGCCACCCGGAGCCGATGTGTACCACTCCTCAGTAGCTGGATTTGTATAGTCACAATAGGTAGCGAAAAGCTCCTCGAAGCTCTTTCCCGACACGGTGTGAGCCTTGCCATTGAACTTACCACCCTTATATAACTCGTTCAAAATCGCCAAGATACCACCAGCACGGTGAACATCCTCGATATGAACTCTATTGGATGGAGCAACCTTGCAGACAACTGGTGTCACGCGTGAAATTGCATCCACATCGCTCATCGTGAATGGTACTTCTGCCTCCTGAGCAATCGCTAGTAGGTGGAGCACTGTGTTCGAAGATCCTCCCATTGCGATATCGAGTGTCATTGCGTTGCGGAACGCCTCCGAAGTTGCAATATTGCGTGGCAAAACGCTATCATCACCCTCGAAGTAGTAGGCGTTAGCCATCTCCACAATTCTCTTTGCCGCCTGCTCAAACAACACCTTACGGTTAGCGTGCGTTGCGACAATCGTTCCATTTCCGGTTAGCGCCATTCCTAGAGCCTCCGCCAAACAGTTCATAGAGTTTGCGGTGAACATTCCCGAACATGATCCACAAGTTGGGCACGCTGCACGCTCGATCTTCTCGATCTCCTCATCCGAGATACTCTCATCTGCACTATCAATCATCGCATCGATCAAGTCGAGCTTACGACCCTCAGCTGTCTTACCAGCCTCCATCGGACCTCCCGAGACGAAGATTGTTGGGATGTTGAGGCGCATAGTTGCCATCATCATTCCCGGAGTGATCTTGTCACAGTTCGAGATACATACCAATGCATCAAGGCAGTGAGCGTTCGCCATATACTCCACCGAGTCTGCGATGATGTCGCGCGAAGGCAGAGAGTATAACATTCCACTATGTCCCATCGCGATACCATCGTCGATAGCGATAGTGTTAAATTCACAAGCGAAACACCCCTGATCCTCAATGAGTCCCTTCACATATTGGCCAATTTCGTGGAGGTGTGTATGCCCCGGAACGGTCTGTGTGAATGAGTTTACTACACCAATAATTGGTTTTCCGAAATGCTCCTCACGCATTCCATTCGCGCGCCATAGGCTACGTGCTCCAGCCATCAAACGACCCGACACCGAGGTGTTGCTTCTTAACTTGTTTTTCATCTTTATATTTGAAAATGTGCTTGTTTGTTTACTCCTATATTAAATATAAGTTGTCAAAAGTATCGAAGTTTCGTGAGATAACCAAATATTTAGATAAAAATTCACCAAAAAGGCGTAATAAGAGCTCTTTTTAACCTCTTATTGCGCCTTTTCACCGCTCCTAAATCTATACTGTCACGATCTCGCCTTGGCGAATATACCATATATAACCCTCAACATCTCGGTAGCCCATATCGCGCATCAAACTTATATAACGCTCCATCTGCCGAATATTATTTTTGGAACGTATCTCACCAAATTTATAATCGACAATAACCGCTCTATCCCCCTTGATCATTACACGATCTGGCCGACGACTCCCATCGCTACCGGGTCTAATTATCTCACACTCATTTCGAACTTGATCCCACTCTCCATCGAACCACTCCACCGCCCTTTGCTCCTGCAACGCCTCCTCGATAGAGTGGAGCAGTAGCTTGTGTTCTATCGCGTTGATATGACCATTTTTGAGCATCGTCTCGACATTCGAAAATATCTGCTCGCGTGATGATGCCTGTTCAAACGCCTTGTGCATCAAAATTCCAACTTCGCGGGGCGCGAATTCATCATCTTCGCGGTATCGTTTCGATGGCATTCTAAGGTGAAGCTCTGTTGGGCTACTCTTGTATTGATCCATGATGAGTGGCTCGCTAGACTCCTCCTCATTACCCCCTTTGGTTGGTTTGGCCAACTTGCCGAATTGGTAGCTAATATATTGATCATCTGTGACTTTGTGTGGTTGGGTGGCGAGGTCAGGTATGCTGTCAAGAAGTAACTTGCCGATGTTTGTCGCAATCCTCTCGCCGCTCTTGCTCACCTTTGTCGGGATGAAGATATGGAGCGACTCCACAGCGCGAGTCAACGCCACATACAACATATTGACACTGTCGATATGCGAATAGACCTTTTCGCGGAAGTAATCCTCCGCAAATTCAGAATTGGCCATATTGTTTTTGTAATGTATCGGGAACGCCCCTATCTTAGAATCGTTGCGACCCTCAGCCCAGACTATGCTATTTGTCCTCGGGTCACGACTCCAGTTGCAATATGGGATTATCACCACCTTTTTTTCGAGCCCTTTGGCCTTGTGGATAGTCATAATTTCAATTGCATTTTCGCTCCTCTCGACATTGAGCGATTTGGTCGAACCCTTCTGCTCCCACCACTCCAAAAATAGTGCGATATCTCCGATTCGATTGTTGCTAAAGGCGATGATCTGTTCGTGGATAGCTTGCAGATAGGCTATGTTGCTCACATCCTGATCCAGATCATACTCCATAACGATCATCTCGAACGCCTCGATCGGGGCAAACATCCTTATCGAAGAGAGTAGTTTCAGCTCTCGATCCTCAATCGGGTTGTCCAGATGGGAGCGCTTCAAAAATTTATTATATATTGCGCGTTGAAGCGTGTCATCGGGGTTGAGTGCCAACCTCAATACCGCGATAATGAATTGGCTCACAGGGGCATATCCAACGATCAGCGCCTGTTGGGTCATCACGTCAAATCGATACTTCGGATCTTCGGATTGGCGTTTGAAGGCGAGCAGAATCTGCGCGATATTTGTCGCCTGAGGGTTTGATCGTGTGAGGATCATTATGTCGCATGGCTTGAATCCGCGATCTATAGCATCACATATCCTATCCATTATTGGGGGCTCATCCTCATATGTCAAGATCTCCACAAACCCATCGCTCTCAGCACGTTTTTGAGGGGTTTGAGCATGACCTTCGTAGGCACGCGGCAACACTCCATTGAGCTGCTTAAAACACTCTTTGCTGATTGTCTCGTTGTTGTAGGCTGTGGCTAGTTCCGCCCCTAGCTCCACATTTTCGAGCTTTACCACTTGCGAGATTATCTCGTTGTTGAAGTTGACAATATTTGGTAACGAACGATAGTTATCATCCATATTAATCACCTCTGTATCTCCTTCGCCCAATTCACGCTGAGCATCGGTGCGGAGGATTCGCCAATCGCCACCTCGCCAGCGATAGATCGATTGTTTGATATCACCAACTATAAGCACCGAGCATTGATCTTTCGTGCTTTGTGATATTGTATTGCGCAGAAGAGGTAGGAAGTTATTCCACTCGCGGCGCGATGTATCTTGAAACTCATCGATCATAAAACGCGAGAATTTATTGCCCACCTTTTCGTAGATAAACGGGGCATCATTTTCGCGAATGAACTCTTCGAGTATTCGAGATGTTTGGTTCAACAACATCGTATTCTGCTCTTGGCAGATCTGTTGCGTTGTACGATATAGATCTGCAAGGAGTGCGAAGCTGCGATAATTTTCGCGCAGTAGCTTCGAGGTATTCATCACCTTGTGGTCATCGTTATACCTCTCAATTATCTCGCGAAGCAGAGGTTGGAGCAGAGGCACTAAGGGGATAGCATCGCTCTTTTTTGTGCACCAAAGATCCTCAGACTCAGCCCAATCGAGGTTTCGTTTGCCGATCTCGGGGAGCTCGCCAGCGGCCACCTTGCGGAATATCTGCACCCCCGATTTATCTTTGTACTTGAAATCATCGCACGTAAGTCCCGCACTAGTGATTATCTCCATCGCCCGAACCCCTAAACTTTGGAGTGCATCGGCACGCTCCTTCGCCTTTCGAGCTTCGTCGGCAATAACCCCCATCAACTCCTCCTTCGACATCGAGGACTCCAACGCCTCGCGCGCCTGTTCGTCGAATAGCTCTCCGCTGAGCGACAAGATACCCTCTCGAACATCCCACTTCCGCCCCTCATCTATTCGCTCTTGGACAAATGCCATCAACCACTTGCGGAGAGCTTTGTCGGTGGTGATCTGTTCGATCAGAGCATCGGCTCCTTGTGTCACAATTGTCGAGCTCTCGATCTCGAGGTTGTACCCGATATCTATTCCTAGCTCTTGGATAAATGCACGAAGCACACGTTGAAAAAAGGTGTCGATCGTAAGGATTGTAAAGCGTGAATAGTCATGCAGGATCATGGTTCGAGCCATCATCGCGTTGTGGCGCACCTGAGCCTCCGACTTCCCTAGCTCCTCCATCAGAGAGTTCAGATAGCTACTTTTCTGGCCAGCCGCTAGGGTGTGAATTTGCTGCAGTATACGGCGCTTCATCTCCTCGGTAGCCTTGTTTGTGAAGGTCACCGCCAAAATATTGCGATAAAGTTGTGGCTCTTCGACCACATCGCGTACATATTTGTAGGCGAGGCGATAGGTTTTTCCCGACCCGGCACTGGCGTTATAGATGGATGCTTTCATTTCATACAAAGGTACAAATTAAATAGTTTTCTCCAATATTTTTTGTACCTTGCGTTAAATTTTAATCATATGGAGGGGTTTCTATACGAGGTTGCCGAGGATCTGTTTGGCCGTTATCAAGGTGAAGTGGGGGAGTTGAAGATACTCTTTCCATCGCGTCGTGCACGTCTATTTTTCACCGATGCACTCTCCAAAATCACAACCCATCCCATATGGGAGCCTTCGTGGATCTCAATTGACGAGATGATGAGCCGCGCTTCGGGGATCGTGGTGGGGGATCGAGTGAGGCTGATCGCGGAGTTGTATAAAATATATGTCACCTACCACCCCGGTGAGTCATTCGATAAATTTTACTTCTGGGGTGAGATCCTACTTGCCGACTTCGATATGGTGGATAAATACCGTATCGATGCCAATATGTTGTTTCGCAATGTGGCCGATATCAAGGAGTTGGAGAGTGATCTTTCGTATCTCACCGAGCAGCAACTTCGAATAGTAGCATTCTGGAGTTCGATTGGTGAGGAGGCTGATTTGAGCGAACAGAAACGTCGCTTTCTGAAGATATGGAGATCTCTTTTGCCCATATATCACGACTTTAGAGCGCGGCTCGAAGAGTTGGGGATTGCCTATGCTGGCATGGTTCATAGACGGGCAGCTGATAAGATCGATGGCGGGGAGTTCTCTTTTGAGGGTGATGATAAGTATGTCATTGCAGGCTTTAACGCACTAAGTGAGTGCGAGAAGATCCTATTTAAGGAGTTGAAAAATAGCGCAACAACCCACTTCTATTGGGATTGGGATGATTACTATAGCGATAGAGGAAAGCAGGAGGCTGGGTTGTTCATTACCGATAATCGACGTAGTTTCCCTGCGGCATCGGAGATATCACACGATAATTTCCAAAGGCCAAAACAGATCGAGGTGGTGGCGAGTAGCTCCTCAGCTCTGCAGTGTAAATATGTGGCGACAATCCTTGATCAGATCAAAGCTCAGGGGGGGGTGATAGATAAAAATACCGCGATCGTCCTCACCGATGAATCGCTCTTGCTGCCGCTACTTTATGCTCTGCCGAAGGATGTCGGCAAGGTGAATGTAACGATGGGTTACCCCATTCGTCAATCTCTGGCCTACTCATTTGTGGAGCGTCTTTTGGAGCTTCAGAATCATGCGAGACGCTCCAAGGAGGGTGAGGTCAGCTTCTATCATGTCGATGTCATGGGGATCTTGTCGCACCCATATCTGGAGGGTTGCATCGACCCGGAGAAGATTCAAAAGAGGATCTTTGTGCAGCGACTAATTAGAGTGCCAGAGTCTATGTTGCACCAAAATGAGCTGTTGACAAATATCTTCTCAATCGCAAAAGGGTGGAGCGAGATATCGCAATATCTAACCCGGACAATGGGGCATATGGCGGCATTACCCCACAATACAGATGATGATGGAGGGCAGAGAGTAGAATTCTTGAGTTACTTGGCGGATCAGATCTCGATACTTCATAACTCTGTGGAGCAGTGCGGAATAGAGCTCTCGCGGTCGATATATGTATCTCTGCTAAGACGCCATCTCCAACCACTCCGTATTCCATATGAGGGAGAGCCATTGGAGGGGTTGCAGGTGATGGGAATATTGGAGACTCGAACCCTCGACTTCGAAAATGTCATCATCCTCTCGATGAATGATGATAACTTCCCGGGGAATCGTACCACACAACCATCATACATACCATATAACCTAAGAGCTGCATACGACCTGCCCACTCCCGAACACCACGATGGAGTCTATGCTTACTACTTCTATCGTCTCATTCAACGCTCCAAAAAGCTCTGGATGTTGTACTGTTCGTGTGCCGATGACAAGAGTACGGGTGAGCAGAGCCGATATATCACGCAGCTCGATTATGAATCTCCATTCGAGCTCCAGAGACGCAATGTCGGGGTGGATGTCAACCTCTTTGAGGGGGGTGAGATCGAGGTGGCAAAGGTTGGGAAGGTTGCCGAGCAGCTACGACTGTTCTATGAGCCAAGTGGTGTGGATAATGAGGTTAAGAAGCTATCTCCCACAGCGTTATATCAATATGTCGTGTGTCCACTCAGATTCTACTTCCGCTCACTTGCTCGAATAAAGGTCGGGGAGGAGATCAGCGAAGAGGTCGATGCTCCGATGTTCGGAAATATCCTCCACAACGCTATGGAGCACCTCTATGAACCACTCATCGGAGTTGCCAATATTGAGGAGGCTATCGGGATAATTAAGCTACGCGATGTCGAGGCAGCTGTTGAGCGTGCCATACGCGAGCAATATTTCAAGAGTGGAGGTGGCGAAGATTACTCGGGGAATTTGATGTTGGTTCGCGAGGTGGTTGTCAACTATATCATGCGAGGAGTATTGAAATTCGACGCAGCTCATCCCGATTTCGAGATTCGTAGTGTCGAGGCTGCTGTGGAGCACTTCGCTGAGGTTGAGGGAGTTGGACGAGTTCGGTTTTGGGGTATATGCGACCGTGTGGACAGTATGCGTGATGGGTCGATCCGAATCGTGGATTATAAGACTGGCGCTCCCCATTTGGAGTTTGCCGGAGTCGAGGCGTTGTTCTATGGGGCAGCCGCGCAGCGCCAAAGTAATATCTTCCAGACTCTGCTCTACTCCTATATGATTAGTGAGGAGGGTGGCCACAAAGAGAGAATCACCCCATCACTCTACTACGTCCGTTCGATGAATGACGAGGGGTATTCACCACTAATAGTAGATAAAAGCCAAAAAATCGCCATAGAGAGTTATGAAGATCTCCACAGCGATTTTAGTAGATTGCTGCACGCCACACTCGACGAGATATTTGATGAATCTGTGCCATTTAGGCAGTGCGAAGATCCAAAAAGTTGTCTCTATTGTGACTATAGCGCGATATGTTGTCGGGATGTGGAGTAACTCCTACATCTCGACCTTGACGAATTGAGCTCCACTAGCCTTAGCAGCCTCCAATCCTACGACAGAGTCCTCAAAGATAAGAGTTTGCTCAGGTGTGCAACCCTCAGCAGCCATCGCCTTCAAGAAGCACTCTGGCGAAGGTTTGCTATTTTTGACGTCGGCGCCTGTGATCACTCCATCGAAGCAATCCTCCATTTTGAGGTGTGCCATCACATTCTTGATGTTTACAGTCTGGCCTGTTGAGACCACCCAAACCTTACCACCCTGTTTGCGGAAATCTTGAGCGAAGTTCCACAGCCACTCGTTGAGACGTACTGTGTTGAAGTGCTCTGGGTAGATGTCGATCTTGCGACGACGCAGGCGATCAATTTCGTAAGAGTCCGTAAGTCCCATTCTACGAAGGAACTCCCCGCAACGCATTCCAAAATATTCGCGAAGATAGACCTCTTCAACAAGGCGAATTCTCATCTCGCCAAGGACATCGCGATAGGCGCGATAGTTGGCTTGTCGAGTATCCACGAGTGTGCCGTCGAAGTCAAGTAATAGTAGACGTGTTTGCATAGGTTTTTGATTTTTGTTGTAATTTATTCTATTTATGTTTGTTCTAATCGAATGATTGCATTCCCGATTGGGCAATCTTTATAATCTTTTGGTAATCCGATGGGGTTAACTCCATAAACATATAGTGGATAGGATCGACCCTCATGTCGTTATACCGCACCTCGTAGTGGAGGTGTGGAGCTAGCGAGAGACCCGTATTACCTGATAGTCCGATGATATCACCCCTACTCACCTTGCGCCCCC
The DNA here is from genome assembly GCA_047174605.1 of Rikenellaceae bacterium. Taxonomy (GTDB): domain Bacteria; phylum Bacteroidota; class Bacteroidia; order Bacteroidales; family Rikenellaceae; genus Alistipes. Next base: position 9,851 of record JBCQTX010000001.1, on the reverse strand, counting down.
TTGGAACATCGACCCTCGATAGGTGGTTGTAGAGTGTTTGATAGCCGTTGCCATGATCTATTACTAGGCTCTTACCCGTCGTGGAGCTACTGAGCGTTGTGCTCTTAACTATCCCATCGGCTGTAGCAAAGACTCGCGTCCCCTCCGCAACGGTGTAATCAACACCTTGATGTGGCTGTATTGTCTTGTAGAATGGGTGGATACGCAGACCATACGACGCGGTGAGCAGCGTGAGCTGGCGATTCGCAACGGGCTGTATCGCTGGGATGTTACTCCACTTGTCGCTATTTTCATCGATCTTCTCCACCATCGTTTGTGTCGACTCGTTTAGTGCTATCACCTTCTGCTCCAACTCCGCACAGCGGCGCTCCAACTCCTGTCGAAGCTCGATATTTGGTTTGTCGATCATCGACTCGAAGAGTGCAAGCAATCGCTCATCATGCTCTGATTCGAAGTTGTATGGGGTTGACTCAAACATGATATTGAAGATATTTTTATCTCGCTCCTCGACATTGTTGAGCACAACCTCCAACGAGTCATAGCGACTCTGCAACGTGGCATACTCATCGTGAAGCATCTGCGAAGATCGCTTCAAGAAGTACTCCGATGGAGTGTCAAAAAAGAGCGATATGACGGCATAGTACAACACCGCCGCCCCGATCCAAGTGAATCCATGAATCACGGCACGTACCACATTCTTCCAGAACTGTTTTCTAGCTCTGAGCTGTGCTACGCGACCTTTGCGGCTCTTTCTCTGTTTTGTCCTATTCATCAAACTTCTCTAGTTTAGTTTCATGTACCTGCTCCATCAAACTCTCATACTCCTCTTTGCTCATGTTTCGATCAAAGAAGTTGAGTGGGTTTACAACTTGCCCTCTAAGTATCACCTCATAATGGAGATGTGATCCGGTCGAACGACCCGTATTCCCGACCCGCCCTATGAGTTGACCTCGGCGAACAGTGTCACCAATATTTACCAATCTTTCGCTTAGGTGAGCATATCGAGTTTGGTATCCAAAATTGTGTTTTAGAAGCAGCATCTGCCCATATCCTGAGTAGCGGAGTCCCTGCTCGCTCTCCTCGACAATGGCGTCACCTGTGGCATATACGGGGCTACCGGTCTTGCACGCTAGATCGACTCCCGTGTGCATCTGGTAGCGTTTGAGGATTGGGTGCAGGCGCATTCCGAATGCTCCGATACCATTTCGTAGGAGTGTTCTGTCAATTGGCCAAATCGCAGGAATAGCGGTCGATAGCTCCTCTTTGTTCTTGGCCAGAGTCTGTAGCTCATCGAGTGATAGGGATTGTTCGTAGAGCTGTTTGGCTAGAACATCTATCCTCTCCCATGAGGTTTTAATAAGCGGAGTATATTGATTTCCATTCAGATGGCTATACATTGACTTTGGGTATGGAACTCCTCGCTCTGTGGTGTCGAGCGTGTCGAGTCCAAATAGTGATCTATATACGTAGTTGTCGCGGTGTGCAATGCCCGAAAGTTTATTCTCAGCAGCCTCAATACGCCCCAAAAGGAGCTGATATTTCGCCTCGACAGCGCTGTTTGCTGCATCTATGCTGTATGCTTTTGGGGTGTAGAAGAAGTTGGAGAAGATGACGTTGATGATCGAGATGATGATGAATCCTATCAGCATCTTACGAATGAGTTGGTATGCACGAAGTTTCAAGGGGGTTGTCTCCACCTCGTGCGATATCTGCTGTGTAGCGTTCGTTGATTCTCTTTTCGACATCGAAAATTACCCCTTTTCTCTACTTAAATTAAAAAAACTCTTTATTATATGGTGCAAATTTAGGTTAAATTGTCTAATTTTGCAACCGTTACAGTAATTATAGCAATAAAACGAATAAATTTGAAAAAATAATATAGATGGAATCGAGTAAAATTCGTCAGGAGTTCCTAGACTTCTTCGCAAGCAAAGCACACACAATAGTTCCTTCGGCACCGATGGTGGTGAAGGGTGACCCTACGTTGATGTTTACCAACGCAGGTATGAATCAGTTCAAGGATATCTTCTTGGGCAATGTTGAGAAGAAGTTCTCGCGAGCGGCGGATACTCAGAAGTGTCTACGTGTCTCGGGAAAGCATAACGACTTGGAGGAGGTTGGTCACGACACCTATCACCATACAATGTTCGAGATGTTGGGAAACTGGTCTTTCGGAGATTATTTCAAGGAGGAGGCTATCGCTTGGGCGTGGGAGCTTTTGGTTGATCGCTATGGAATGGACAAGAGTCGTATCTATGCCTCGGTATTTGAGGGATCGGAGGAGGATGGAGTACCATTCGATCAGGAGGCTTATGACTTTTGGAAGAAGTATCTTCCGGAGGATCACATCATTCGCGGAAATAAGAAGGATAACTTCTGGGAGATGGGCGAGACAGGACCTTGCGGCTCATGTAGCGAGATCCACTACGACTTGCGCGATGAGGCGGAGGTTGCTCTGGTTCCGGGACGTGACTTGGTGAATGCTGATAATCCACTCGTGATCGAGATCTGGAACAATGTGTTTATGCAGTTCAACCGCAAGGCGAATGGTTCGCTTGAGCCACTTCCAGCGAATAGCGTCGATACAGGAATGGGATTTGAGCGCTTGTGCATGATCCTTCAGGGTAAGAAATCGAACTACGATACAGATGTCTTTACGCCACACATCATGAAGTTGGCCGAGATGTCGAACAAGAAATATGGTGAGGATTTGAAGTGCGATATCGCAATGCGTGTTGTTGCGGATCACCTTCGTGCCATTGCGTTCTCGATTGCGGATGGTCAGCTGCCTTCGAATGTGAAGGCTGGATATGTAATTCGTCGTATCCTTCGTCGTGCGGTTCGTTATGGATATACTTATCTTGGATTCAACGAGCCATTTATCTGTCGCTTGGTCGAGGGATTAGTTGCTCAGATGGGTTCTCAGTTCCCAGAGTTGAAGGCTCAACAGGCTCTTATCGAGAAGGTTATCGAGGAGGAGGAGAACTCATTCTTGCGTACTTTGGCTACTGGAATCACACTTCTTGACAATGTGATCAAGGGTTGCAAAGGTCAGATCTCGGGTAAGGATGCGTTCGTTTTGTATGATACTTATGGATTCCCAATTGACCTTACGGAGCTTATTGCAAAGGAGCAGGGTGTAGCGGTTGACTTGGAGGCGTTCGAGAAGGAGCTTCAGGTTCAGAAGGAGCGTTCGCGTAGCGCGGCAGCTGTCGAGACTGATGATTGGCAGGAGCTAGTGGCAATCAAGGAGAGTGAGTTTGTTGGTTATGACACCCTTACAACTGAGGTTCGCATCATACGTTATAGAAAAGTTACATCAAAGAACAAAACATCATATCAGTTGGTATTCGACACCACTCCATTCTATGGAAATTCGGGAGGTCAGTTGGGCGACGAGGGTACTATCACATCGGCTGATGGCGAGGTTATAAAGATCATCTCGACAGAGAAGGAGAATGGCCTTACGATTCATATCGTGGAGAAGTTGCCTGCTGATTTGGAGGGTAGATTTGTAGCTCAGGTAGATAGCGAAAAGCGTCAGAACTCTGCGAATAACCACACAGCGACTCACTTGTTGCACGCTGCGTTGCGTTCTATTTTGGGAACACACGTTGAGCAGAAGGGATCGTTGGTATCACCAGATCGTTTGCGCTTTGACTTCTCTCATTTCCAGAAACTTACGGATGAGGAGTTGCGAGCTGTCGAGATGGCGGTGAACGCTGCAATTCGCAATAATGATATCTTGGTTGAGTGGCGCAACGCTACGATGGAGGAGGCTGAGAAGGCTGGTGCGATGATGTTGTTTGGAGAGAAGTATGGCGACACGGTTCGTGTGATTCGCTACGGTAGCTCGGTTGAGTTGTGTGGAGGAACGCATACTTCGGCAACGGGAAATATCGGATATTTCAAGATTATCTCGGAGGGTGCAATCTCGGCTGGTGTACGTCGTATCGAGGCTACTACGGGATGCAATGCAGAGAAGATGTTGTATGCAAATGCAGATCTTTTGAGCGATATCGCGAAGTATGTTAACAACCCACAGATCTTGCAGACTTTGAAGAAGATCATCGAGAGCAACGAATCTCTTGGCAAGGAGGTTGAGCAGATGCGCAAAGAGCAGGTTGAGGAGTGGAGCGAGAAGTTGCTTGCAAATGCCGTTGAGGTGCAAGGTTGCAAGTTGGTTGAGGGTGTTACTAAGCGTCAGCCGGAGTTCCAGCGCGATATGGCTCATAATTTGCGTGGTAAGGCTAAGAATATTATATATGTAGCTGGAACGAATGCGGGAGATAAGCCAACGCTTACAATCAGCTTGGGTGATGATGTTGTGGCTAAGGGGGTTAATGCTGGTAAGGTGATCCGCGAGGCGGCTAAGTTGATCCAAGGTGGAGGTGGCGGACAGCCATTCTTTGCTTCGGCAGGAGGTAAGAGTGTTGATGGGTTGCAGGCGGCGGTTGATAAGGCGGTCGAGCTAATCCTTGCTGAGCTTAAATAGCAAGCGATTTTTGGCACTTCACTCCGCTTTTTAATCCTCACGTACTGTAGTACGCTGCGGTTAAAAATGCTCGCGAAGCCCCAAAACTCATCCCGCACTTGATGCGGGATCCCCCGAATTTCGAAGAAATCTCGGGTAAACATAAAAACAAAAAAGTAAACAAAACATAAAACAATGGAGCAAAAAAAAGTGTTGCTAATGATCCTAGACGGATGGGGCAACGGAGACAAAGGTAAGGCAGATGTAATCTACCAAACAGAGCCTAAGTATATCAACGCAATGACTGCGGCATATCCTCACGCGGAGCTTCGCACAGATGGCGAGAATGTAGGTCTGCCAGAGGGTCAGATGGGTAACTCAGAGGTGGGTCACCTAAATATCGGTGCTGGACGCGTTGTATATCAGGATCTTGTGAAGATCAACCGCGCATGTGCAGATAACTCAATCATGGAGAACGCGGAGGTGAAGGCGGCATTTGAGTATGCAAAGGCAAATGATGTGAATGTTCACTTCATGGGTCTTGTGTCGAACGGTGGTGTTCACTCATCACTTGATCACCTATTCAAATTGTGCGATATCTCAGCTGCCTATGGTCTTGATAAGACATATGTACACTGCTTCATGGATGGTCGCGATACAGATCCACGTAGCGGAAAGGGATTCATCGAGGCGTTGGAGGCTCACACTCAGAAGTCTGCAGGTAAGGTAGCATCGATCATCGGTCGCTACTACGCTATGGATCGTGATAAGAGATGGGAGCGCGTAGCGAAGGCTTACGACCTTATGGTTAAGGGCGAGGGCGAGGCTACAACAGATATGGTAGCTTCGATGCAGGCATCATACGATGCAGGTGTGACAGATGAGTTTGTGAATCCTCTATTCCTTGCAGATGAGAAGGGTGAGGCTGTAGGACGTGTCGAGCCAAACGATATGGTTATCTTCTTCAACTATCGTAATGACCGTGCGAAGGAGATCACAGAGGTGCTTACACAGAACGACTACCCAGAGTTCGGAATGGCGAAGATGCCACTTTACTACTGCTGTATGACGCCATATGACTCGAAGTTCGAGGGGCTACACATCTTGTTTAACAAGGAGAATGTGGCGAATACTCTTGGTGAGTATGTATCGTCGTTGGGTAAGAGTCAGCTTCGTATCGCGGAGACTGAGAAGTATGCTCACGTGACATTCTTCTTGAATGGTGGTCGCGAGGAGTGTTTTGAGAATGAGGAGCGTATCTTGGTTGCTTCGCCAAAGGTCGCGACATATGACTTGCAGCCAGAGATGAGCGCCTATGAGGTTAAGGATAAGTTGGTTGTAGCGTTGGGTGAGCAGAAGTTTGACTTTATATGTTTGAACTTCGCGAATGGCGATATGGTGGGTCACACAGGAATCTATGAGGCAATCGAGAAGGCAGTGAAGGCGGTTGATGAGTGCGTAGGTGAGGTTGTTGAGGCAGCTAAGGCAAATGGATATGAGGTTGTGATGATCGCTGATCACGGTAATGCTGACAATGCAGTGAACGCAGATGGCTCGGCTAATACGGCTCACTCGCTTAATCCGGTGCCGATCGTGGTTGTGTCGGATCGTGTGAAGAGCGTGAAGAGCGGAATCTTGGCTGATGTAGCGCCTACGGTATTGACGCTTATGGGTCTCGATGCTCCTGCGGATATGACTGGCGAGGTGTTGGTTGAGATGAAGTAATAAAATAATTGATATAAAAAGAGGGGTTGTCAGAAAAAGACAGCCCTTTTTTTTGTATATCCCTTTATTTTTGGTAAATTAGCAAGATCAACCATAAAACTACAAAAATGAGAAGAGACCTACTAAAATTTGTTGTGGCAATTGGAGCTTCCATTGCTATTGCAGGGTGCTGCACTGCACCAACTACACAATGCACAGAACCAGACTACACCCCCGATTGGCGATCGTTGTCGCGACATCAAACCCCTGAGTGGTTGATGGATGCTAAATTTGGAATCTATAGCCACTGGGGACACCAAAGTTATATGTATTCAAACCCTGAGTGCACAGATGTCATGGAGGCATTTGAGAAGTGGACAGGAGAGAAGTTCAATGCTGCAGCGTGGGCGGAACTCTACAAAAATAGTGGGGCGCAATTCGCAGGCCCTATCGCTCAACATGGCTCGGGATGTCTCAATTGGGACTCGGAGATTACGGATTGGAATAGTGTGAATCATGGGCCGAAGGTCGATATCTTGGGTGAGTTGAGCCGCGAGATCAGAAAGCGTGGGATGAAGGTTATGGCGTCGTTCCACTCAATAACCTATGGATCTACGTGGGGGCAAATATCACTTGAGGATAGAACATACCTAGACCCGATGGATGATACGGGAGATGTCTACAATCGCGAAGATACACGCTGGTTGCAGGGTTGGGTCGACAAGATGAATGAGGCGACAACAAAGTATGATCTCGATCTAATTTGGTTCGATACTAGCTTCGGGCGTACCGTCGGTGGCGAGTTGAGAGGATATGTTCAGGGTGGCAAGTTCTTGCCAGATTTTAAACCTACCCAAGCAAATACAGTTGTTGGTGTTGGTGGAGTCAAAGAGGAGACACAGCAACAGGTTATCGCAAACTACTTCAACTACGCTAAGAGCGTGGGTAAAGATGTTGAGGTGGTATATAAAGGTCAAGATATGCCTTATAATATAGGTATGCGTAATATTGAGGATGGAAATCTAGATGGAGCGCAGTACGACCCTTGGATGACCGATATCGATATGATGCGACAAGCTCCGGGTAGATGGTCAGCGTGGTTCTATCACCCAGATAGCGAGATTAAGGATGCAAATATGATTGTCGATATCTTGATCGATGTGACATCTAAAAATGGTCGTCTTTTGTTGAATGTACCTCCAATGAATGATGGAACATTCTCGCCACGTCTCACCGACGAGTTGGAGAAGATCGGAGCATGGTTGAAGGTGAATGGCGAGGGAATCTATGGCTCTACGCCTTGGGCGATCTATGGCGAGGGGCCGGGTTATGTGAAATATCCGGGGCATCATGGCCACACACAATTGCGCGGTGCGGAGATCGAGACCTTTAGTGGCGAGGATGTTCGTTACACCTCGAAGGGTAAGGATCTATACGCCTTTGCTTTGGGATATCCAGAAGGTGGTCGCGTGAGATTTGCAACTTTGGGTTACAATAATAAGCTCTATCCTAATGAGATTAAGGATGTGCAGCTTTTGGGTTGTAGCTCTAAGGTCAATTGGGATTTCGAGGGTGATGGACTCTATGTTGATATCCCTGAAAATATGCAGGATGAGATTGCATACTGTTTTAAAGTAGTGCGATAACCCCCAAAAACTGCTCTTTTTATGCAACTTCTTCACCGCAGAGAGTGGCTAACAAGGATGAGTTTTGGGGCTTCGTGAAGGCTCTCAAACCGCAGCGTACTTAGGTACGTGAGGATTTGAGAGTCAAGGGAAGTGCCGAAAATCGCCTTGTTAGCCACTCTCTTCTTTATAGTAATGCTGCTAAAGACAACCCCATAATAGCTAGAATAATCGGTATGAGCATCAAAAATCCAAGGATGCCAATTATAGCGCCAAGGCATCCCCAACGTCGTTGCTCACCATAGGGAAGTGTCTCGGAGAGAAGGGCTACGAGTAACCCCACAATTGGTGTGAAGATGAGGCTAAGGAAGAATGGCCAGCCAAAACCAATACGGCGATTGCTGCCGATCATGCCGACAAGGATACTTAGGAAGCACCCTGACAAAGCACCAAATATGAGAAGTACAAGAGACATTTTTTTGTTGTTTAGTAGTGAGTAAATCCGTGAAACTCTCCGCTGTGGGGAGCGCCATTATGAAGCCATGTGATATCAGTACCCTCTGCAACGATCTTGCCGATGGGGTAGATTGGTCTGTTAAAGTGGGCGAGATACTCCTCTTGTAGAGTCTCTGCCATATCGGGGCTGACGGTGAAGAGTAGCTCATAATCCTCTCCCGAACAGAGTGCTTGTTGTAGAGTGGCAGATTCGCAGAGCGGGATTTGCGAGAGCTCAACCTCCGCTCCAACCCCCGATGCACGGAGTATGTGCCGTAGATCGGATGCCACTCCATCCGAAATATCCATCATGGCATTCACCCCATTTTTGTCCCCTAACCAAACGCCCTCCACGACTCTCGCTGTTGGGTGTTTGTGTATTTGGGCAAGCTCCGTGTTGTACTCTCCCCTTAGAATATCGGCAAGGCCAGCTCCGGAGCCACCTAACTTGCCCGATGCAAAGATCACATCTCCAACTTTTGCCGCTGAGCGTCGTTTGATGTTTGATTTTGCGCACCTTCCAATTGCAGTTACGTTGACCGCGAAATCGACCTTCGCACTCGTTGTATCCCCACCAATGAGCGATACGTTGTGCTCTGCTGAGAGCTCCGAATAACCCCTCATAAACTCCTCAATCCATTCGCCGGTGAGCTCCTTTGGAATAGACAAAGAGAGTAGGGTGGCAACGGGTTGTGCCCCCATCGCTGCGACATCGCTGAGATTCACGGCCAAAGATTTTCGCCCCAAGTCATATGCGGATGTAGCCTCGCGAAGGAAGTGCACACGCTCAATGAGCATATCGGAGGTGAAGAGTAGAGCATCGTCTCCTAACTCCAATATCGCGCAGTCATCCCCAATTCCCTCGAAAGAGTTGGTCGGAAGAGAGCCGCATAGCCCTTTTATATGGTCGATAAATCCAAATTCTGTCATTTTGAAATTAATTTACTATTACAAAGGTAGAAAAATTTTTGTTTATCAGCATTAATTATTACCTTTGTGGCGTTATAAAATAGAAATAACATATGAAAATTCTTATTCTAAACGGTCCCAACCTCAATTTGCAAGGTACACGCAATGTCGAGATTTATGGCACGACAACTTTTGAAACCTATCTCGAAGAGCTGCGTGCGGGATACCCGACCCACCAATTTGAGTATTTTCAATCTAATCACGAAGGGGTGCTGATCGACACAATCCACGCTACAGTAGGCAGATACGATGGTGTAGTCTTCAATGCAGGTGCTTATACCCACACCTCGGTTGCGTTGCATGATGCAATTTCGGCAGTCGTAACTCCGTTTGTTGAGGTGCACATCTCATCTATTTTGGCACGCGAGGGTTTTCGCCACCACTCGATGTTGGCTCCAGTCGTGATTGGCTCGATTATGGGATTTGGTCTTGATTCATATAGGTTGGGAGTCGAGGCAATTTTAGGGATGAAAAAATAAAAAATAATAAAAACACAATTTTATAGAGACGATTATGCAGAAAATGAAAAAAACCAAGATTGTCGGTACGATTTCCGACATTCGTTGTGATGTTGAACTTATCCA
>JBCQTX010000006.1:0-67824 GCA_047174605.1 Rikenellaceae bacterium | reverse complement strand
TCATCGAACAATCCTCGTTTGCCTGTACTCTTAAAAATCATAGTAGTTGTGTTTTATATTACACTTCAAAGATAGTGATAATTTATTGAATATCAAAACTTTAATTTTTAGAAGTCCCCTAAAATTTGTTTTTTAGAACTTTTAGATTTATTTTTGGTCTTTGACAACACTCCTATTTAGGAACAAGAACCAGCAACGGCCTAAATTGGAGAGTGAAAAATCAATTAATAACCCAACTGTAATATCATTACTAACTCATGAAACAATTAACCCTTGCTAGTGCAATCGTACTTAGTGCCATCTCAACCGTCGTGGCGCAAAATCCAATTATCACACACATCTTCACAGCAGATCCATCTGCTAGAGTACATGAAGGCAAATTATTCGTCTATCCATCGGGGGACAAAGTACCCGATGAAGGGCACGTTTTTGTTGACCAAACTGCTGGCTTCTGTATGCCGGGCTACCATGTATTCTCGCTGGAGGGCGGAAGTACTTGGCATGACTATGGATGGGTACTCAAAGAGAATGAAGTACCTTGGGGCGTGAAAGATATGGGGGCGATGTGGGCACCTGATTGTATCGAGAAAGATGGCAAATACTACTACTACTACCCTGCTAAGGCTGTGGTTGATATAGATAATAATAAGTGGCGTAGAATAGGTGTCGGCGTTGGTGACAATCCTCAAGGCCCATTCAAGTGGGAGGAGAACTATATGCAAGGTATCAACAAAGAGATTGCAGGTATTGATCCGGGGATATTGGTCGATGACGACAATCAAGCGTATATGTTCCTTCGCTCGGGCGATGGTATAGGTGTTGCACCGCTTACTGACGATATGACGGGGGTAAAAGAGGATGTGATAACTGTACAGGGACTCCCATATGGTTATAAAGAGGGGCCATTCCCATTCAAAATCGAAGATACATATTACCTCTCATTTGCACACCGCTTCCCGGGAGAAGAGTATAATATTGGCTACGCAACGAGCAAAACTCCGATGGGGCCATATGAGTATCGCGGCACTCTGATGGATAGCATTGGAAAAGATACGAACCACAACTCAGTTGTATTTTACGATGGCAGATGGATATTGTTCTACCACTCATGGCAGCTCAGCGGACACAACAAGCTTCGCTCGATATGTGCAGATTACATGACACTAAACGAGGATGGTTCGTTCGAAAAGACAACTCCGACTCTACGAGGCATAGGATCTCCAAGACCGGGAGAAAAGATCGAGATCGACAGATACAACACAATAAATGGCGCTCAAGTCGCATTTGTAACTGGTGGTGAACCAACTGGTTGGATGGTCTGTGAGACACAACCTGACTCATATGTTACCTTCAATGAGGTTGACTTTGTGGATGGTAGTTCAACCACAATGGAGGCACGCATAGCATCATGCGGACGAGAGGGCACGATCGAGGTGCGCGAAAATGATCCTGAGGGAGCTATTATAGCGTCATTCGATGTAAAACATACCGGAGGTTGGGATAGTTGGATAACTGTTCAGAGTGAGATTACGACACCGCTTGAGGGCAAGCATGATATCTGCGTTGTCTTTAAATGTGTCGACTCTAGCTTTTCAATTGCGAATCTAAACTGGCTGCAATTAGTTCCTGCGAAATAACCACTCTGCAACTACACACCTTCTTTAATATAATCTACATAAAAGCAACATCTCTCTTAACAATTTTAGCAAGAAAAACTTAAACAGATTCTAAAAAAGTTGGCAAGAGTTAGATAAACGAGTGCGAGAAAACGAGACCGCTACCAATCGACTAACGAAAGAGTTTGCAAATTATAAGGCTACGTCTAATCTTAATAAAGTTATAAAGAACGATGTCATAGGTTTGAGTGGCTTATTAATCTTTATTTATATTGTATATTCAATTTGCTGTCAGAATAATACAAATGAATATTTATTAGCTGCAAAGCAACTTCCTGCTTGTTTCTGCTTTATCTTTATACCTTATTATGCTTTAAAGGTTTATACTATTAGAAAGGTGGATTTATTGGCTGATGTTGAGAGTAACTTGAAGCTATTGAGACGAGCGGAGCTACTATTTAAGTATGAAATTTACGCTCTTGTTATATTTGGCATAATTACGATTCCGCTTGCAATTTTTATATATGCAGACTTAAAAGCGAGCTTGTGGTTGTGGATATTCTTAATTTGCGTTGTAACAGGAGGAATTATTTTAAGTGTAAGTAGGGTAAAATAATTATTGGTGTGTTTTTAAGAGTGCTATTGGAGATGAGATTTTTTGCAATTGAATCGAAAATATAGTTATTCTATATTGAGATTTAATAGTAAAAAATATCGCTCCGAGAGTGCTGTTAAAAATATGGCAATAATTGTTTTACACTACTTATTTACATCAAAGCGGTGTTTTAAACTTTTGTCTACGGTTAAAGGTGAAATAGATCATCTCGAAAATGAGTAGCCTTTAACGTATTATTGATGGTGACTAACATGTCCCCTCAAATAAAAAGCAAGAGGTTGTCCAAAATCACGAATGTGATTTGAGGACAACCTCTCATTTTTTCTTACAATTTATATAATGGGCTCTTGGATTTTAGCTCGTCACGACTTCGTTCCAATATCTCTATACATCGGTCGATATCAGTCGGTTTAAAGATGGTGCTTGCAACATCCCCTTCTGAAAATGCATACATATATTGAATGAATACATCTTCGCGTGCTAAACACTCCATAACGGTCATTAAAGCTCCGGGGTCATTTGGTGTATTGATTCCTATTACATCCGTAAGATTAACTTTGTACCCGGCCTCTGATAGCGCTTTTAATGCAGAGTCAACATCCGAAACAATAAGACGTAGTATTCCAAACTCAACACCATCAGCAACACTAAATGCACGCATATTTATACTCTTCTCCCCAAGGATAGATATCACCTCATTGATAACACCAGCGTGGTTCTCCAAAAAAATTGACAATTGACTTATCTTCATAGTATACCCTCCTATAATTTACGATTATCAATAACTCTCACCGCCTTGCCCATGCTTCGTTGGATAGTCTTTGGCGCTACCAACTTAATCGCTGGATTAAGACCCAACATACTGTGCATACGTGCCGAAATACGCTTCTTAAGATCCATCATCTGTGTCATATCATCACTAAAGGCCTCTGCCTTAACCTCGACCTGTACCTCAAATGTATCTTGATTATTCACACGATCTACGAGAATCATATAGTGTGGCTCAAGCTCTGGAATATCCAAAACAACCTCCTCGATCTGCGATGGGAATACATTCACTCCGCGAATAATTAACATATCATCGCTTCGTCCAACAATACGAGTCATACGAACACTTGTGCGGCCACACTCGCAAGTCTCACCAATCAACGAACATAGATCCTTAGTTCTATATCGCAGAAGTGGCATACCCTCTTTTGTGATAGTTGTAAAGACCAACTCACCTTGCTCGCCATATGGAAGTGGTTCTAAAGTGTCAGGTGAGATGATCTCCGGAAAGAAGTGATCTTCAACAATATGCGATCCATTTTTATACTCACACTCATGTGATACACCCGGTCCCATGATTTCACTCAAACCATAAATATTATAGGCGTCAATTCCAAGTTTTGCCTCGATCTCATGACGCATCTGCTCAGTCCAAGGTTCTGCGCCAAAAGCACCGACGCGTAACTTCATATCACTCTTAGACATTCCTGCTGCATCAATAGAGTCCGCCAGATAGAGAGAGTATGATGGTGTACACATTATAACGGTTGCACCAAAATCATGCATTAGCTGTATCTGTTTTGCCGTATTACCCGTAGACATTGGGATAACGGTACTACCCAAATTCTCAGCTCCATAATGTGCACCCAAACCTCCTGTAAAAAGACCATAACCATAACCTACAGATACCACATCTTCATGGCTAACCCCATAAGCAGTAAGGCATCTTGTCATAGCCTCCGACCAGATAGATAGATCCTTGCGGGTATATCCCACAACTGTTGGTAGTCCTGTCGTGCCAGATGAAGCGTGAAGTCGAACAATCTCCGAGAGCGGAACAGCAAATAATCCATAAGGATAGTTATCACGTAGATCTTGCTTCGTTGTAAATGGCAACTTCACAATATCATCTATTGTTTTGATGTCATCTGGGGTGATACCCATCTGCTGCATCTTTTCACGATAGAATGGTGTGCTGTGATAGACTCTATGTACGGTTTTACGAAGTCTTTCACCCTGCAATTTGCGCATATCATCGCGTGACATACACTCTTTAGTTTTATTCCAGATCATTTTTTGGTTGTAGTTTATAATGTTGGTTGTTATTTTTTAAGTTGATCGGCTACAGACTCTACGCCCACACCAAATGCCTTGATATTCATGTCGACTATCTTCTCGCCCTTGCGCTCAAAGATTCTGTGAATTCCACCTTCAAGATCCGTAGCGGCAATACCCAAAATAGGTGACGCAGCTCCCAATAATACAATATTTGCAGAACGAGCAACGCCAGCGTCTGACGCAAGCTGTTCTACATCCACCATCAATAGATTTGGCAATTTACGAAGTTCTGCCATTACGTTCTCTTGGTCGGGGTAGTTCGGAATATTGACAAATGCCTTAGATGATGTCACAACCCAACCATCTTTTTTCAAATATGGAAGGTATCGAAGAGCCTCCATAGGCTCCAATGATATGATAGCATCAGCACTACCTAGAGCGATCAAATCCGAAGCGATAGACTCAGAGTTGATACGCAAGTTTGTCTGTACATCGCCACCACGTTGGCTCATTCCATGAACCTCTGCTTGTTTTATATTGAGCCCCTCAGAGCGTACAGCCTCACCTATTACAGCTGCAATAGAGAGGATACCTTGTCCTCCTACACCTGAAAGAATTATATCACACTTCATAACTTTCTTCTATTTTTTTGTATGTTTTTTCATCGTCTGAATACACTCGCGTCGTGGTATGATCACCGACAAACCATCATATTCGATCTCTTCGCGTAGTGTAGCCTCAATCTCTGCCATATTCTTTGGAAGTGGCACAACAACCTTAATATGGTCTGGATCAACGCCCAACCCTTGACAGATTGCTTCGAATTTATTTGTTCCCGCTGAATCTTGACCACCAGTCATCGCTGTTGTCAAGTTGTCAGAAATAATCAACGTCATCTTGCTATTTGAATTCACCGCATCCAACAAGCCTGTCATTCCAGAGTGGGTAAATGTTGAGTCTCCGATCACTGCGATCGAAGGGTGGTGGCCAGCGTCGCTAGCACCCTTCGCCATAGTTACCGAAGCTCCCATGTCGATACAACTATCAATCGAGTTGAATGGAGGCAATGCGCCCAATGTATAACATCCAATATCACTAAATACCTTAGCCGAGTCATACTCTGCAACAATCTTGTTTAGCGCCGCATATACATCACGATGGCCACATCCTTGGCACAATGCTGGTGGACGAGCAACAACAATCTCACTAGATTGGTAGCTCTGTTGTGACTCCAACCCAAGTGCTGGTTTGATATTGTCTGGAGTAAGCTCTCCCACTCGTGGTAGTGCACCATCCAAACGACCCTTGATATTACCTTGATCCAACAATCCACGAAGCTGCTCCTCGATGAATGGTTGTCCATCCTCCAACACAAGAACCTCGTCGCACTCCTCGACCAATCTTGCAATTAAAGCCTTAGGAAGTGGATATTGAGATACTTTTACAGCTGAATATGGCAACCCTTCTGGGAAGTTTTCATTCAAGTAATTCCACGCGATACCCGAAGCTACAACTCCTAGGCTCTTGTCACTACCCTCATGATACTTGTTGAATGTTGACTCTTCGGCTAAACGTATCAATTCTGGTTGTTGCGCAATAACTTCATTATAACGACGACGAGCAATCGCTGGTAGCAATACCCAACGTCGTGCATCTTCTGGGAAATGAATCTCGTTTTGAGCTATTGCACTTCCAATTTTCACAACTGCACGGCTGTGCGCCATACGTGTTGTAATACGCAATAATACTGGTGCCATCAATTTCTCTGACAACTCAAAAGCGTACTTCATGATATCATAAGCCTCCTGTTGAGATGATGGCTCAACCATCGGAATAAGGGCAAATTTACCATAGAAACGAGAGTCCTGCTCATTCTGTGATGAGTGCATAGATGGGTCGTCAGCAGCCAACACAACCAAACCTCCATTAATACCAGAGACTCCTGAGTTAACAAAAGCATCAGCAGCTACATTCATTCCCACGTGCTTCATACATACCAATGCACGCTTTCCAACGAATGACATACCCAAAGCTGCCTCCATAGCAGTTTTTTCGTTTACACACCATTTGTTAAATACACCTTGCGCCTCTTTCGAGTTCTGGATATACTCTGTGATCTCAGTTGATGGAGTACCCGGGTAGGCATACACACCCGATATTCCAGCATGGATAGCTCCAAGAGCTATCGCTTCATCGCCCAATAGTAGGGCACTATTATCTAAATTCATTTTTGTATATTATGTAATAACTTTATATCAGTTCAAAATCATCTGCATCGTTTAACACTGGGTACTTACCCCTAAATTTCAACAATGCATCCATGTCAACCTCAAAGGTTGCAACTCCAACCTCGTTATCTGCAACCAATGTGATAACCTCGCCACGATAATTCAATGCTACAGTTCCTCCCGAATATTGCACCGAATCACCCTCACCCACAATATTTACCCCACATACATAACTCACATTCTCAATCGCGCGCGCCTTGAGTAATATATCCCATGCTCCTCGTCTGGATTTTGGCCAATTCGCAACGCATACCATCATATCATAATCACCGCGATTGCGAATCCATGCCGGGAAACGAAGATCGTAGCAGACAATAGGCAGTATTCTCACCCCTTGAATCTCCACTATCAATTTCTCAACTCCACAAGTGTAATTCTCATCCTCGCCAGCAAACGTAAACAAATGGCGTTTATCATATTTTACATATGCCCCATCTGATTTCACCACATACAACCTGTTGTAGTAGCGATCACCATCCTCTGTTGCCACACTCCCGATAATCGCAATGTTGTATTTTTGTGCCATCTGGATCATCCACGACAATGTAATGTTCGAACTCTCAACGCACATATCTGGAGTCATGCAGAATCCAGTGGTAAACATCTCCGCAAATATGATCAACTCAGAGTCGCAATAATTAGCAATCCACTCCTCGGCCGCTACCCTATTTTGCTCGGGTTGCAACCACTCTATGGAGCTTTGAACCAATGATATCTTAAATCTATTTGCACACATTAACATCAAAGATACAACTATTTTTTTAAACCACAATACATTATGGCTAGAATCTCTATTTGCGAACCTTTTTTCGCAACGCAACTCCAGACAGCATCGTTGTTACAGCGGTTGTCATATATGGATGGTTGGTTGAGATGGGGATCGGTTGGCGCATGAGTGCACAGGTAGCATCCAATATCTTTTTCTCATCTGGACATAGCAGTGATATCGCCTCTCCACACGCGCCCGCTCGCCCTGTTCTGCCAATTCTGTGTATGTATTGTTCGGGGGTTTGTGGTAAGCCAAAGTTGAAAACGCGAGTAACTCCATCCACATCTATACCTCGCGCCATGAGATCAGTCGCAACAAGGATTTTAGTCTCACCCTCAGTAAAGCGCCTCAATATATGTTCTCGCGCCGCTTGACTCCTATCGCTATGGATTGCCTCCGCTGCAAAATTTGACTCCTTAAGTATAGAGGTTAATCTATCCGCCATCTTTTTCGAACGACAAAACACAATGGCTTTATCGGGTGATTTTGCTCTTATAATGTGGAGGAGTAGTTGATCCATCATAGATTGCTCTACATAGTATCCCGATTGTGTAATATTTTGTGCTGCAAGAGGTTGGTCATCACAACTTAATGTAATACATCCACTAGATATAGAACTTATAATCTCCACAACTCCATCCGGGAGCGTCGCGCTAAAGAACATTGTCTGACACCTGCTATCGCGTAATTTTGCAAGCTGCATTATTGGATCATGAAATCCCATATCTACCATTTGGTCAACCTCATCGAGTAAAAAATATCGTAAGTTTGACAACTTTGCAATTCCCTGCTCTATTAAATCTTGCAGTCGACCGGGGGTGGCCACAATAATCCTCGGATCATCTGCAAACATCTCCTTTTGTTGATCATAATCCACTCCGCCATACACAACTGCTAAAGATGTTTGTGAATATTCGCTACATACCCTACCAATTTGCTGCGCTAGCTCTCTAGTTGGAGCTAAAACCAACAACTTAGAAGCAGTGTGGTAACTTAAATTCTGAAACAACGGAAGCAGATAAGCTAGTGTTTTTCCACTTCCTGTTTGTGACCTAACGGTCACATCTTCGCCCTTCAATACGTTTGGTATCGTGAACTGCTGTACCGTGGTCGGAACTATAATGCCTTTGGCATTTAATAATTCGATCACCTCATTATTAATCCCTAATTCTCTAAAATCAGCCATATTTCAAGATGCAAAAAGGGGAAAATCTCATCAAGATTCTCCCCTAATATATACATTAAACACTATTAACCTAAGTAAGACTTAAGCAATTTACTCCGTGACGAGTGGCGAAGACGACGTATAGCCTTCTCCTTGATCTGACGAACACGCTCTCGCGTAAGGTCAAACTTCTCACCAATCTCCTCCAAAGTCATCTCCGATGAGCCAATTCCAAAGAAATACTTGATGATATCTCGCTCTCTATCTGTCAATGTCTCCAAAGCACGATCAACCTCAGTCGATAGAGACTCATTAAGTAGACCGCGATCAGCATTCGGAGAGTCTGAATTAACCAATACATCTAACAGAGAGTTATCCTCACCATCAGCAAAAGGTGCATCTACCGAGACGTGACGACCCGCAACACGAAGAGTATCAGCAACTTTCTCGCGTGGTAACTCGAGCTCCTTGGCCAACTCATCTGACGATGGTGTGCGCTCATGCTCCTGCTCGAAGCGTGCCATCGCTTTGTTGATCTTATTCAACGAACCAACCTGATTAAGTGGCAAACGGACGATACGTGACTGTTCAGCTAGAGCCTGAAGTATCGATTGGCGAATCCACCAAACAGCATATGAGATAAATTTAAAACCTCTAGTCTCGTCGAACTTCTCCGCTGCCTTTACCAATCCAAGGTTACCCTCATTGATAAGGTCAGGCAAGCTAAGTCCTTGATTCTGATATTGTTTAGCAACAGAAACAACAAAACGCAAATTCGCTTTGATGAGTTTCTCCAACGCCTCCTGATCACCCTTTCTGATTCGCTGGGCTAGCTCCACCTCCTCTTCAACAGTGATAAGTTCCTCCTTTCCAATCTCTTGTAGGTATTTATCTAATGAGGGACTTTCACGGTTTGTGATCGACTTCGTAATTTTTAACTGACGCATCTTCTTAACTTTTATTTATTCATTTATTTCTCTATTCAACCCCACTCGCACGCCAGTCAATATCTCAACTACTCCACGAAGTGATAACTAGCTGATCGACCATCTGGATATACACCATCGATTGATCTCACTGACTCATTGAGTCGGTTTAGGTCAGAGAGTGTTAACACCTGAGTATCATTGATATGAGTGATGATAAATCCACTCCTAACACGTGCTCTAGCTAGCAATCCACCCTCTGTAATCGATGTTACTCTAACACCTCCATCAATCTCCAAATCACGGCATTGTGCTTGACTAGCATCGACAAGTTTACCACCCAATATCTGTGCGACATCGGTTTGCTCACCTGTTACTAACTCTGCTTTTCCAGATTTATTACGCAGAATTACATCAAAATGTTTCATTGTTTCGCCTCTTTTTACAGATATTTTCACCTTGTCACCCGGACGATGCATTGCGATAATTGCTGGAAGGTTAACTTTTGATGTTATTTGATCACCATCAATAGCTGTTATAATATCTCCTTTTCTAATACCAGCTTCCGACGCAGCTCCACCATCTTGAACGCTCGCTACATATACTCCACCAGCCTTTTTAATACCTAGCTCTTCACCTCGCTCCTCTACAAAATCATCTGTAATAGGGGCAAAACTAACGCCTAACATTGCTCGCTGAACAACTCCAAATTCACGTAAGTCTGTCACCACCTTTCTTACGATACTCTCCGGAACTGCAAATGAATAACCTACATAGCTACCCGTATGTGATTTGATAAGTGTATTTATACCTACCAATTCACCACGTGAGTTCACAAGTGCTCCACCCGAATTACCCGGATTTACAGCAGCATCTGTCTGGATAAACGACTCAATTCTAAAATCACCCGGGATGACATCCAATTGACGTGCCTTAGCGCTTACAATTCCTGCCGTAATCGTAGATTGTAGGTCAAATGGCGAACCGATAGCTAACACCCACTCACCAAGACGAAGGTCGTTTGAGCTTCCCATTGCGAGTGTGGGCAGACCCTCCTTATCTATCTTGATTAGGGCGATATCAGTAGTTGGATCAACTCCGATGATCTTTGCATCATATGTTCCACCATCATAGAGCTTTACTCGCAACTTAGAAGCTCCATTAACAACGTGATTATTTGTTACAATGTAACCATCCTCGCTAATGATAACACCTGATCCGCCACCCTTCTGTTCGCGATATTGTGGCTGTTGACCTCCTCGTTGTTGTTGCTGAGGAATGCCAAAAAACTCCAAAAATGGATCGTAGTTTCCACTACCTCGCTGAGACATTGCAACTTGCTGTGTTACTTCGACACCAACTACAGCGCGTACAGCATTCTCCGCTGCGTAAGTTAGGTCCGGATAACTTGATTCACTATAGGCGGTAAACTGTGAGCCTACAGCGCCAGAAGATGCAGCACCAAAGACAGAGTTGGTAATCTTTGAATCGATTTGAATATCCTCAAACTCACCACTAGAGCTCGATGATGTTTGTGCGACAGAGTATGCTGTTACTCCGCCAGCTATTGCTGCAGCTGCAACCATAGCAATTGAAAATAATACCTTTTTCATAGATCGAATATTTATAATTTAAATTCGATGTAAAAACGTTAGGTATTATTAAAATATTATCGATTTTTACAAAAAAAATCACCATCTACTTAATCGTGCTACCATATGATAGCGCTTTGACCACAGCCGACTAGATAATCGTTGGCTGCGCTAAATTGAGGCAGGTCGTGAACTCTATGCCTAACAGAGAGTGGAGATGGATGCGCAGCGCGAAGTACGCAATTATTAGACTCATCAATATGCGCACCTTTCTTCTTAGCATAATTTCCCCACAGCATATATACAACCTCTTTTCGACGATCTGCTACTGCTGCTACAATAGCGTCAGTAAGATGTTCCCATCCCTTATTCGCATGGGATGCAGCTTCATGAGCCCTCACGGTAAGAACTGCATTTATCATGAGCACACCTTGCCGAGCCCACCTTTCAAGATTTCCACTTTGAGGTATTTCTGTTCCCATTTGAGCCGAAACCTCTTTGAAGATGTTGCGAAGTGATGGCGGGTGCTTAATGCCATCAGCCACCGAGAAGCACAAACCATTCGCCTGACCATCATCATGATATGGATCTTGCCCTATGATTACAACTTTTATATCCTCTGGCGCACACCATTCTAAGGCTCGAAAAATTTGTTCGCGTGGTGGGAATATCTGTTTTAAGGCGTACTCCTCCGTGATGAATTTATCTAACTGGATAAAGTATGGTTTCTCGAATTCTGCGGCTAACATCGTGCGCCAATCGTGTGGTATTAACTCTTGCAACATATAATTATGGTATATTTAGGTGGTAAATATAAGAAAAAATCGTATCTTTGTGGCTATGGAAGAGATAAAAATCGAAGAGACAAATTATGATGTAATTGTAGTCGGTGCTGGAGCAGCAGGAATGATGGCTGCTGGAACTGCAGCTCGCAATGGCAAACGTGTGCTATTGCTCGAAAAAATGGAGAAGTCGGGCCGTAAGGTTCGAATCACAGGAAAAGGACGATGCAATCTAACAAATGCACGACCAGTCGATGAATTTGTGGAGCACGTTCGTTCTGGAGCGGAGTTCTTCAGTGTCGCATTCTCGGAATTTAATAACAAATCAACAATTCGCTTTTTTGAAAAGATGGGTTGTCGAATAGAGATTGAACGAGGTGATAGAGCCTTTCCAAAGAGCGGCAAGGCGTGGGATGTGGCAAATGCACTTCTTGAGTATTGTGTTGAGAACCGCGTGAAGATAATGTATGACACACGCGTTACAGAGATATTGACGCTCGCTGGAAAGGCATATGGCGTAAAATATATGAATAAAAGGGGGTTCGAACGTAAATTTGAAGCACCCAATATTATCATTACAACAGGTGGTTTGTCTTATGCTGCTACTGGATCTACCGGAGATGGATATGGCTTCGCAGCTGATTTAGGTCATAAGATCGAGCCAATTCGCCCATCATTAACCCCGCTCATTTCGAACCACAAGGAGATAAGTCGAATGCAGGGGTTGATGCTTAAGAATTCCAATGCGCAATTATATATAGATGGTGAGTTTGTCCGCGAGGAGTTTGGAGAGCTATCTTTCTCGGATCGTGGAGTAGAGGGGCCTGTTGCATTGCGATTGAGTCGAAATGCTGTGGATGCTTTGATCGATGGACATGAGGTGAAGATTGTATTGGATGTTAAGCCCGGCTTGACTGATGAGATGCTTTTTGAGCGTATCAAGCGTGATATCGCGGAGATGCAGCCGACAGATCTTTTCGGTGATCTACTCCGCAAACTTATGCCAAAAGCATTGGTCGTAACAATATGTGAGCAGTTAGATATCTTCTCTAGGAGCTATATTCAAAAACTCTCGGAGGAGGATATCAAACGCCTTGTGCATGAACTTAAGAATTTCGAAGTGCCAATTTCTGACTACGCACCTTTTGAGTTTGCGATTATAACAGCTGGCGGTGTATCGCTTGATGATGTTAATCAATATACTATGGAGTCATTAAAGATTAAAGGTTTATATTTTGCTGGCGAAGTATTAGATATTGATGCAGATACAGGTGGGTACAATCTACAAATAGCATTTTCAACTGGTCGATTGGCAGGTATGTTAAAGGTATAGCACGTGATTAAGCAGAAAAAGATATCGTCGAATAGATTTCGAGTAGCTAAAAAGTTGCTCGAAAATGTCATACGTCTACGTCATTTTCGGGGGCATGGTGTGCACTCGCCATATGTCTACAATATCGTTCGTAAGGTCTTTATGCGTAAAACGCTTATTGAGAGTGACAACTTTGAACTTTTCGATGTGCTAAAATCGAAGATGGAGGTAGCACTTGCAACAGAATTACAGAACATAGCAACGGTATGTGGATATGACAAATTTGCGTTAAACCCCAAAGGTGAGTATGAAGCGGATATTATAATCTGCACCTCTCAATATAGCGATGACGATATTGATTCATTACTCCAAAAGAGTGTAAAAAATGGCACGACAATAGCTATTCTAAGATCGGCGCTAAGTAATACTATAGAGCGACAACTATCAGAGCATAGGTCGACAATAATCACAAGGCGTAAATATGTATTGATATTTAATAATCACCTACCAAAACAGAGGTTTTTCTTATGAAAGTATATACAAAGTGTGGCGACAAAGGTACCACAGCTCTTGTTAATGGCGACAGAGTAAAGAAATATGATGATCGTGTTGAGGCGTATGGGACTGTAGATGAGCTATCTGCATTCTTGGCACTGCTGGGCGATAAAATGCGAGCCAACGACGGACTTGGCCGATATGTAGATGATATTAATAAAATAAACTCAATGTTGATGAACATTGAGGCTCATCTGGCGGCGGGCGAACCTGTGAAATACCCACTACCAGAGGTTAGTGACAAAAGCATAGAGGAGCTGGAGCAGAGCATTGACCATATGCAAAGCATGCTACCTACAATAATGAAGTTCACAATACCCGGTGGATGTGAATTAAATTCATTGAGTCATGTATGTAGAACAATCTGTAGAAGGGCAGAACGGCGTGTGGCGGTCGTGATTGAGCAATATACAATTGAACCAAATGTAGCAACATACATTAACAGATTATCAGACTACCTATATTTGTTGGGGCGCACACTCACAAAGCACTGTGAAGCGGAAGAGATTTTGTGGATTCCGGAGACAAAATAATGCAACAAAAATTTTGTCATTAATATTTTTTTTATAATTTTGTGGGCTGAACTGTTAAACACCTAATAATAGAGAGATAAAATATGTATTGGACACTAGAATTAGCATCAAAACTTGAGGATGCACCATGGCCAGCATCCAAAGATGAGTTGATTGATTATGCTGTTAGATCGGGCGCACCACTCGAAGTTTTAGAGAATCTTCAAGATATCGAAGATGAGGGTGAGGTATATGAATCAGTAGAGGATCTTTGGCCTGATTATCCATCAAAGGATGATTTCTTCTTCAATGAGGAGGAGTACTAGATAAGATCTTAAGATAACATTAGCAAAGTTGTCTCGGAATAGATATGTTTCGAGGCAACTTTGTTTGCTATATATTCGCAAAATAGATGCCGAATGGAGGTTAGATTAAATAAATATATTAGTGACTCGGGGTTCTGCTCACGACGTGAAGCTGATCGTTTCATCGAAAATGGAAGCGTTCGGATCAACGGGCGTGTGGCAGAGATGGGTATGAAGGTTCACTCAGGTGATATCATCAAGGTAAATGGCACACTTATAGAGGGTGATAATGAGACTGTTTATATAGCACTCAATAAACCTATTGGGGTTGTGTCGACAACTGATCCAACAGAGCGAGATAACATTGTTGATTTTGTCAACTACCCTACTCGTGTATTTAACATAGGTCGCCTCGATAAACCTTCCGAGGGGCTAATCCTTTTGACTAACGACGGAGATATAGTAAATAAAATCCTGCGTGCTTCGAATAATCATGAGAAGGAGTACGAGGTGATGGTAGATAAACCGATCAATGATGAATTCGTTCAGAAGATGGCAGGCGGAATTCCTATATTGGGGACTACAACAAAGAGGTGTAAGGTAACGCAGGAGGGGGCCAATAGGTTTCGTATAATTCTAACTCAGGGGCTTAATCGACAAATTCGTCGGATGTGTGAATATCTGGGATATGAGGTGACTAAACTCAAGCGCGTTCGTATAATGAATATCTCGCTAGGCAAATTGCCAATTGGACAGTGGCGCTTTTTAACAGAGTCAGAGATAGAGACTTTGAATATTAGCCTAAAAGAGTCTAATAGCGAGCCGGTCAAGAAAAAGGTTAATAGCCAAAAGCCAAAGAGAGAGGTGGCTACAAAGCCAAAAAGCAGCACAAAGCAACATTCACACGCTAAATCGCCTCGTGCAAAAACGTCGACACCACCTCGCAACTCACGAGGAAGAGGACGTAGATAGAGACTCAATTTGATTTTGGCAACACTTTTGTAGGGTGTAACTTCATAATCACTAACTATATATTAGAATTATGAAAAAGATCACTCTATTTCTGACACTACTGCTCATAAGTGCGGTAGGAATTGCTGTAATAGGCAAAAAAAACAACAGTTCAAATCCATCTCAAGAGCCTCGTGAGATTCGAGAGCAACGACGTGCTGCGCGACAAGCAGCAATGGAGAAGAAAATCGACTCTATAGTATTGGCAAAGGCATTTCAGTTTATGCCTAACACAATGCAACAAGAGCCGGCCGGCAGAATGCAGATGTTATCAAATGCTAACTTTGAGGTTGGTATATGGAATGGCGCTGCCGATATTTTTATACCATATATTAAAGGTATCACCCCACCCTACAGACACACAATAATTAACTATACTATACCAAGTATGGAGAATTATATCACGGAACAGACCGATGATGGTTGGCGTGTCAGCTTCAGTACAAATCTCTTTTCGGCATCTACCTATACATTCATTTTCGAGATCAATTCAAAATTTGGCACGACTACCTTAAATGTCAAAAATCAATGGTATAATACAGTACAGTACCTAGGTACCATTACGCAATATTATTAGAATTTTGATCTAAATGTCGTTTTTAGTTGTTAATATTCAAAATATTTTTATATATTTGTGAAAATAGATTCTTAAACTCAAAACGAAAATATTATGGCTAAAATCACAAAAGAGGAGGCTCTCCTCTACCACTCACAAGGTAAACCAGGAAAGATTGAGGTTGTTCCAACTAAACCATACAATACTCAAGCAGATCTATCGCTAGCATACTCACCGGGAGTAGCAGAGCCGTGTTTGGAGATTGAGAAAGATCCACAGACTGCATATGATTATACAGCTAAGGGAAACTTGGTAGCTGTAATATCTAATGGTACTGCTGTTTTGGGATTAGGTGATATTGGCGCACTTGCAGGGAAACCAGTAATGGAGGGTAAGGGCCTGCTCTTTAAGATCTATGCAGGTATCGATGTATTTGATATTGAGGTTGATGAGAAAGATCCCGATAAATTCGTAGAGGCTGTAAAGGCTATAGCCCCAACATTTGGTGGTATTAACTTGGAGGATATCAAAGCTCCGGAATGTTTTGAGATTGAGCGTCGTTTGAAGGAGGAGTTAGATATTCCTGTTATGCATGATGACCAGCATGGAACAGCTATTATCTCATCTGCAGGATTGCTCAATGCGCTTGAGATCACGGGTAAAAAGATAGATGAAGTAAAGATTGTAGTTAATGGAGCTGGTGCTTCTGCTATATCATGTACTTCGCTCTATGTAGCATTAGGTGCTAAGTTGGAGAATATCGTTATGCTTGACTCTAAGGGTGTGATCCGAAAGGATCGTCCGGGATTAGCTGGCACAAAGCTAAGATTTGCAACTTCACGTACTGATATTACAACGTTGGAGGAGGCAATCAAGGGTGCAGATATGTTCCTAGGTCTATCTAAGGGAAATGTACTAAATCAAGATATGGTACGATCAATGTCGAATGATCCTATTGTATTTGCCCTTGCAAATCCTACTCCAGAGATCTCATATGAGGATGCGATGTCTTCTCGTCCAGATGTCTTGATGTCGACTGGACGTTCTGATTATCCAAATCAGATCAACAACGTTATTGGATTCCCATATATCTTCCGAGGTGCGCTTGATACTCATGCAACAACTATCAATGAGGAGATGAAGTTGGCTGCTGTAAAGGCCATTGCGGCGCTTGCAAAACAACCTGTTCCAGATGTTGTGAATGAGGCGTACCATGTTAACAACCTCACTTTCGGACGAGAATACTACATTCCAAAGCCAGTTGATCCACGTCTTATAGTAGATGTTTCGATTGCTGTAGCTAAGGCTGCTATGGAGTCAGGTGTTGCTCGCAAGCAGATTACTGATTGGGATGATTATAGCAACAACCTTAAGTTGATGATGGGTCAAGAGTCGCTGCTCACTCGTCAGCTATATGAGACTGCTCGTACAGCGCCACAACGAGTTGTATTTGCGGAGGGTATCCACCCAAATATGTTGAAGGCTGCTACAATGGCTAAGGCCGAGAAATTATGTTATCCAATTTTGTTGGGTAATAAAGAGAAGATTGAGAAGTTGGCAAGCGATCTAGATCTTAACTTGGAAGGAATAGAGATTATCAACCACCGCGAAGATTGTGAGGCGGAGCGTCGTGAGAAGTATGCTCAGATTTTAGCTCAGAAACGTGCACGTGAGGGAGCAAACTATCAAGAGGCGAATGATAAGATGTTTGAGCGTAACTACTTTGGTATGATGATGGTGGAGACTGGCGAGGCGGATGCTTTCATCACGGGAGTTTACACTCGTTATACGAACACTATTAAGGTGGCTAAAGAGGTGATTGGAATACGTCCTGAGTATAAACACTTTGGAGCTATGCATATCATAAACTCTAAGAAAGGACCGCTTTTCGTTGCAGACACGTTGATCAACCGTCATCCGAATACAGAGACATTGATTGACATTGCGAAATTAGCTGCACAGACTGTGAAGTTCTTCAACCACAAACCGGTAATGGCGATGGTGTCATACTCTAACTTCGGTTCAGACTCTGAGGGAAGTCCAGCATTGGTACACAAAGCTGTGGAGTATATGCAAGAGAATTATCCAGATCTTCCGATCGATGGAGAGATGCAGGTTAACTTTGCGCTTGATAAGAAGTTGCGAGATGCACGTTATCCGTTCACACGTTTGGTAGGGCAGTATGTTAATACGTTGGTATTCCCGAACTTAAGTTCTGCCAACTCAACGTATAAGTTAATTCAATCTTTGAGTGATTGTGAGATGATCGGACCTATTCAGATGGGACTTAACAAACCTATCCACTTCACGGATATTGAGAGTCCTGTACGCGACATAATCAATATTACGGCAGTTGCTGTTATTGATGCAATCGTAGAGAAGAAGAAGAAGAAGAACGGAACACTATAGAATAGTGCGTATAATATGCGTAACGAGGCTGTTGATTAATTCTAACAGCCTCGTTTATTTGTATACCTTGAGCACTATAAGGGTATATATAGCTAATTATTACAAATTTTGTTGTATATTTGTGCATATTATGCCGAAAAAATACTAAACTTAATATAATTAAACATTAATGGAAACTACCCTAAAACGCGCATTAGTACTATGTTCGCTCTCTCTGGTGGCAATGTCATCTGTCACTGCTAAGAGTGAGAATGTATGGCGCACAGACCAACCTGAGTGGCAGAACCACCTAGTGAATTCAGTTAATCGTCTTCCAGCACGAGCTACGACCTATTCATATCGCTCAGCGGATGATGCACTCAATGCAGATAGAGACATGGCGGAGATGCTATCTCTAAATGGCGATTGGAAATTCAACTATGTTGACGACGTCAAAGATGCCCCTGCAGATTTTTATACCGAGTCGTATGACACATCTAATTGGGCAACTATACCCGTTCCATCATGTTGGGAGATGCAGGGTTATGGCTACCCTATCTATACAAACTCAACATATCCGTTCCCTGCTCGCCCACCATATATTGATAGAACAAACCCTACGGGAAGCTATGTGAAGGAGTTTGACCTTCCGGAGTCTTGGGGTGAAGATCGTATTATCATCCATTTTGGAGGTGTCTATTCAGGATTTTATGTATGGGTAAATGGTGTAAAGGCAGGATACTCTGAGGATAGTTGCCTACCAGCTGAGTTTGATATTACGGATCTTGTAAAGTCAGGCAAAAATAGCGTTGCCGTTCAGGTTATGAAGTGGAGTGATGGTAGCTATATGGAGGATGCTGACCATTGGCGTATGGCTGGTATCCATCGTGAGGTGTATGTTACGGCTATCCCACAAGTATCACTATATGACTATGGTGTGAGAACGAAGGTAGATCTAGAGAAAAATCAAGCGACTCTTCAGATTCGCCCTGAGATCCTAAATAATGACAACAGAACCATTAAGGGGTGGAATCTTTCGGCTCAACTATATGATGATGCAAAGCAAGAGGTATTCCCTCAAGCGATCTCTGTTACAGCTGATTTTGTTATAAATGAGCCATATCCACAACGTGATAATGTCTTCTACGGCATGATGCAGGGGATCGTTGTTAATCCTAAATTGTGGAATGCAGAGCAGCCGAACCTATACACTCTTGTCATGACATTGACTGATGAGAATGGAGATGTTGTGGATTCTCGTAGCTCGAAGATTGGTATCCGCGATATCAATATTGCTGATGAGCAGATGTTTATCAATGGCGTGCCGATCAAACTATATGGAGTAAATCGTCATGATCACAGCGATATAGGTGGTAAGACCGTAACTCGCGAAGAGATGGAGGAGGATGTTAGATTGATGAAGCAATACAACTTCAACTCTGTGCGTGCTTCACACTACCCTAACGATCCATATTTTTATGAGTTGTGTGATCAGTATGGCCTTTATGTGATTGATGAGGCAAACCTTGAGACTCATCACCAAAAGGGATATCTATCGAATCGCCCTGATTGGTCTAACTCGTTCTTGGAGCGTGCAGTACGTATGGTTGTTCGCGATCGTAACCATCCATCGATTATCATGTGGTCACTTGGTAATGAGTCTGGTTGTGGCCCTAATCACGCAGCTATGGCGGGTTGGGTTAAGGATTATGACCCAACGCGTTATATCCACTACGAGGGAGCACAAGGTGTTCCAGAGCACCCTTTGTATCGTCCCGTTGGAAGGAAACAGGCATCTATCGTGACGAGTGAGATCGTTTATGGCGAGGAGGTTAAAGAGGTTTTGTCGGGTGAAAGCTACGCTAATCCAGATGACCCTGCATATGTAGATGTAATTAGCCGTATGTATCCTTTGGTTCCAGATTTGATTGCAATGGCAGAGGATCCAATCCTTAATCGCCCTATCTTGATGTGTGAATATGCTCATTCAATGGGTAACTCAACAGGTGGATTCAAAGATTATTGGGATGCAATCCGTGCTCACAAAGCGTTGTTAGGAGGTCATATTTGGGATTGGATTGATCAGGGTCTACGTGCTGTCGATGAGGAGAGTGGCACTGTATATTGGACATATGGAGGAGACCATGAGCGAGGTGAGCACCACGATCAGAACTTCTGTATCAATGGTGTGATCAATTCAGACAGAAGTTTGAAGCCAGCTATGATGGAGTGTAAGCATGTATGTCAACCAATTGAGTTTGGTGTTGTAGATATTGCTAATGGGGAGATCTCGATTCTAAACCGTAATTTCTTTATGGATACAGATGAGTATCGCTACTATTGGGAGCTTCGCGATGAGTCAAAGGTTTTACAAAGTGGAGAGTTCTCAGTACCTACAACAGCTGCTGGCGAGAGCTGCACAGTGACTCTTCCGATCGGTAAGATCAAGGAGATCGCTGGAGCTGATTACTGGTTGCGCCTTCGTGCTTGCGAGAAAGAGGAGCGTGTATATGCTGAGGCTGGCTATGAGACTGCATGGGATCAATTCTTATATAAGAGCGTTGATAACAAAGAGCAGAGCACGAAACTAAGGGCTACCCTATCGGTTGATGACAACGACAATAAGAACATTACGGTTAAGGGAACTAACTTTGCGGTTAGTGTTGTTGATGGTTATATTGCTAACTACACAAATAATGGTGTTGAGTTGATCTCATCACCTCTTAAGCCAAACTTCTGGCGTGCAACAACTGATAACGATTGGCGAGGATGGAAGGTTGACAATATCCTGAAATTCTGGGAGAGCGCAGATGAGAAACTTACAACAAAGTCAATCACTGTAGAGAACAGTGACAATACTACGGCTACGATCAATGTCATAAAGGTTATTGGAGATGAGGTAGAGCTTAAGTTGTCATACACTATCCAGTCCGACGGAGTTATCAACGTTGCTTATGATCTTGCTAAAGATTCAGAGCTATCGGAGATGTTGCGTATCGGATTGCAATGTCAGAGTTCAAATACTCTGTCGGATATTACATATTATGGTCGTGGACCTTGGGAGAATTATATCGATCGTATAGCTAGTGCAATGGTATCTGTATATAAGATGACTCCAGAGCAGATGGCATTTGATTATGTAGTTCCTCAGGAGAATGGAAATCGTTGTGATGTGAGATGGATGGCTATGCAGAATCCAAAGGGAGTTGGTATGCAGATCATTGCAGATAGCAACCTTCTTTCGTTGTCAATTTGGGAGACAACACAGGATAATCTTCAGAGCTCTAAACATATCAATGAGATTGTAAAACTTGATAATGCTTTAACTCTAAATATCGACCATGCACAAGCAGGTGTTGGAGGAACAGATAGCTGGACATTCAAGGCTAGACCATCTGACTATGCACGACTACTTAAGGATGAGTATAGCTACAGTTTCCAGATTGTACCTATCACATCTCGCACTAATACAATTGAGTTAGGTCGCGAATTCTAAAATAGAATATCATTATAAAAAGCTCCATATCTGATTTACCAGATATGGAGCTTTTTCTACTGCTATTCTGGATTGTTGGGATTGGCCGGGAACCATCCTTTTCTTACTCGATCGCGTTGTTCAAACAGCTCTTTAATTGTCCATAATGAGGAGAAAGCTACAACGCCCATTAGTGTAGAGAAAAAGATATTTGAAATCAACAGCGATAAGAGAATTCCGATAATCCCTATCAATAGGAAACACCACCAACACCTAACACCAAAATAGTAATATCCCTTTACCACAGCAGGATGAAAAAGCCCGATCACTAGGAAGGTCGAGATGCCGATAGCAATCCCCATAAAATTAAACATATACTAATAGTTATCATTGTTTAAAATCTCATTAACATCAAGGCCAAGTGCCATTGCAACACCCTCGCCATATGCAGGGTCAGCCTGATAGCAGTTGTAGATATGACGATACTTAATCATCGCTTCAGAATCCCCCATCGCTCGTGCAGTATTGCCAAAGAGAGCCTCTTGTTGCTCTTTGCTCATTAACCTAAATAGATCACCCGGCTGAGAATAATAATCAGTGTCATATTCTCGCTCATTGTAAATATATGCATCACCATTGAGCTTCATCGGCGGCTCTTTAGTCTCAGGGGAGTCTCCCCACTCGCCATAACTATTAGGTTCATAACCAATCATTGATCCATTATTCCCATCTGTTCGCATCTGTCCATCACGATGGAACGAGTGGAACGGGCATCGTGGTTTATTAACGGGTATCTCCATGTGATTAACTCCCAAACGATATCGCTGTGCATCTCCATATGAGAATAGACGCCCTTGTAACATCTTATCTGGCGAGAATCCAATTCCTTGAACTATATTCATTGGGTTGAAAGCAGCTTGTTCAACTTCAGCGAAATAGTTATCAGGATTTCGATTCAACTCCAACATTCCCACCTCTGTCAATGGAAACTCCTTCTGAGACCAAACTTTTGTGAGATCAAAAGGATTTATTCGATAATTTTCAGCTTGCTCCTCGCTCATCAGTTGAACGTACATTGTCCAACATGGATATTCGCCCCGTTCGATTGCTTCATATAGATCACGTTGATTTGACTCTCTATCCTTAGCTACAATTGCCTCAGCCTCGGCATCTGTAATATTCTTAATTCCTTGATGCGTACGGAAATGAAATTTAACCCATATACGCTCATTATTAGCATTTATAAAGCTGTATGTGTGACTACCATAACCATGCATATGGCGATAAGAATATGGTATGCCACGATCACTCATCGTGATAGTTACTTGATGGAGCGCCTCGGGAAGTAGAGTCCAAAAATCCCAATTCGAATTGGGACTTCTGAGATTTGTGCGAGGATCGCGTTTAACGACATGATTCAGATCTGGGAATTTTAGTGGATCACGCAGAAAAAAGACTGGTGTGTTATTTCCGACCAGATCCCAATTTCCCTCGTCAGTGTAATATTTCATTGCAAAACCGCGTATATCTCGCTCAGCATCTGCTGCGCCACGTTCACCTGCAACTGTTGAAAATCGGACAAAGCACTCCGTCTGTTTTCCGACCTCACTGAATATCGACGCTGAAGTGTACTTTGTTATGTCGTTAGTCACCGTAAAAGTTCCAAACGCGCCTGAGCCTTTGGCATGCATACGTCTTTCAGGGATCACCTCACGATCGAAATGACCTAATTTTTCCAATAGCCAAGGATCTTGAAGTAATACTGGGCCGTGAACTCCTGCTGTTAAGACATTCTGGTTATCCGCCACTAAGCGACCAGAGGAGGTAGTTAATCTCTTTTTCATCTTTAAAATTGTTTTGTTTTATATGAGCTATCTCATATAAATTCATAGAAAAAAATCGCGCCAAAAGAGTCGCAAGACGAAAAATATGACAGAATGGAGGAATCTTTAACCCAAAAACATTATAATCAAAAATATATGTTGAATAATGAAAAATCATGTTATATTTGCTGTATATATTTAATTAAACGATTATGGCTAAATGTGAATTCTTACAATCATTTGTTTATTGCCCAAAGTGTGGCGGTGAGTTTGTTGATAACAATATAAAGTCTAAGCGCTGTACGCAGTGCGGTTTTACATTCTACTTCAACCCTTCGGCTGCTGTTGTGGCAATTATTAAAGATGCCGATGGGCGAATACTTGTTTCAACACGAGGTAAAGAGCCCGCAAAAGGGAGCTATGACCTTCCGGGCGGATTTGTTGACAGCTACGAGAGCGCCGAGGAGAGTGTGCGTCGAGAGGTTAGTGAGGAGTGTCATCTCGAAGTTACATCGACAAATTACCTCTTTACCATTCCCAATATTTATAGATATAGCAATTTTGATGTTCACACATTAGATATCTTCTTTGAGTGCTCGATTGGTGATATGCAAACTATTAAGGCAGACGACGATGTCTCTGCACTACAATTTATTGCAATAGAGGATATAGATATATCTCAATTCGGGTTAATCTCTATTCAGAAGGGATTGAAACGCTATTTAGAGATGAATTTACACCCCTATAGATTTTGATATAACAAGAGAATAGAGTACATTTGCGAGTGTTAATCACCAGAACTAAAACGAACGATTTTGCCACAATCATCAAATACAAATAGGCTGCTTTATATCCTATTATCAGTAGGGCTACTTGCTCTTTTCTTCGCGAATTTAATATTCGGAGCTGTGCATATTCCACTGAGTGGCGTTATGGAGATCCTTACAGATAATATCTCAGAGGGCGTTAGACCCTCTTGGGTGTATATTGTTATTGGATCTCGACTTCCACAAGCTATTACAGCTCTATTAGCCGGTAGCGCCTTAGCTATCAGTGGCTTAATGCTTCAGACTCTATTTAGGAATCCACTTGCGGGCCCTTCGATATTAGGTATTAGTGATGGAGCGAATTTGGGTGTTGCAATAGTTATGTTGGCGTTTGGAGGTGCTGTGCAGATCATACCAAACCTCCCCATAAGCGGATATTTAACAATTATTATCGCCGCAATTATTGGTGCGATGTTGGTGCTTAGTGTTATTATTTGGTTTTCATCTAGGGTTCAAAGTAATACTATGTTGTTAATTGTGGGTATCATGATTGGCTATATGGTATCTTCGTTGATTTCGATACTTAATTTTAGAGCATCTTCAGATAAGGTTCACGCCTTTGTCATGTGGGGAATGGGTAACTTCACGGGTGTTTCGATAGATAAACTACCCTACTTCTCGGGCTTTATAATCATCGGACTGATTGGTTCTCTATTGCTTATTAAGCCACTAAATGCGCTGCTCCTTGGCGAGATGTATGCTGCAAATCTCGGTATTAAGATTAAGCCTGCTAGAATCTCAATCCTCATATGCACAGGAATATTAACCGCAACAGCAACTGCTTTTTGTGGCCCTATTTCATTTATCGGTCTCGCAGTTCCTCATATATCAAGGCTGTTGCTCGGTACTTCGAACCACAACCACCTAATCCCAATAACGATGCTAACAGGTGCTTGCATTGCATTGCTATGTAATTTGATGACAGTACTTCCGGGTGATAATCAGATCTTTCCGCTCAATGCTGTGACACCAATTATGGGGGCACCAGTAATTATATACGTCATTCTTAACCGCAAAAACATTCAATACTTCAATTAAGATGGCAACACACAAGATCACCCTCTCAGCAAAGGGATTGCATATTGGATATAGGCTTAAAAAGAGAGATGTATATAGCGTTCACACTGATTTAACTCTTAATCTGCGTAGCGGTGAGGTTACGAGTCTACTAGGTTTAAATGGCGCTGGCAAATCTACACTAATCAGAACATTATGTGGTTTTCAGCCCCCTATTGCAGGTGAGGTTATGTTACTAGATAGGGATATTACGAGCTATACACAACGCGAAATTTCACGAACTATAGGAGTCGTTCTAACCGAAAAAAGCAATGCAGGAGGAATTACAGTATATGATTTGGTGACACTTGGCAGACATCCCCATACCGGATTTTTTGGTGGGTTATCTTCTCATGACCACGCAATTGTCGAAGAGTCATTAGATGCTGTGGGCATTAGTCATAAATCGCAAAATTACGTCTCAGAATTGAGTGATGGCGAGCGTCAAAAGGTGATGATTGCAAAGGCATTAGCACAACAATGCCCAATAATAATATTGGATGAGCCAACAGCATTTTTGGATGTTACCAGCAGAATAGAGACTATGGTGCTCCTTCGTAAACTTGCGATTGAACAGGGAAAGACAATACTCCTTTCGACACATGACCTAGATATGGCAATTCAAATGAGCGATTCGCTATGGCTACAAAAAAAGGGAGAACCACTATTAAGCGGAACTCCCGAAGATTTGATACTGAATGGACAACTCTCCACTTTTTTCAACCGTGATGAGATCAAATTTGATATCTCAACAGGAAAACTAAATATCCCACAACCCAATAACCCTATTGGTATAGAGGGTGATTTTCTCACCTCCTTTTGGGTTGGAAACGCGCTAGTTAGAGTTGGATTTAAGCCGGCGCTATCTTCACTGAACTATCCGCTTATTCTATGTCATAGCTCCAATAATATTGAAATTAAATTCACCAATGGTGAGGTTAAAATCGTCAGTTCCGTTGCTGAACTTATTGAGCAAATCTACTCCTCCATTCTCATGAAATAACGTTGCTCATAACCGGTAAGAAGTTCAGGGTGAAAGATCGAAATATAATCCTTTAAGATAAGGTGTGGATGCATTGGAGCATCTTCATAATATGGCAATCTAAAGCTATTGCAAGCATAGATATTTCGGTTTTTGAAGGCTTCGAAGTTAGCATATGGGGCATACTCCGCCTTTAGATCGTCATAGCGCATATCCTCAGTATTATAATATTTCAAAAGCCACAAATCAGCATCAATACCTCGATCCAGTACACTCTCAAAAGCAAGTGGAACACTGCCTGCTCCACGCTCATTCTTGAAGATATAATCAGCACCTGCATCAGCATACATAACAGCATTATAGCTGTCACCACTCGGAACAAACCACTGACCACCATACTTACGTTCGGCAATCATAGTCGGACGATGTGCGACATTCGCAGCCAACTCCTTCAGTTTATTATACTCACTGCAAGTCGTTCTAAATATCGAATCCGCCTTCTGCTCAGCGCCCACCAAGAGACCATATAGGCGTACCCACTCGACACGACCCAATGGGTGGTTTTCCATATAATCGGCCCCCTCAACAATTGGAATACCTAGCTTTTCAACTGGTCCATAACCTGCATCTTTAAATGGTGATGAAATTATTGCCTCTGTTTCGATATCCATCATTCGCTCTATATTCGGAGCTGTAGCCTCCCCCAAATCTGCGATTTTGCCACTCTCAACATGACTCTTCAAAATTTCAGAGTCTACATATTTCACCTCACAAAGTCCAATTACGCGATCTTGTTGTTCTAGCAACTCAATAATCGAGGCATGAACAGAGGTATATATTACTATATTTTTTATTGGGACTCTCACAATAGTTCCCTCGCCCATCCCCTCTGGAAGCTGCTCCAAATTACGATCGACAAGTAAATAACGCTGCAATGAACGAGTGTTGTCCCAAGGATCGAAAACTTTCACCTCAGTAAACTCTGAGTGGCGACTAATATCAAAACCCTTTGCATAGTAAATCGAGTCTTGTGAAATAGGGTCAGATAGAGTCACTGCTCGATTCCCAATACAGGAGCCAAGCAGCGACACTAAGAGTGGTATGAAGAATAAAAGCCTCATTCGTCTTACTCCTCAATTACAATTGAAATTGTCTTCATAGGGTTCATACCGACACCGATAGTCGTATTGAGAGTACCATCTGCATTAAGTACATAAACATCACCTGTATTAGTGTAGTCAGAAGTTCCAACATATAACTCACCATTCTCAACATTAGCACTGATCGAGTACATATTTGATATTGATGTTCCGTCTGTTATGAAAGTTGTAATACCTCCTGTTGTTGTATCATAAGCATATACATTACCTACCATAGCCCAACCTGTAGATGCATTACTTACACCCTCTACAACGTACAACACATTGTCAGCACCCATAGTCATCATTGTTGGAGCAGCATCCTCAATCTCTGTAATGTCTATTACTGTAACCTCACCTGTCTGAGCATCAATCTTCTGCAAAGTAGATGGGATTGTGTAATAATCACCCATCGAGATAACATACAAATTACCATCGCTGTCAGCCTCAATAGCTGTTGGATTTCCAATCAACAGATCGATACTCTTTGTAAATGTCATTGTAGAGGCGTCATATACATATATTTTGCTCACCTCGTTGCCATATCCATAATCCGAAACAGCAATATATATGCTACCATCTACCTCTACCAGCTTCTCAGGATTTCCAAGGTTCGTTGCAACAGCAGCCTCAGCAACAATGGTGTTAGACTCTGGAGAGATTTTTGCTACAGCACCATCATAGTAGCTCACGTAAATATACTCATCATCAGATGCAAAATAGCGAGGGTAAGAGTATGTCTCATTTGTTATTGTCGTCATGATTGCGCCCTCAAGATCAGTCACAAAGATTACTCCTGAGTTGTAAACTGCAATGTAAATATAATCTCCTAACTGAATAACATCCTGTGCAGTGTCACCCAATCCTTGACCATTTACTGTTGCAAATAGGTCATCAACAATAGCCCCACTCTCAATATTATAGCTTGTTAGCGATGCGTTGTTAGATGTGTATTTACCCCCATTTAGGGTGTAGAGATACGATGCGGTAACACTCTCGTCTGGTACAACAACATCATCATTCTGGTCTGCATTATCACATGATACAGTACCAAATAGTGCCGCAGCACAGAATAAAAGTGAATAGATTCTTTTCATTTGTTTAAGTATTTTAAATTAATAATTGATTTTAAGTGTAAAACGATATTGTCGTCCCGGCATAGGATAGTATTTTATAACATCATAATTAACGTCACATATATTTAAGATCTCAGCTCGCAGTTTCATCGAGAACTCTTTAAATTCAAATGTTCGGCTAATATTTATATTTTGATCCGTATATTTATCAATGAGATTGGCCGATATATTTTGAGGCAGGCAATATCTATCTCCGACGAACGTAGCTGTATAACCAACATCAAACCATTTTGTATTGCAAGTAGCCATTACGTTACCACTATGGCGAGGTGTGTATTGAATCTGATGACGATAATTCTTAGCTGTTGCATCTGTAACATCGATTGCATTCTGAAACGTGTAGTTACCTGATAAATTAAATTTCACGGCATCAAACAGAGTGAAATATGTCGAAGTATTAATATCAACTCCTTTAATCTGAACCTCCCCAAGATTTGTCATTTTCCAGATAAACATAGTCGGGATTGCCACAATTTTATCCGACACCGTATTGTAATATCCATCTACTGACAGTGTAAAATAGTCGAGAATATTAGGCAATAATCTACCACCATAAGTAACACCAATATTATATTGCTTGGCCTTCTCTGGCACAAGGTTCGTATTACCCATTGAGGAGTAGTAGAGATCATTGAATGTAGGTACTCTATATGCATCCTTAAATGATGCACGAACGCGAATATCCTCCTGATCAAACAGTTTGTATGACAAGCTAAACGACGGTGATATATGCTGGCGATCAGGGGCTATATCATAAGTATCATTAAGCGCCCATTCGTGATTATAAACTCCTAACAACGAACCTGTTAGTGTAAATCTTTCAATTTTATATTGACCCACCAATGCGCTCAATAGACTCAATCGATATGGATCAGGGCAATCATCAAGCGTAGTAACCAATTTGTTTTCGTATATATCTTGTGCAAATGTAAAAGTCAGATTATTTGAGGGTGTAAACTTCACTACTCCACTTGCGTAATACTCCTCTTGTGTGTATTGATTTTCAAGATACCCATCTTGATACTTACTATCCCAATCTGCATATTTGTTCCATGCATAGTTATACTTTGCCGATGATTTTAATGCCCATTTTGAATTGAAATTAGTTGAGTAATTCGCCTGTATAAATCTATTTTTGTCCCACAAACGTTCATTAGCAGTCGTGTTATAGTAGATTACCCCTCCGGGAAGCCCTCGTTCCGAGTCAAGATAGTTCGCCTTTATGTTGATCTTTCCACCTTTTTTACCAATGTTGCCATATATATTTATCTCCGATGTGAATGTGTTGACGTCGCTATTATTTCGTATCTCCTCTGTGACTAGCTCATTATTTACCAGCGTAAAAGGATACTCTCCATCCGCCACCATCCAATCACCCGTAACCTTTGCCGACCACTTTTCGCACAATTTTGTTGCTAAATCTAATGTTGGATTATAGAGCCCGAATGATCCCACCTCCATCTGTAGGCCAATATTAACACTTTTATCTATAAATTTTGGTGCAGAACTTCGTATATTAAGCACTCCGGAAGATTCAAAATTACGTGCAGATTGAAATATTTCATCACCTTGTCCGATGATCAACGATACTTCATCGATGTTATCCAAAGCAAAACTTCCAATATCAACCTGCCCACCTTGAGCATTTGAGACAACTACACCATCGTAGCACACAGCTGTATGGTGAGCGCCCAAACTTCTAACAGATACTGTCTTAACACCACCCAATCCACCATAGTCAGTCAATGTAACTCCCGAGAAGGTACGTACTGCCTCGTGCAAGTCATCGAGACCCAATCCATCTAGCTTATCCTTGGTTATAATCTGCACAGGTGCGCCCTGCTTCACGGCTGGTTGCTGTGTAGTAGTCGTTATTGTTATCCCCTCAATATCATGTTCTGTATCATCTTCAATTGCATATGAAGCGACACAAAAAACCAAAATCAGAGATGCTAATATGGCAAATCTTTTTAAATATAAATTCATTAACAAAATGCGCTATTCACCCTCCTTGCCCCCGAGGCTGGTAAATTAAACAAATGTTAATGGTAGGTCTTCTGGCTTGTTCCTCTCGAAGCAGCCTTCCCATCTACTAATTGACAGTGGCTATTAGATTACCTCGAGTGTTACTAATTTTGAACTTACAGCTACGGGTATAGCTCCAGATTTTAACTGGATTCCCTTGTTATAATACATTGATCATTATCAACGCATCAACCATTAACAGGGGCAAATGTAATAAATTTTATTAAAACTAGCACATTTATACGCATTAATTTTTTATCTAGATAGGATATTTAGCTGCTCTTTAGAGGTATATCCAAAATTTTCTTGTAAATTTGGGAAACTACAAATTGATACATATGTCGACTTTTACAATCTATAATACGGCTGTAGGCTATATTCGCATAGAACACCACAATCACAAAGTTTCAAAGCTAGAAATATTAGCAGATGAGCCGGCGAATCTCGGTGTTACGAACGACTTTTCTGAGATCGTATTTAACCAACTTTTGGAATATTTTCGTGGAGAACGTAGAGAGTTTGATATTGAGGTTGATATAAGTAGTTGCACAACGTTTCAGCAAAGGATCTATATTGAGCTGCAAAAAATTCCATATGGCGAGACTCGAACATACAAGGAAATAGCTACATTAGCAGGCAACCCCAAAGCCTCAAGGGCTGTGGGGTTGGCTAATAATCGTAATCCTATAACTATAATAATACCATGCCATAGGGTGATAGGTTCAAGAGGTGATCTTGTTGGCTATGCGTCAGGCTTAGATGTCAAACGTTTTCTACTCGATTTAGAAAAACTATATTGATGACACTCCTATCTAATTCTATCAACAGAACGAACCAATAGCTCATCATTCAAAATTGCCTTTCCTGCAAAGAAGCATAGAACGAGTGCTGCTAAAGGGGCAAATACCGCAGGATGGAAACCTTTCGCTGTAATACCTATTTCGTTAAATGCTCTACAACTTAGGAAGTAATAGGCTCCAATCATAGCGTAGTTGCCGAGTAGCAATACCGCCTCTACTGCGCACAGGCGAACCTGCAACATACGATTCTTAAACAAAAATATTATAACAAGAGGCAATACTGATACTGCAATAGATAGTACTAACATATATATAGACCCCTGCAAAGGTTCACCACTTGCAAGGCGTAGACCTGAGGCATAGAGATCATATAGCTCGCCATTTGCCGTAGCAAAATAGAGCAGAGGCATTAGCGTTGCAACAGTTGAGAATGCACAAATAGCTAGCAAGAAAACAGTTTGAATTCGTTGTATCATTTTAATCTAATTTATTTTTTTATCAATTAAATATTTATTTCTATCTGACGAGTTACGGTTGATTAACTCCCCAAGGAATCCTGCCAAAAAAAGTTGAACTCCAAGGATGATTGACATTATAGAGATGTAAAACAGCGGTTGTTCTGTGACACCTCGAACCATAATTCCCTGCGCTTGATTTATTAACTTCTCTGCTATAATCCAAGTGGTTATACCACCACCAACCAAAAACATAATTGTTCCTAGCCCCCCGAAAAAATACATAGGTGAACGCCCAAACAGCGATAAGAATGTAACAGTAATAAGATCTAGATAGCCCTTTATCATTCTCTCCATACCAAATTTGGATTCGCCATACTTTCTAGCTCTATGCTCTACAACTTTCTCTCCTATTCGCTTGAAACCTGCATGTTTAGCCAAAATTGGAATATATCGGTGCATCTCGCCATATAACTCTATAGACTTTATTACTTTTCGTCTATACGCCTTTAATCCACAATTAAAATCATGCAATTTGATGCCCGATACTGCACGTGCTGTAAAATTGAAAAACTTACTTGGAAAACGCTTACTACCCGGATCATGCCTACGTCGTTTCCACCCAGAGACTAAGTCATACTTGTCCTCCAAAATCATCCTTCGCATCTGAGGTATCTCATCGGGCGAGTCCTGTA
This sequence comes from Rikenellaceae bacterium, assembly GCA_047174605.1. Classification (GTDB taxonomy): domain Bacteria; phylum Bacteroidota; class Bacteroidia; order Bacteroidales; family Rikenellaceae; genus Alistipes. Next base: position 34,972 of record JBCQTX010000006.1, on the reverse strand, counting down.
AATCAGCATCCATAGTAAATACTACATCCCCACAAGCAGCCTCAAAACCACAATATAGAGCAGCCGATTTCCCGTAATTTCTGCTGAACATAATGGCGTGAATCAGATCATTATACTGAGAGTGTAGCTCTTCAACAACGCTCCACGAAGAGTCTGTAGACCCATCGTCAATAAGTATTATTTCGCAACTAATAGCCTCCGTATCAGCAACTTTTTTGATCCATGCTACCAATTCTGGCAGAGACCCCTCCTCATTATATAGTGGAATAACTACCGATATATCAACACTACTCATCTTCCTCTATCGTGTTACTGTTAGATATAATAGGCGCTCTCTTCGTAATAAATCCCATCAACAAACCGATAGCAAATCCAGAGATAATATAATTTGCAACCATCGATAAAACGGTCGAAAATATCGTAGGTGGATTTTCCCCTATTGTTTTAACTGACTCTAATCCAGTGTTATACATCTCTCTTACACCATCCTCCACATTTGCTTCACTCATCACTTTCATTATAGACTCTACGCTTTTCAAGGCGTAGACATCGTACCCTCCAATTACATTTACCACATAAATATGAGACGTAATACCAACTATCACACCCGAAAATGCAGAGATCAACATTGTGTAATTTAAGGCAGATCTAAAGGAGTAGCCTTGCGATAGATCAAACTCTGCTGCACGCATTTTATTAGCCCTATATACAATATAGACATATAAAAGTAAAACAGCGAACCACTCCGCAGTTAAAACTGCAAATTTAACCATATCTCCCGATATCATGACACTCGACTCATAGATCCTCGACAGACTTAAAATAACTCCTAAAAACAGCCCCCACTTGGCTGCACTATTAAAATATTCTCTACCCATTATCTTAATTTACAATATTATTTCTACCTCTCCTTCACGCAATATCTCAACCTCATCACCACTAACATCTACAATTGCCGAAGGTGTGTTATTACCTATGCCACCATCAATTACGCAATCCACTTGATTGCTCCATACATCATGAATTAATTCAGGATCTGTTAGATACTCCTCTTCATCGCCCTTTAACGAGGTAGAGAGTAGCGGCTCGCCCAATAGCTCAACAAGTGACCTTGTTATTTTATTATCTGGAATTCTAACTCCGATTGTCTTTCGTTTTGCAACTACTCGATCTGGGAGTCTTGATAGGGACTTCATGATGAATGTGATTGCCCCCGGAGTATTCCTCTTTAGTAGTTTAAAAGTGGCGTTATCCACCTTGCAATACTCTGAAACAGAGCTAATTGAGCTAAATATTAAGGACATCTCCTTACTATCCTTATTGCTCAATTGGCGCAATCTATCTACCCCCTTAGATGAGCCAACAGCGCACCCGATTGCATAAAGGCTATCTGTCGGGTAGATCAACACTCCACCACCTGCCAATATATCGCATACACGCTGTAGATCGCGTTCAGAGGTATTGTTTTTATATAACTTTATAATCATAGATGCAAATATACGATTTTTTATGAGACTCTAGCTCACTCTCTGCTATATTTTACATTAACGAATTCCTAATCTATTTAGCTCAGCAGAATATTTTCTCGCATTTGCAAGATGTTGAGAGTACGTAGTCGCAAAGTTATGGTAACCATCCATCTCCGCTCTAGCACAAAAATATAAGTAATCATGCTTTTCTGCAAAAAGTACTCCATCTAATGCTGCAATACTTGGAACCGCTATGGGACCGGGCGGTAATCCTGCATAGATATATGTATTATACGGAGAGTCATACTCGAGATGTTTGTATAAAATTCTTTGTAGTGTGAAATCCCCCACAGCATATTTAACCGTTGGGTCGGCCTGCAGTAGCATCCCTATTCGAAGTCGATTGAGGTAGACACCAGCAACACGTGCCATCTCATCCTCTTTTGCACTCTCTTCATAAACAATCGAAGCAAGTGTCGAGACCTCTACCCGACTCAACCCTAACTCTTCACGAGCTGCCTCACGTCTTGGAGTCCAAAATTTATCATACTCCAATTTCATCCTATCGATCAACGCCTCGGGAGTTGTGGTCCACCACATCTCATAACTGTTTGGTATAAACAACGAGATCATCTCTTCGGGTTTCAGACCAACACACTCCGCAATCTCCGGTGATGTTATCGCTCTAAGTATCGAAATTGAATCAGCATCTATGTGAGGGGCAATCTTTCCCGCTAACTGTTCAGCTCCACGAGCATTATTGAATGTGACAAGAACGGGAGCTTGCAGCCCTAGCTTAAACATTCTCACAACATCAACCACACTCATCCCACTTTTCAGCTCGTAACGTCCAGCCTTGATAGTTTTGTTTAAATTTAATCTCTCACCATAAAATTTAAATGCCACCTTATTTTTGATGTTTGGTAAGATTAGTGAGTCTACAACACCCTCGCCTAAATCGTTCTGGCACAGATAAATCACCTGTTCGTCATCTACTGCACTACCATAAAATTGACCCCATGCATATAACGCTATTGCTACCCCAGCAACTATTATCAGAGTGAGAAATATGAAAAATCTTTTCAACTTTATTTGTATATTAACAATTTTTATCTACTTTTGTCACGGGTAAGTCTTATACGACCAGCTCCTACTAATCCCCCCAGGTGAGGAATCAAGCAAGGGTATGTGGTTGAGCGGTGCGATATAAGTAGCTTACCCACTTTTTTTTGTACCATACTCAACCCTACTCTCACCTAGAATTCAATCTTAACACCAGCTGTTAAATTGATGCCATATTCACGATAGTGCAACCAATTGTAAATATCATCATTCAATAGATTATCGACCTCGGCAAATATTACAAATTTGTCATTATGGTTATAGTCTAGCGACAAACCTAGATTGACTGTAGTTGGTATTGTAATATCTGATAACATATTATTAGCGATTTGGCTACAATCACGACTACTCATCACCTCAGTATTCAATCCAAATTGTAGCTTGCCTGCTTTGTATAGAATATCAAAGCCTACAGTAGCATCTGGCATACCATCAGCATAAATCTGATCATCGTCATTGGTATAGGTTGCATAAGTTGCATCTAATTGAAATAGTAGGTTTGAGACTGGCTGATACTCCAAATCTAGATTAATACTAATATAGTGTTGATCAGAACCACTAGCTACAAATAGATTGTTTGTATAATCATCGCTATCCAATTCATAATAGGCCCAATACACATTGTTGGTTACATATGTATATCCAGCATAGATATTATAGCCAAATCGATTATCCGCTACACGCCCTTTGAAACCAAAGTCAGCATCATATGTCACTGTACTTCTAGGCAACATAAGTCCCGGTGTTAGATAAGGATTAACACTGCTCAACGTCGCAAAATCGTTATGTTTGATATCTCCATCTATACCGAAATGGAGAATAATCCTCTCTGAATTCAACTTATAATCAAGATTAACTGACGGAACAACATAATCCATGTTTGTATCGGTATAATAATCAGTATTGAAGCTATTATTGTTTTCCAGATCGTAATCCAAGCCAATGCCGATATTATCATTGAAATATTTCACGCCAACTCCTACTGATAATCTATCATTGACATAATTATACTTCAAATTAAAATTAAATGTATTATCGTGATAATCATTGTTTCCATTGATACTATGGTATCCCAAAGAGGTCAACATATACCCTCCAAACAGATTAAATCCGAGCTTAGCATCAGCACCGATTGCAGTACTATTGAAATCAGATCTGCTCCAGAAATATTTTGCATCCGCACCTATCGCGAAGTTAAATCGCTCCCAATCAAGGAAATTATCTCCATATCTAGCTGCGAAGTCAATATCCTGATAGAGTGGATTAGTATCATAATTAGATGTTGTCGCATATCTACTCCATCTGTCATTATGATAATTTAAACTACCCTCCAACGTCTGACTACCTAGATATAATCCTCCAGCAGCACCAATTCGCATATGGTTCTGGGTCGCCTCACTCTTCACACCATAATCATTCTCAATATCCGCAAAACGTCCATCTTGATTTGCGTAACCCATAATATACCCCTTGTTTGATTTAAGTGACGAGGCATAGAGATCAAATACAGTATTGAATGGGTATCCTGCACCAGCCTTCATATAGAATCTTTCTGGACGATCATACTCGCTAAAACTCATCTGTGTTGGTGCATACAAATCATTCTGGAATGATGTCTCTATCGAAATCGGTGTGATAGAGTAATCTATGTCAGGTTTAATATAGCTATTATCCGATGTGTCGGGCACAAGTGTTAGCTTTGTCGCTGTCTCCACTGTCGGTGTGTAGGCTCTTGTAACAGTCACCTGTTTATCCACACCCTCCGCGTATATTGAGTGTAGTGATAGTGCAGTTAGCGCTACGGCGCATATTATTTTATCTCTCTTCATTTTACTCTCTATTTTAAAGCACTAATTTTAGCTTTAGCGTCCTCTACAACGCCATCCGTTTGGTTTGAATAGCCATCTACAATACTTTGATATGTAGCTCGAGCTTGGAAGTTATCTCCCTCAGCAGCATAGATATCGCCAAGCATAATGAAGCTCTTTGCTAACCAATAGCTATCAGCTGATGGTTGATCAGCGAATTCAAATATCTTCTTCTCTGCATCGTCATATCTCGACTCTCTATAAAGATTCTCGATGATATAGTAGTTCGCCTCGCCCTTGTGTTTAGAGCTGCTAGTCGCTAGATCTTTATATAATTTGAGAGCTTCATCTCTCTCCCCTCGTGTTCGCAAAATAGTTGCAAGTGCATATTTTGCCTCTAATGTAGCATCTGTACCAACTTTAGATTCGCCCAATGATAATACTTCGTTGCACATTTCGCGTATGGCATTTTGATCCCCAACAAGATTTGTTGCATTAACATAACGCGACATTGCGTCCTTTCTAGTTACATCATCCTTAGCAACATCGTAGAGTTTACGACTCGCTGCAGCGGACTCCTTATACATCCCCTGAGCATAAGTCATCTGCGCCAATCGATCATATACTCTTTCACTATATTGATTGCTTCCTCTCTCAGAGAGCGTTGTCAAAGTCTCAATAGCATCTTTATTATTCCCCATCTTAATATGGCAATCACTCAATAGGAATAATGCATCACTCATATAATACCCCTTAGGATAACTCTCAATATAACTCTCCAATGCTGAAGCTGCGCCCTTTTGTTTACTTACAGATTCGTCGCTCGAGAAGTATAAACCACGCGCTGATGCAAATGATAGTGAGTCACGTGATACGGCATTCAAATCACCCTCCATACCGATAGATTCAGCATAATCAAAATATGATTGAGCCTTACCTTCACTAACATATATCTCACGAATTCCCTGCATAGCGTCCTTTGCCACCTGCGATTGTGGCGCTGCGTTTATTGCTTTATCGTAATACGCAAGCGCACTCTTCGAGTCTCCATGATTGATATACGCAACTCCTAATTCTGACAAGGCAGATGCATATAGCGGCGAAGTTGGATAGTACGACAAAAACTCTTTGAATGTTGCTATCGCCTTTGAATATTGACCAATATTTGTATATGTACGTCCGAGCTCATATAGAGCATCATCAAGGTACTCTTCACCCTCTGACGGATCTACTATTGAGAGTAACTCTGCAACCTTTCCAGATTGATCACCTTGCACACCCTTGATAATAGCCTTTTGATACTTCGCATAGTTTACACCGTTATCACCGATCTCGATTGCTCTATCGTAATTACGAGTTGCAGAGGTGAAGCTACGCATACCATAATAGATATCACCAATTCTATTATATGAATCAGCAATCAATCTACTCTCAGCATTTGCAGCAGCTACATAGCGCTGGAAGTATTGCAACGCAGAGGATGTGTTTCCTTGTTGTAACAGAGCATAAGCTGTACTATATAGAACTTCGATAGTTGTTGGATCACCCTTAGGGGCGCGAGCTGAAAAATAGTTGAATTTTGATAACGCATCATCATTGTTACCATTTAGGTAGCTAATCTCTCCTAACCAATAGTTCGCGAGCGCAACCTGTTTTGGAGTGATTCCTATATCAATCGACTCCTCAAGATAACTCATTGCATCATCATAGTCTTGCTCAACAAATTGCTCAAGTCCCCTTAAATATGCTATCTTTTGTTTAGCAGCCAAAATCTCAGAATCTGGATTCTTGATCTGCGCAATAGCATCGTATGCTGTTGAGTAATCTCGTGTATTGTAATATGCCGCAACAAGGAGTGTGCGAGCTACATTCAAACGCTCTGGATTATCATATTTGTTCACATAACGAGTCAATAGATTAATTGTCTCATTAAAGAGACCATCTCCCAATTCATATTGCAATTTTGCCTGATTAAAAAGCGCCTCTTCTGCTATTTGCTCATTGAACCCATCATTAGAGGCCATTGAAAATGCCCTTAAAGCCTCCTCTTTGTTACCTACATGAATATAACAATTTGCAAGGTGAAATGAAGCATTTTGTGTCATCTCATCATCAGCTCCACATACTGCACGCAATGGCTCTATTGCCTCCGCATAATACCCTAATTGGTGCAGCGAAAAACCTTTTATATAGTTCTCCTCACGTCCAACTTCTCCTCCAGCGGCAATATAGCGATCAATAAGATTCAGAGATTCGTCATATTGCCCCAATCTAAAATAGGACTCTGCAAGTGTTCGAACCACCGCAACCTGCTTTTGTTCGAGCGATGATTCAAGCAACTGCTCACCATACTCTATTGCACGCGTATAGTTACCCGTTAGGAACTCCACCTGCATAAGGTAAAATGGAACTATTGGACTATACGATTGATCTGTCAACAGCTCCTCAAAGCCACTCTTTGCAGCTCTATAATCTCCCTCCACATATGCTATATACGAATTGCAATAGAGCGCGTGTGGATAATATTGGCTACTTGAATTGATGTTTTTGAGGTATTGCTTAGAGTCATCATACTCCTCATCTAGGAATAGCAGATATCCCATGCGGATGTTGTATCTCTCATAATCCTCATCAGTCAATCGATCTGGATTAACATCATTTAGGAGCTCCATTGCAAGCTCATGATTACCATTGGAGGCTTGATAGAGTCCACGAATAAACAGTATGTCATTTGTGTATGGAGCTTGAGGATAGTCTCTCTCAAATTTGAGCAATAAAGATTCGGCACTCTCAGTGTCTAGCTTCATTGCACACATCGCAATAGTGTATTCGACATTTTGTCTTTTAATGTGGTCTGTTGCTCCGAGCTCCTCAAGAGCATAGGTCAACTCCTTTCGAGCATCAACCCAACGACCCATTTCATAAAGTTCTCGACCTCGCTCATAGTGCGAAATAGCACAAAGCCCACTATTTGGAGTGGCAATAGCACCTAATGCCACCAAATAGGTTATAGTTGAAATAATTTTTTTACGCATAAAGTTATGAATTCAATTAGCGCAAATATAATATTTTTTTTTAGCTTTTAGCCCTTTTTGATACATATTTTCACCCATCAATTAAGAATAATTAATTATTTATATTCTCCGGTAGTTTTCCAATAATAGGCTAACGCAAGCAAATAGCTATATTCAGAACTTATTGCATTGGTATAGATCTGCATCCAGCTAATCTGAGCCTGCATCAAATCTAGTATTGAAACCAACCCCTCATTGTATGAATATGTGCTTATTTCAAGATTCTCACTCGCTATGCTCAATGATTTTGCAACAATATCTATTTGCACCCTACTCTGCTCTACAGCCAACCATGCATTGCTCTCATCTTGAATTATCTCATCCAATAATGTTTCGCTATTTATGTGTGCCTGACGTTCGCTGCTTCGAGATACAGCAACCGCCTTTCGTCTCTCACCGAAGCGATATATTGGCACAGATAGCGATACATAAACAGAGCCATCAAAATATGTATCTCCACTAATATTGGGCGTATATGATCGCAAACCTCCGGCCACCCCTCCCAATATTTTGGGATTATATCCACCTCGCACACTCCGAGTCTCAACCTCAGCAATCTGTTCCTTTAGCAGCATTGCGCTATAATCAGGGCGTTGATCTATGACTCTCGCTAATGGTAGCCTTTGAGGGGTCGGATAATTTTCTAATGCAAACTTAGTCGTTATCAACGTGTCGTTGGGCTGTTTGCCTCTTAGTATATTCAAATTATAGAGAGCCTCCATTCGACTCTTATTAGATGATATAAGGTTATATTCAGCCTCACTAAGTTGGGATTGCACCATCAACAGATCCCTCTTGGATGTGTAGCCATCACTGTATTTATATCGGATTTTCTCCAACTGCTGCTCAATTATTTCGACATATTGTTCCATTACAAGATAATATCTATTCATAGCCCAATAGTTCCAATAAGCATACTCCGCAGCGTAGTTAACCTCCAACAATGTGAAGTTAGCACTACATATTGCGGCTTGAAGAGTCAGCTCAGATTTATTCACCTCTGCTCGCACAACCCCTCCACCATATATCGTCTGAACAAACTGCGGCTCTAGTGCGACACTCCAAGGTTTCTGACCTTCATATTGGCGTAAAAAATAGCGATAACTACCTGTTGCCGAGAGTTCGGGTAGCAACAAGGTTTTAGTGTACGCGACACTTTGCTCACTCTGCTCAAGAGTATTTTGAGCACCTTTTAATGCCCAACTATACGCAACAACCTCTGAGCGATACTGCTCAGGAGTAAGCTGCGCGTATGTCGAGAGAGTAGAGAATAGTATTGTAAGGATGAATAAAAATCGCATAAGCTATTCGTATTTGATGTTATAGATAATTGCATATCCAGCAGGCAAAACACAAAATGTAAGAAGCGTTGCAACAACCAATCCTCCCATTATTGTAGCAGCCATTGCGCTGAACAACGAATCGAACAAGAGTGGAATCATACCCAAAATTGTTGTTCCCGAAGCCATTGCTACAGGCACTACCCTGCTTCGTGTCGCCTCCAATAGCGCAACTGCTGGCTTTATGCCCGACGAACGAAGTTCTCCTATTTGCGCAACTAACACTACACCGTTTTTCACATTCATTCCAATAAGTCCTAACATTCCTAGAAGTGCAAAAAAGTTGAATAGCTTACCCGAAACTATGAGCCCCATTACCACTCCTATAAAGATAAGTGGAATCATAAGTAGCAGCAGTATGGGTTCTCGATATGTACCAAACAATACTAAGAGTGTAATGAAAATCAGAACAATAGCAAGTGGGAAATTTTTGGCCAGCGCATCGTTGGATTCAGCCTGCGATTCTTCCTCACCAAATACTTTAAATTGATACCCATTAGGTATTGAGACATATCTAGTTACAGAGTCTAACACTTCACTATATAATGACTTTGTATTAACCCCTCTATCAGGGTCACATTGAGCCTTTATAACACGCCTACGATTATACCTCTCAATAACCGGCATCACATACTCAAACTCAAATCCAGAGGTTGCCTGCTCTGCAGCAAAGAATCTTCCAGCAGGATTGAATATGGGGAGTGTCTCGAGGTTTGACAAATTATAATCATCTATATCATCATCCTTCATTAATATAGGCATAAACTGATCACCTTCTCGATACTCACCCAATGTGTATCCATTCGTTGCAACCGTTAACCCTTGCACTAAATCCCCTCTCGAAACTCCTATTCTGCCCCCTTTCATCTGCGAATATTGAGGTATTATAACTGGGATACGATTCCCCCAACTATTTCGGATATTTACAGCTCGTGGATTACGCCACATGATCGCCTCAGCACGCTCAGAGAGGGCAATTAAAGTATCTATATTTTCACCTATAAAACCCATTTCAATAGAGGCGTCCGGCACTGGAGAGAGCTTGAATAGTGAGGATCTTATCCAAACATTCGGAAATGAGTCTCGCACAAATCTATTGAATCTACTCTCCATCTCAGCACTCTGTTTGGTTGATTGCAGCTCAACTAATACATTTCCAAAGTTTGGCATCATTGCGACCGAACTACTCGCCAAATAATATCTAGGCGGTGTTCCACCCACGGTTATTGATATATTTTTCACCTCTTTCTGTCGTTGCAACCACCCCTCCAGTGTTATCATTATCTGCTCAGTAGTCTCGATATTATACCCTTCGGGAAGAATAATATCCGCCCTGAAGTATGGTTTATCGAGTGATGGAAAGAAGTCTTGAGGCATATTCTCCATCACCTTGAGTGAGCCGACTAATAGTACAACAGCACTAATTACAACTAACCATTTGTGGTGCAACATCTTTAATAATACAGAATCAAACACACTATAGAACTTATTGTTGTATTGATTATTATCATTATTTACATCAACCTTTACTTTATTATCTTTTAAAATAAGTTCTCCGAACAGGGGCGTTTGCACAAGCGCTAAAATCCAACTCATAATAAGCGAAATCGCTAAAACTACAAATAACGGCTTTACAATCTCCGCAACAGCAGATGGCGCTAGATATAGCGGAAGAAAAGAGAATATTGCGATTAACGTAGCCCCCAAAAGACTCCATTTCGGCCTATCAGCTCCATTTATAATGGCTTCACGCTTTTTAGCACCTGCACGTATTGAATTTTGAGCATTATCAACAACAACGATTGCATTATCAACCAACATACCCATCGCTATAATGAATCCTGCGAGCGAAGTGCGATTCAAACCCTCACCTACAAATAACATTATCAATAACGTTGAACCGATGGAGAACACCAATGATGAGCCAATCAAGAAGCCCGCTCGAAAGCCCATCACAACCATAATTACAACTATGACAATAGCGATAGACTCCACCAAATTCAACAAGAATGTCGATGTAGCCTTTTGTGCAATCTCATCCTCAGGGTAGAGCACCTCCAGATTAATTCCCACAGGCATGGTCTGCTCAATCGATCGAAGCAAAGCGGAGATCTCACCACCAGTTGCAACTACATCTTTATCCCCCTCTGTAGAGATTCCTATACCGATCGCACGTTGGCCATTCACACGCATAATTGATGTTGACGGTGATATGTATTCTCGCTCCACTCTCGCAATATCACCTAGTCGATATTGTTTACCATCACTAGATATAAGAAGTTGATTTGCAATATCATCCAGACTTTGATAACTACTTTGCTCTACTATTTTAACCATCATCTCACCGGCTATCTTCTCTCCGCTACTTACCACTTGATTTTGTCGTGCAATGGTCGCAATAATAGCATCGGGGCGAATGGAGAAATATGATAGTTTAGAGAGCGAAACATAAATATTAACAACAGGTGTCTGCTCCCCATACAGATTGACCTTTTGGACTCCATCTATAGTTACGACACGAGTCTTGATAAGTTGTGCCCAATCTCGCAACTCTGTGAGTGTGAAGCCCTCGCTTGCTGATAGCGCATAATATATACCATAAAGATCTCCAAAATCATCATTAACGATAATTTGAGATACACCACTAGGCAATCTTGGCTGTATGTTTGTCACCTTCCTTCGCAACTCATCCCACAATTGAGGAATTTCACTTGCAGGCGTTGCGGGGTCTAGCTCGATTAAAATCTTCGAAATTCCATATTGTGAATCAGATGTAATCTTGTAACTTCGGCGCATAGATTGTATCTCACGCTCTATGGGTTCCGTAATCAGCTGCTCGACCTCTAGCGGAGTAGCGCCGGGATAACTACATACTATTGAGGCACTTTTAATAATAAAAGTCGAATCCTCTTTTTTACCAAGATGTAGGAATCCCACGACACCCCCAACTAAAAAGACAACTAATAAAAACCACGTGAGATTTTTATTCTTCAAAGCGTATTCTGGTATTGTAGCCATGATTATTTTAGCACTTTAACTAATTGATTATTCATAAGTTGATACACTCCAGCTACAACAATGCTTTCACCGCTATCTACCCCTTCATCGACCACAACAGAACTTGTCCCTACCGGTTTTCCTAACTCTACTTTGCGAAGCTCCACATGATCATCTGGTTTAATCACCCACACATAAGTTCCGCCTGATGTAGGGGAATAAATTGCAGATAAAGGTAGTACTACAGCTCCGAGATCTTGTTGTGTTGACGAAACTATCACACTACATGATAATCCAGAATTAATATAAAATCTCGATGGTGCAGGATTCTCAATCGACAATGTTACGGGGAATCCAGAGGCATCGGATGAACTGCGAGCAAATTCGACTACCACAGCATCAAAACTCTCTCCGGGATAATTATCGAACTGCACTTTAAAATTTGTAGACGAGTCATTCATAATGCTCAAAGAGTTTTCAGGCAATGTAAACGAGACTCTTGTAGTTGTTGGCGACACTACTCGCACAACACTTTCACCAGCCATTACTCGCTGGAATTCTTGTACATAAATCCTCTCTACTACAGCTTTAAAAGGAGCAATAAGTACTGTTTGCTCCAATAAATCGCGACTATTTTCATATGTTGATTTAGCCCGTGTGTAAATCGACTCTGCACTCTCAGCCTCTTGCTTTGAAATTGCTTCGTGTTTAAGCAACCGAATAGATCGTTCATAACTTGATTTCGCCTGCTCATAACTAGATTTGTCAGCGGCCATAGTTAACTCCAAATCGCGAGGATCAAGCTGTGCTAAGGTTGAACCCTCAGCTACCTCCTCCCCAATTGATATAGGGATACTTAGAATTTGCCCTGCAACCTTGAATGCTAAATTTACCTCCATCTCTGGAACTGACAACCCTGCATAGACCTTCTCTACAACTTCTGATGTTGTAGCTACGATGCTCTTTACACATCTAGGATGCTGCTGTGTGTTATTATTTGTGCTAGCCGATTCACTACCACAAGCACTAAAAAAGATTATTAGTGACGTTAGGTATCTATACATACTAAAAAAGTTGATTTCTAAAGAAGAAACCAACTTTTATGCCAAATCGAAATACAGATTATAGATCGCGACAATTACGTTTTTTAACGATTACGCCATCGTGCAGCCTCATCAATCCCTCCTTCGCCCTTAGAGCTGTCTTCATTGTTGTAGGGTCGATATTATAACACTCAATATCGTGGATAAAGAGATTATCTACTATGTGGTCGGGCGTAATACAAATCGTCTTTTCACCTCTAACATCACCTTCACGAATAATCTTATTAAAGCTATTCAAACACTCTTCATCTATATCATTAAACTGTGTTACGAACAAAATATTAAGAATTCCAGATGTTGCTAGGACTTCATCCGTCGCAGTTAATCCATCTCGATCACGCAGCGAGAATTCACTAATTAATGGCCTTATATCCGACTCATCATCCTTGGTCACCGTGTCAACCCACTCCCATGTTCTCTCATCTTGCCACGTTGGATCCGTTATCTGGAACTCACGCAACTCCCCGTTGTTTATATTCTTGTATATCAATACCGTTTCGAAAGATTGTGAGTGTAATTTTTCTGCATCTTTAATAGCTTGCGGAAGATTTACTCCGACCTTATATGGTAGATAATCGATTAGTGGAAGGTGACGATAGCAATACACCCCCAATCCCAGCGACATTGAAAAAAATAGTGCCGCCAACATTAGCTCAATTCGCTTAAACAAGAAAATTTTATCAGGCCTATATCTCCACCACACAACAAATGCCATTGGGAGCAGCGCTAGGTTCTTGAAGAATGTCTGCCATGCAGTAAGTTTTAACGCATCACCAAAACATCCGCAATCCTCCACAGGTATAATCGTAGCACTCAAGAGTGTTATAATGGTAAATATTGTCATTGAGAGCAGGGCAAAGATCGACACAAAACGGATGCGAACTTTAAATGTAAGCATACACCCCATCATCAACTCTGCACTACATAGCCACACCGAAAAGTACATACTGAGTGGCATTAACGCCTCCCATCCGTAGATCATTAGGTATTCATCTACCTTAATATAAGTGCCCCAAGGATCAATAACCTTCACAAAGCCAGAGGTAATAAAGGTTAGTCCCATGATCATTCTTGATGCATGGGAAACCATCTTTATCGTCCTACTCCTCTCAGCGTGTGTTTGCATTGTTTTTGTCTCTTATAGCAGCGGTTTTACGCTACTCCAAATCTTATCGAAAATATTTTGTGGGCTCTCCATTTCACCTGACTCCGCCACACAATTAATAATCTGCAGTGCGTCATCAACCTCAGATGCAGAGAGGTAAACTTCGCGTACGGATTGCTGTAGATCAAGAGATGACTCATGGATATCTCGCTTGCCCTTCAAGTAATCACGATCATCGCCATCTCTCTGCTCTTCTAACTTTCTTTTTGTGAATTCAAATGGTACGTCAAGAAAGAATGAGATATCAGGACGTGGTATGTTAAAGTGATTATACTCAAGATCAAGTATCCATTGAGACAACTCCCTACGAGCTATATCACCCTCTAATTTACCACATTGATAACTAATATTAGAATAGACATATCGATCTAGTATAACAACCTTACCGCTATCCATCCAGCTATTTAGCAATGATGCTGCATCTGCGCGATCTCCCGCATATAACAGCGCAACTAGATATGGGTTAACATTGTTAAGTTCACCCAATTCACCTCGCAGAAATCTTGCAATCAAATCACCATATATTGGCGCATCAAAGCGAGGAAAGTGAAGATATTCACTCTCAATCCCACTCTGTGTTAATCTCTCTCGAAGGAGCTTTATCTGGGTTGACTTCCCTGCTCCATCTAACCCCTCTAGTACTATTAGCATCTCTCTATCTTAGCATATTAGCGGCACGTTCAACCCCACTAACGAGAGCTTCAATGTCGCTTGTTGTATTATAAATTCCTAAGGATGCACGACACATTCCTGTAACCCCGAAGTGTTTCATTGTGGGTTCAGCACAGTGTTGCCCTGTTCGTATTGCAATTCCCAACTTGTCGAGAATCATACCCAAATCATACGGATGAATACCATCTATGTTAAACGAAATTATTCCGCATTTATCTGGTTGTGTTCCATATATCTTAAGCCCTTCAACTTTGCTTAACGACTCTGTTGCTACTTTAAGAAGCATCTGCTCGTGAGCCTCCAACTCATCTTTGTCAAACTGCTCAATATACCTAATAGCTTCTGCTAACCCTATAGCACCTATGTAGTTAGCTGTCCCAGCCTCAAACCTTAGTGGAAGTGGCGCATATGTTGTCTCTTCGAATGAAACGCGATCAACCATATCACCTCCTGCCAAAAACGGAGGTAATGTTTCCATAACTTCACGCCTGCCATAAAGCACACCTATTCCCGTAGGTCCATACAACTTATGACCTGAAAAAGCATAGAAATCGCACCCCAATTCAGCAACATTAACTCCACCATGAACAACACCCTGACACCCGTCAACCATAGTTAAAACACCTGCAGACTTCGCCTTCGAGATAATATATCTCAAATCCGGACGTGTGCCCAGCGTATTTGATGCTTGAGCTACAGCCATTAGCCGGCTACTTGAATCTATCAGATCATCTAACTTTTCAACCATCAATCGTCCATCGTCATCAATTGGCAAAACTCGAACCTCTGCCCCCTTGCGCTGAGCGATCAATTGCCAAGGTACTATATTTGAATGGTGTTCCATCTCCGAGATGATAATATTATCGCTACTCTTCAATGACTCCCCCCAGCTATATGCAACTGTATTTATAGCAGATGTTGCGCCAGCTGTAAATACAATCTCCTCTTTATGTTCTGCCCCTATAAAGTGTTGTACAACGCCACGTGCCTCTTCATATAGCGAGGTGACCTCTTGCGATAAATAGTGCACTCCACGATGAATATTTGCATTCATCTCTTGATGTAGGTAATTAACCTTATCTATCACACACTTAGGCTTTTGTGCCGTCGCCCCACTATCTAGATACACCAACGGCTTGCCATAAACAGAGCTATTAAGTATCGGGAAATCTTCGCGTATTTGCTCAATTTTTTTCATGGCTTACATATTTTGAAGGTACTCACGCGCCATCTCTGACAGCGAATCTCTCAATGACTCAATTGCACAACTATTAGTTATCTCCGAGATAAAGCCATCAAGCTGCAGTTTTTGCGCCTGCTCCTCGCTCAACCCTCGTTGACGCATATACAGTATCGCCTCCTTGTTCATCTGCCCAACTGTTGCACCATGCGTACACTTTACATCATCAGCATAGATCTCCAATTGCGGTTGTGCGATAATCTTGGCATCTGTACTAAGTGCCACATTCCTGCTATTCTGCTGTGAATAGGCACGCTGCGCTCCCTCTGCGACATAGACTAGCCCGTGAAACTCACCTGTCGATTCACCTGCTGCCGCACACTTAGATAGTGACCTGCTTGTGCAATCTGGTGAGTTATGCGCTATCCTCAATGATATGTTTGCATGCTCGTTCTGTGACGGTAATTGCAGCATATTAACCTCAGCATCAGCACCTCTGCCATTCAACTCTACAGTTGATGTCAGCGTAGATGCCGCAAGCTCTAATATAGTAGAATGCAGTAGAGAATCCTTAGCTTGAGTAATTTTAACACTTTCTTTTGCTCCACTATATAAAACTTCCAACATATTGAGTCGCGCACCCTCAGCAATCGATATATTCAACTCAGCATCACCACCAGAATTTACAACAACCAATGTTGCTGCCTGCTCTCTAGATGTCACATTAAGCATCAATTTCAGCGCATTAATTGCGACATGAAGAAAGCTACTTGATCCATTATCAAGGGTAATATCGTCACAAGTAGCGCTATTTAAACGCTTCAAATCATGTGACTCTAAATATTTGAGAAATCTCTCCATCTCCACCATTCTCCTACTCCTTAATATCTCCAATTAACCAATCATAACCCTCTTGTTCTAGCTTTAGGGCTAATGATTTATCACCCGAGTAGATTATGCGGCCTTTGTACAATACATGTACAAAATCAGGAACGATATAATCCAACAAACGCTGATAGTGAGTGATTACAACAGTAGCATTATCTTCACGCTTTAGCTTTGTCACGCCAGTTGCGACGATACGCAATGCATCGATATCAAGTCCACTGTCGGTCTCATCTAGGAACGATAATTTAGGCTCAAGCATAGCCATTTGGAAGATCTCATTCTTCTTCTTCTCTCCTCCCGAGAACCCTTCGTTAACAGATCTAGAGGTGAGTTTTGCATCCAACTCCACAATCTTACTCTTCTCGCGCATTAGCTTCAAGAACTCACCAGAACTCATAGGCTCTTCTCCTCGAAATTTACGCTGCTCATTAACAGCTAATTTCATGAAGCTAGCCATAGAGACTCCCGGGATCTCAACTGGATATTGAAATCCAAGAAACAACCCCATACGAGCTCTATCCTCAATTGACATTGTGAGTAATTCGCGACCTAAGAACTCTACACTACCCCCCGTTACAGCAAACTTCTCGTTGCCAGCCAACACACTTGCTAATGTGCTTTTTCCAGCGCCATTTGGCCCCATGATTGCGTGCACCTCACCTGCTTTGACCTCTAAGTTTACACCCTTCAAAATCTCCTTATCACCAACATTGGCATGTAGATCCTTTATACTTAACATCTCTTTATCTTTCTTAATTTATATACTTAAACCACTACATTAACCCACACTGCCCTCTAGGCTGAGTGCTAATAACTTCTGCGCCTCTACCGCAAACTCCATTGGGAGCTTCGAGAGCACCTCTTTTGCATATCCATTCACTATCACACCTACAGCATCTTCGCTCGACAATCCCCTTTGGTTGCAATAGAAAAGTTGATCCTCCGAGATCTTCGAAGTTGTAGCCTCATGCTCCAATACCGACGTTGAGTTATAATTCTCAATTACGGGGAATGTATGAGCACCGCACTTATCGCCTATCAACAATGAATCACATTGAGAGTAGTTTCTAGCGTCATCAGCTTTTTTTGCAACTTTCACCAATCCACGATACGAGTTTTGGCTTTTCCCAGCCGATATTCCTTTCGATATGATGTGGGAACGCGTATTACGTCCAACGTGAATCATTTTAGTACCCGTATCCGCCTGCTGCATATTATTAGTCATCGCCACTGAATAAAACTCACCAATAGAGTTATCACCCAGCAAAACACAACTTGGATACTTCCATGTTACAGCCGAACCCGTCTCCACTTGAGTCCACGATAATTTTGCATCGCGGTAACAAACCCCACGTTTAGTCACAAAATTATAAATTCCACCAACACCATTCTTATCTCCCGGATACCAATTCTGAACTGTCGAGTATTTTACACTTGCACTATCATGTACCACGATCTCAACAACAGCCGCATGGAGCTGATTCTCATCACGCTGTGGTGCCGTACAACCCTCTAAATAGCTAACATAAGAGCCTTCATCTGCAACAATCAGGGTACGTTCAAACTGACCTGTACCCTGAGCATTAATTCTAAAATATGTTGATAGCTCCATCGGACACCTCACCCCCTTGGGTATATAGCAGAACGAACCATCCGAAAAGACAGCTGCATTGAGCGCTGCATAGTAGTTGTCAGTATGGGGTACAACACTTCCTAAATATTTTTTAATCAATTCAGGGTACTCCTTTATAGCCTCTGATATAGAACAAAATATAATGCCCTTTTCAGCCAATGTCTCACGGAAAGTGGTCTTTACAGAGACTGAATCCATAACGGCATCTACCGCTACACCAGCCAATGCCATCTGCTCCTCTAATGGGATACCCAACTTATCAAATGTCCTTTTAAGCTCCGGATCTACCTCATCCATCGACTCCAGAGTCTTCTTTTGCTTAGGTGCTGCATAATAACTAATAGCCTGAAAATCAATTGGGGGTATCTCCAGATGTGCCCATGTTGGCACCTCTAAAGTTAGCCAATAACGATATGCGTCCAATCTACGCTCCATCATCCACTCAGGCTCACCTTTTTTCTGGGAAATAAGCCTTACTACACTCTCCGAAAGTCCCTTATCGATTATTTCGGTCTCGATATCTGTCACGAAGCCATACTTATACTCCTGACCTCCAATATCCTCAATTAACTCTCTATCCTTTATCTCCGACATATTCATTATTAAAATTGCTCTGCAAAACAGTTAACAAAGCGTCATAAATTGTGCAAATATAGGGATTATTATCGGGATTTCAAAAGTTAATAGTTGCAAATAAATTATGATAATCCAAAATAAATAGCCATATTTGTGAACAATTTCACCGGAAATTCAAATCAACTATTAAAATAACTAAACTTATGAACAAACAGATTTTAAATGTTGCATTGGTAGCACCAGCAGCTGTAGCAGCTGTGAGTTGTGCTCAAGCTGAGTCAGAAGCGCCGAAGCAACCAAATGTGATCGTCATCCTTGCTGACGACCTTGGCTATGGCGAGACAGGTGCATACGGAGCGACAGCGGTAAAGACTCCAAATCTAGATCTTCTAGCAAATGGTGGTGTGCGCTTTACGGATGGTCACTGTACTTCAGCTACGTCGACACCTAGTCGCTATGCGCTATTTACAGGTTCGTATCCTTGGAAGAATCCACGAGCTAAAATCTTAGCTGGTGATGCTCCACTGCTAATTGATGTTAACCAATACACTATGCCTAAGATGTTCCAATCGAAGGGATATACAACAGCTGCTATCGGTAAATGGCATCTTGGTATGGGATCTGGCAATCCAAACTGGAACGAGACAGTAGTACCGGGAGCTAATCAGATTGGCTTTGAGTACTCTTGTTTGATTGCTGCAACAAACGACCGCGTCCCAACCGTATATGTTGAGAATGGAGATGTTGTAGGGCTTGATCCTAACGACCCTATTGAGGTTAATTATAATAAAAATTATGAGGGTCAACCAACAGGTCTTGACAATCCAGAGTTATTGAAGATGCATTGGGCTCATGGTCACAATAATACTATCGTAAATGGTATTCCACGTATTGGATTCATGAAGGGTGGCGAAGCTGCTAAATGGGTTGATGAGGATATGGCAGATTACTTCGTTGATAAAGTTGACACATTCTTGGAGGAGAATCAAGACAAACCATTCTTCTTGTATTATGGTCTACACCAACCACACGTGCCACGTGCTCCACACTCTCGTTTTGTTGGAGCTACAACAATGGGACCTCGTGGTGATGCTATTGCTGAGGCTGATTGGTGCATTGGTGAGTTGATTGCTAACTTAGAGAAGAGAGGTTTACTAGAGAACACTATTATTGTATTCTCATCTGATAACGGCCCTGTAATGAACGACGGCTACAAAGATGGTGCATGGGAGATGCTTGGCGACCACAAGCCAACTGGCGGACTACGTGGTGGTAA
Organism: Rikenellaceae bacterium; assembly: GCA_047174605.1. Classification (GTDB taxonomy): domain Bacteria; phylum Bacteroidota; class Bacteroidia; order Bacteroidales; family Rikenellaceae; genus Alistipes. The sequence goes on along the minus strand of JBCQTX010000006.1, from coordinate 14,669 downwards.
GTATAGCTTGTTCGACGCTGGTACTCGCGTTCCATTCTTCGTCTATTGGAAAGATACAATCAAGCCATCTGTATCAGATGCTTTGATCTCACAGTTGGATCTTTTGGCTTCATTTGCCCAGATGCTTGGTGTGACACTTCCTTCGGATCAAGTTATCGATTCTGAGCCTCACCTTGATGTATTCATGGGTAAGAGCCAGACTGGACGTACAGATATGGTTGTGGAGGCTAATGGCCGCATGGCATACCGAATGGGTAAATATGCAATGATTCCTCCATATAGCGGACCAGAGGTTAACAACACAGGAAATGAGATGGGAGTTGTAAAGAACTTCTCTCTTTATGATTTGAACGCAGATATAGCTCAAACTACAGATCTATCATCAAGCAACCCAGAGACATTGGAGAAGATGAAGAGTGAGTTCTTGACATTGACAAAGGGGTATTACAATCCAGAAGTTGAGATCGAGCCTTTGAAATAATCACCATCATATAATAAGATAGCCGCAAATCTGAATTGTAGATTTGCGGCTATCTTTATTTACAGTCCTAATTACTTTTTCAAACTAGCTCGTACATCAAGTTTCGATAATTCCTTGATGATATCAAACTGAGTACATTTTGATGGATCATACTTTACCTTAATAGTTTTAGCTCTAAGGTTGGTGTTTACATCCTTTACTCCTTTGCGATAAGGTAGTGTGCGCATAATCTTCTTCTCGCACTCAGCACAATGGATATCTGCGTGAAATGTATCAGTAACTGTTTTCTGAGCCTTCTTAGAGCTCTTTACACTTGATTCAGGAGTTCGTGGTGCTGCCGCCGATGCTGGCAATGTTACGCAAGTTGCGATAGCTACAAACATAAGTAGCTGTAATACTCTCTTCATAATTTTATCTATTTAATTGGTTAAAATATATTAAATCGTGCCCCGACATAAAACTTACGTCCCATCAATGGCCCCCATATAACAGAAGAATTAAAGGCTGACGAATACGGATCATTTGATGATATGATTGGATTCTCCTGCATATAATTAGCTATGTTCTCACAACCTACATATAGCTCCCACGCTCTGATTCGACGACTTATTTGTGCAAAGAACATTGGGTATGAAGGCGAATAATCGCTATTCTCTATAACTCCATCTTGAACAGGTAGCCGTGTAGGGCCATTCAACTGAGCTGTAGCATCAAATACCCATCTGCGTAGGTGTGTTGCATATTGTAAGTTTAGTAGCGTCTTATAACGACTTACCAATGCTTTCTCTGTTGAATAGTAAGACCCATCAGGGCGGGTTAGTGTTATTGAGCTATCGGTGTATCTAAATGTAGTAAAGATATCCAACCCTGCAGCTGGAGACCACGTAAGATCAACTTGATAGTTATTGGTATAATATGGTTGATCCGTATTATATATGTGTATTGTCTCACTATCCCACTCTTGATCCACAACAACAGCATTTTCAAAATCAGTTCTAAAATAATCGAAGCTGATTGTTGCATCGCCACTCTTTATAATTTTGAATGTCTGCGTCAAACTTCCACCATATGTCAAAGCTCGCTCTTGGCGATCAAACTCACTATCTGTGCCATTATCGAATACAATATTGCGCCCCGTTGCCAACATACCGATATTGTCGGTTATAACATTAGATGTTCTACGCCCCATACCGACAGATCCACGAAGTGTTGTAGATGGTGTAATTGACCACTTGGCTTGACCTCGCGGTGTGAGGTGATAATTATCATAGTATGAATTATAATCACCACGAAGCCCCGCTATTAACGAGAATTTGTCATCTAACTTATATGTGTATTCTGCATATAGCCCCACTTCATTCTCCTCACGTGACATATCATAAATATCACGAGTTGACAACCAAGGTGTATTGTTATCTAGTGTTTCTGAGACATCTTGCAACTGCATAGATGCTCCCAAAATAAGCGATGAACTAGCGGTGAAATAGTGGTTGTACATACCATTCATAGATAAAACGTTCTCGCGACCATCATAATCATTTAGCCCAAAATAGGCATCTTCGTTAAAATAGTCAAAATCTGCGACAAAAGCAAAATTTGAGCGAAATTCCTCTCCTTTATTATCATCATAGACAGCTTTACCAACGGGAGTCCCTAATTTAAAATATGAATTAAATCCTCTATTTTGAATCTGAGAACCATATATATTATCCTCTAGCATCGTATCGCGACTGTCCGGGTCGAAACTCCACATTCCACCTAACCTATCTTCTTCAAGAAACTTAACTCCCCACCTTAACTGCAAACCGTTGTCAGCTATATAGCTCCATCTATTGGCTATATTATATTGTTGAGCAGCCGGAAGATCACGGTACCCATCACTATTATGGTCAATCTCGCGAACATCTGTGTCACCAGACGCATGAACAAGAACCACAGTGGATAGCTTCCCATCACCTGCTACAGGGAGCGCCGTAGAGATATTAGCCTCCGGGCGTAACTCATCATTTATATATAGATTCAAGAAGAATCGCTCACTATCTGTTGGCTTACGATGCTCGAGGTTTATCTGCCCCGTAATCGCCTCATGACCAGCCGTCACTGACGAGATTCCTTTCGAAACTTGGATGGAATTTAGCCACATTCCGGGTGTATAGCTAAGTCCATATGGTGAGCTTAAGCCACGCATAATGGGACGATTTTCATCCAGTATCTGCGTATATGTACCAGCTAAGCCCAACATCTGAATTTGTCGTGCACCAGAGATAGCATCACTAAACCCTACTGTTACAGATGCTGAGTTCTCAAAACTCTCCGCTAGGTTACAACACGCCATTTTACAAAGACCAGCAAAGGATATCATCTCATCTTTAGCGATTCCATCTTGTTTTATGTAATTTGCATTCAAGGCGCTCGTCACAATAATATCATCGATCTCAAGCGCTGTTTTTAATTTGAAATCAACCTTTGAGACTCCACCTTCCACACGAAGAGTATCGTTTGAGTATCCTACAAGAGCCGCTATAAGCACATTATGATCCTTCACTCTATGAAGTTTATACCCTCCTTCTAAATCGGTGGCGACACCTACGGTCGTCCCCTTCCACCATACATTTGCTCCAACTAATATCTCACCATCGCTATCCACAACTGTTCCTGCTAAAGATTGCGCATAGGTAGTAGATATAATTGAGAACATAGCCACCGTAAAAGCAGCTAAAAATCTACACTTTATCATTTAAATTTACGTTTAGTTTACACATATACATGGATTATGTAATCCTATTAAAATGTCTAAACCAACGCTGGAGGTGCTCTAAGCTGAAATTGAGATATTATGAAACGCCCCCGAAGATCATCATCACGCCAATAATAGGGTTGGGGTGATACAATATAAATATCTGACAAACTACCATATACAGTAGCAGACAAATAGATGAAATTGGAGTGAGACGTACTATTTGGCGCAGTAACGATATACTCCAGAATATCTAAACTATCATTGATACAGTCGTGGTCAAAAGCATATTTGTGAATATCACAATCATCTGTATGCTCCGCGCAATGACAACAATCGTGATGAGTAGTATGGTGTGATGGATCACAGCATATAACCAACTGGGAGTAATATACCAAGCAACTACTGAATGCAATTAGCATCAGTAGCATTATCGATAATATACGCTCACGGATAGTCATATTAGTCTTAAATAGTAAAATATTACCGTTGCAAAGGTATAATTTATTTTTTAATTTTATACCTTTGTTACATGAAAAAGGTGCAGAATAACTTGCCAACTATTGATGAGGCGCTAAAAAAATATTGGGGCTACGATACCTTTAGGCCAATGCAACGCGAGATTATTGAGTCTATAGTTGCAGGGCGTGACACGCTAGCACTCCTTCCTACGGGTGGTGGAAAGTCACTCACCTACCAAGTACCAGCATTAACAATGCCCGGCACTTGTATAGTTGTCACCCCTCTCATAGCACTTATGAAAGATCAAGTGGATAGGCTCCGACAGCAGGGAGTTTTGGCTGTTGCTATACACTCAGGAATGTCTCGTCGTAATATTGATATTGCACTTGATAATGCGATCTATGGCGATGTTAAACTGATATACCTAGCACCCGAGCGACTAACTTCACAACTATTCAGAATGAGGTTGGATAGAATGAATGTGTCGATGATTGCTGTCGATGAAGCTCACTGCATATCACAATGGGGCTACGATTTTCGCCCGAGCTACCTGCGAATAGGTGAATTACGTGAAGCTATGCCGGATGTTCCAATATTAGCACTAACTGCATCAGCAACACAGGTTGTGTGTGAAGATATCATGCATAACCTAAAATTCAAGTCGAAAAACCTTTTGAGGGGTAGTTTCTCCAGACCAAATCTCTGCTACGCCATACGAAATACAAGTGATAAGAACGAACTTCTACTAAGAATTTTGTCCAATGTCGATGGATCTGTAATAGTATATGCTAGAACTCGTAGCATTTGTGAACAAATATCAGAATTTCTGCTTGATGAAGGGTACACTGCGACATTCTATCATGGTGGTCTACCAAATGTAGAGCGATCATTGAGACAGGATGAGTGGCTGAGTGGCGAATGTCGTGTTATGGTCGCAACGAACGCATTTGGTATGGGAATCGACAAATCAAATGTAAGAGCTGTTATACACTATACTTTGTGCGATTCACTAGAGGCCTACTACCAAGAGGCGGGAAGGGCTGGACGCGACGGAAATAGAAGTTTTGCGGTCCTTATGGTGTCACCCGATGATTCATCGAAAATCAAACGAAAACTCGATATGGAGTTCCCTTCGTTGGAGATGGTGAAAAAAGTATATGATAAGATCTGCTCATCGCTTCAAATTCCATATGGAGAGGGTGGAGATATCAGTTATATTTTTAATTTGAGAGAATTTTGTCGGGAGTCTAGCTTATTCTCAAAGACTGTTATTAACTCACTGAAAATCTTACAGATGAACAACTACATCTCATATGTAGATGAGATGGATCGACCTGCTCAAATTATGTTTACAGTTAGTCGTGATGAGTTATACAAAGCACGTGTAGGGAATCAAGATTTAGATCCATTTATTCGTGTTTTACTGCGCCTATATGATGGGGTGTTTTCGGAGTTCAGGGCAATTGACGAGGTCTACATTTCATTAGTAAGTGGTTATACAATTGAACAAATTAAAGATAAATTGAAGAGGTTGTGGTTAATGAGGTTAATAAGGTACATACCCACTAACTATACCGCAATGCTATATCTAGAGACTCACAGAGAGCAAATTGAGAGTCTTTACATCTCTCCGGAGAGCTATAAATATCGAAAAGAACTCTATGCCGAAAGGTTGCAAGCCATGATTGAGTATAGCCAAAATGAGTCATCATGCCGATCTCAGCACCTTGAAAATTACTTCGGCATAGAGGATGTTAAAGAGTGTGGAGCTTGTGACGTATGCATAACAAATCAGCGTAATGCATTAAGCAAAAATGCCGTTGATAAAAGATCTAGAGCTTTAAATGAACAAATATTAGAAGTTGTTAATAAACAGCCACTAAGCATTAAAGAGCTCGCATTACAGATTAAATTAGATGCCGATCTTATCATCGAGGAGGTGAATAAAATGCTTCAAAATGAGGAGTTGCGTATGGATCAATATGATAGAATCTCCCCTTTTAAATAACTGCATACTTAATTAAGTAGTGTAAAACAATTATTGCCATATTTTTAACAGCACTCTCGGAGCGATATTTTTTACTATTAAATCTCAATATAGAATAACTATATTTTCGATTCAATTGCAAAAAATCTCATCTCCAATAGCACTCTTAAAAACACACCAATAATTATTTTACCCTACTTAAAGGTCTGTAGATAGTCTAACTTTAGGAAATTATTCTTATCTTTGGCACTTATTTATATAAAAGAGATAATGCCAAACAGAGTACAACTAGAATCAACTATAAGCAATGAACTAACTGCTCAACTGCCAGCCCTTCTATTCAAGGGGCAAATTGTTATTGTTGATCGTGAGGAGCAAATTGACGCGGCTTGCAATGATCTAGCAGCACACACTGTTATTGGATTTGACACCGAAACTAGACCATCATTTAAGGCTGGCGTGAGTTATAAGGTTTCACTACTTCAACTCTCCACACCAACCACTTGCTATCTGTTTAGGCTCAATAAGATCCCCTTTGCTAAGCCAATAATGCAAATTTTAGAGAGCGAATCGATCATTAAAATTGGCGCTGATGTAGCGGGTGATATTCGATCGCTAAATCAACTAAGATACTTTAAAGATCGAGGATTTTATGATCTGCAAAGCGATATTTGGGAGTGGGGCGTCAAAGAGAAAAGTTTGCGCAAAATGTCCGCTATTGTATTGGGGCAAAGGATATCAAAGGCTCAAAGATTGAGCAATTGGGAGGCTGTAATACTGACGCCACAACAGCAGCAATATGCGGCAACTGACGCTTGGGCGTGTATTAAAATCTATGACAAGCTGCAACTCACAGAGAAATTATCGCAAGAAGAGATAGCCCAAATCCGCAAGGAACAAGCGATTCAAGCGGCAGAGGCTGCCGCACGTCGAGAGGCCAAAAAGGCACAAAGAAAAGAGGCGTGGCAGAGTAGTAAAAGCGACACAAAGGAGGGAGCTAAACCACCAAGGAGAAGAAGATGGAGAGATAGCAAACCATCAAACGCAACAAAAAAAGAGATAATATAATATATGAACAGAGCGCAATTATACCTTAAGAAAGGAAAAGAGGAGTCACTACTTCGTCGTCATCCATGGATATTTTCTGGAGCTATTGAACGAGCAGAAGTAGACGAAGATTTGACGGAGGGAGAGGTTGTTGACCTTAACACTAAAAGTGGTGAATTCATCGCATCAGGACACTATCAAGTGGGTTCTATCGCAGTACGAGTCTTGACCTTCAATAAAGAGGAGATAGATCAAACATGGTGGAATCAACGTATCGCAGCAGCGTATAGTGTTCGTGAAACTCTTCAGCTAACAGAGAATCCTCAAACGACCTGCTATAGACTTGTTCATGGTGAGGGGGATTCACTCCCCGGTTTGGTCATAGATATTTATGGTTCGCACGCGGTCGTTCAGTGCCACTCCGTAGGTATGTATCAATCACGCAAAGAGATTGCTGCAGCTTTGCGCGTAGTATATGCTGACCGCTTAAGCTCAATATATGATAAAAGTGCACAAACTCTACCATACAACGCCAATACGGGTGCTGTAGATGGCTACCTCTTTGGTGGTTCAGAGTCTGAGAGTGGAAATAATATCGTGGTTGAAAATGGCCATAAATTTGGTGTAAACTGGGAGCGTGGTCAAAAGACTGGTTTTTTTATTGACCAGAGATATAATCGCGAATTAGTTCAACACTACTCAAAAGGTCGCACCGTCCTCAATACATTCTGCTACACCGGTGGTTTCTCGGTATATGCGATGGCTGGAGGAGCCGTTGAGGTGTGTTCGGTAGACTCTTCGGAGCGCGCGGTTCGTCTTGCGGATGAGAATATGATTCTTAATTTTGGAGAGGGGATTGCACATAGCTCTGTTGCTATAGATGCAATGGAGTATTTGAAGGACATTGGCGACAAATATGACCTAATAATCCTTGATCCTCCGGCATTTGCCAAACATCACAAAGTGCTGGGTAATGCAATGCAAGGGTACAAAAGATTGAATGCAAGAGCATTATCACAGATAAAAAGTGGCGGAATCCTCTTTACATTCTCATGCTCGCAAGCAGTCTCAAAAGAGTTATTTAGAACAACTGTTTTCTCTGCAGCAGCAATTGCCGGAAGAAAGGTTCGAATTCTACACCAATTAACTCAACCTGCCGACCACCCTATCAATATCTACCATCCGGAGGGAGAGTATCTCAAAGGGTTGGTTTTGTATGTTGAGTAGCGATAGATGTCGCAACAACATAACCCATGCTCCAAGCGGCTTGTAGATTGAAGCCACCAGTAATAGCATCAACATCGAGCACCTCACCTGCAAAATATAGGTTGGGGTGCTCTTTACATTCGAGTGTTGCTAGATTGATATTGCTAAGTGCAACACCACCACATGTCACGAACTCCTCTCGAAAACGACTTTGACCATCTACTACATACTCATCATTAGTTATCACATTCACCAATCTATTAACTCCTTTGCTACCGATCTCGGCGAAACGTCTCTCGTGTGCAATTCCGGCTTTAACAAGTAGCATCATCCAGATTCTGGATGGTAGATTGAATGGCTTTGCACTTGTAACTAACTTGCCACTATTCTCCGAAATCAACCTCTGTATAACTGCTAACACACGCTCAGGAGGTGTCTCATTAGCCCAATTCACAGCAATTGTTGCATTATAATCGGCTTGATTCAAAATACGAGCACCATACGAAGATAATTTAAGTACTGCAGGGCCACTCATTCCCCAATGGGTAATAAGCAGAGCCCCACTTGCCAACAATTTACTTCCGCGTAGTGTAATTTGAGCCGGATCTACAACAGTGCCCATCAACATTGTAATGGGGTTATTAGGGATATTGAATGTAAAAAGTGAGGGGATAGGCTGTTCAATTTTCAGCTCTAATGAGCTAATCATCGATAGCGCATCAGCATTTGACGACCCACCTGTTGTGACCACCACCGCATTAAACCTCTCTGACTCCAAATTATCATCAGTAAACGCAATTTCATAACCACCTTCACACCTATCGATCGATGCTACTCGACAAGAGTGTTTTACCTCTATATTATGATCATTTGCTAAGCGGAGAAAAGTGTCTATGATCTCTTGTGAACTTTGAGACTTTGGAAATAAGCATTGATCCTCCTGTGTCACAAGCTCCACACCATGACTTTCAAACCACTCCTTTGTTGAGTTGTGGTCGAATGTTTTAAACGCTCGCTTTATTAGATTCACCCCTCTAGGATAAGCCTTGCCGAGGTGACTAACCTCCGCAAATGAGTTGGTAAGATTACATCTTCCCCCACCCGATACCGCAACTTTTGCAAGGCTACGATCAGATGCTTCGAATATTGTCACAGATACATCTGGCACAAGCTCCTTAATATTTATTGCTGTGAAGTATCCGGCTGCTCCACCTCCTATAATTGCTACATTCATAATGCAAAGTTATATAAAATCACCTAAGAAATAGCTCTATTAACGTATAAAATCACCCTTTTAGTATGAATATATTTTAATATATGCAGAAATTTTATTATTTTTGGAGTTCAAAACTAGCATTTATTATTAAATAAACTATAAAATATGAAGAAAAGATGGATTATTTTAATGGCCATAATGGTCATTATTAGCCTTCTAGGAGTTTTTACTCCAGAGGCGGATGACCTATGGACTATGAGCGAAGGGGTCGAAGTGGCAGATGTTGCGTGGATGATTACCGCAACAATCTTTGTTCTGATGATGACACCCGGACTTTCATTCTTCTATGGAGGTATGGTTGGTCAGAAAAATGTTATTTCGACCGTCCTGCAAAGTATTATCGCGATGGGTGTTATAAGTGTTATTTGGGTCGTGTTTGGATTCTCACTTGCATTTGGAGACTCTATCGGTAGCTTTGTCGGTAATCCTGCCACATTCTTTATGTTCCATAATGTTGGAGGAAAGGTCGATATGAACCTCGCTCCAACAATCCCCCTAGCGCTATATGCACTCTTCCAGATGAAGTTTGCAATCATCACGCCATCACTTATTACAGGATCATTTGCTGAGCGCGTGAGATTTTCGGGTTACCTCGTATTTATGATTTTGTTCTGTATCTTTGTATATTGCCCTTTAGCACACTGGACATGGCATCCAGATGGATTCCTTCGCCAAATGGGTGTTATAGACTTTGCAGGAGGAATCGTAGTACACGCCTCTTCGGGAGTTGCGGCACTTGCAGGAGCTATCTTCTTGGGGCGTAGAAAGGATGCTCACAAACCTCATACTCCTGCAAATATTGTCCTTGTAATATTGGGAGCATCACTTCTTTGGTTGGGATGGTTTGGATTCAACGCAGGTTCGTCATTGGCTGCTGATAGCACTGCTATCAAGGCATTCTTGAATACAAATACTGCATCTGCAACTGCTATGTTGGTATGGATCTTCTTTGATTGTCTGCGTGGTCGCAAGCCATCTGCTATGGGTGCTGCAATCGGAGCTGTTGTCGGAATGGTTGCCATCACACCATCTGCTGGATATGTAACTGTTGGTGAGAGTGTATTCATTGCGTTCCTAACAACAATCGTTTGTAATACAGCTGTTCACTGGAAAAACAACACTCGTGTCGATGATGCACTGGATGTATTCCCAACCCATGGAGTTGGTGGTATTTTTGGAACAATCCTTACTGGAGTCTTTGTTGATGGCCTCTTGGATGGTGATATCAAAATGTTCTTTATCCATATTTTGGCAGTAGTACTAGTTTGTGCCTACACATTCGTTGTTACATACGCACTATATTGGATCACAAACAAGATGATCCCGATGCGTGTCTCGGAGAAGAGCGAGGAGGTAGGACTCGACCTTAGTCAGCATGATGAAAGCTATGGCGGTTTTGTCGCTACAGGTAGCGGTAGCCATGAGCTTGCAGAATATGCTGATCAGAACGAAGAGGAGTAAATAAATACAACATATAATAAGAGAGTGACTAACAAGGCGATTTTCGGCACTTCCCTCGGCTCTCAAATCCTCACGTACTTTAGTACGCTGCGGTTTGAGAGCCTTCACGAAGCACCAAAACTCATCCTTGTTAGCCACTCTCTATGTTGAGGAGATTTGTTAGTCGGACTCAAGAAGTTATCTAACTCATAGAGGGGAGCCGCAGAGGGAACTATCTCAATGCTATTGGGAGTCGCATAAAGCATGATTGCAGCCGTCTCAAGCATATTATAAGTTCACTCGATCGTAAGAGTTTTGAATACAAGGCAGACGACATAACCGTATTATTTAACGAGCAGCTTAAATCCATGCAGCTCACCAATCTACTTGTAGTGACCATCAGTGTATACCTTATCTTTGATCTCGGTAAATCTTGCTACAATATCTTTAGCATCAGTACTCTCCAATCCGTCTAGTCTGACTGGGTTTTGAGGTGAGCCATCACTATTATATTTCTCAACAGACCTTAGAATTGATATTGCGTGTGACATCAACCTGCAAAGCCTGCAATTTGTATGCAGAGTTATGCTTATTCCTATTGAACGCCTTGCGCTACGACTCCAACACTGCGACTCTCTTATCAAGTTTCGTCTTATCGCGGAGGTTGGTGTTACTCGATAGAATCAAAAATTAGCTTTTTTATGTGTTTAATTCTTTAAAAGCTTATAAAACTACTTACTAACCACCGACATCTGGTCGATATTGGGTGAGGCATCAACGCCGCCCAAAGATACAAGCTTGATGTTGTTACCGCCCGAAACGATATTGGATCATCTCCTTTCTTATTGATAAATTGACGATTGAGACCAAAGAAACACTCCTTAGATTCTGCTCCGAAATTACACTCAACATCCACTGGGCTACCACTCTCAAATGACAAGATGTAGGCATTGCCATATATCTTCGCATAGACTCTATTTTCTCCATATGGATAAAGTGTGCCACAATTGTCTGTCTGACTAAGTGTCACAACCGACAGCTCATCTCCATTCACATCTCCATTTATGTCGAGATGTGATGGTGCTCCTGCGCTCTTTTGGCAAGTTCGTGCAATCTGCACTCCATCTCGATATGCGACAGCCTCAACGCTACCCTCAGTCAACGGCACGAGCCACTCAATCTGCATTTCATCCCAATTCACACCTCTCTTCTTACGTCCCAATGACTCTTCGTTAACGATTAACTCTGCCTCATCACCAGAGGTATAGACCCATACCGGTATAAGTTCTCCTGCCTCCATCGTAGGGTGTGTCCAGTGTGGTAAGATATACACCATGTCCTTATCACTCCACTGGTTCTGACTAGTCGCTATATTTTTTATATTTTACAGGTGATATTTTGGTGATCGCTGTGAATTGGCGGCTGAAGTGAAATCTGTTTGTGAAGCCTACCCTCATCGCTATCTCATCGATATCATCTGCGAATAGTCACTATCATTCCACTCCTTCATCAACGATTGCATGATCCATAACCCTGTGATATTCTGAAGATAACATATCTTGCCGCAGACTCCTCCCTCATTGGTAAATCCCCCCTCATGGGCCTTCGTTGTCAACACAGGGCTCTCCAAGCAACACCCCAATAGAGACCATGTACCAGAGCTTATAAAGAGCGAATCGGCATCATTCAGAGCAGGGGTAGCGGTTAACCCCTTTATAATCTCGCTTTTAAGGTGCTCAAAATTCCAGCACATATGGTTGCCAATTCGAATTTGATAGTTCGCGAAGCGGTGGATCTCCTCCAAGGCAAAAGCTCCAGAGGATAATCTACCAGCCATGATACGACCACTTCCACCACCTAAGTCTATAGCTATATATGTCCTATTTTTTCCATCTATATAAACCGCTAAATCTGCAATGTCACCCTCCGAGAGCACACTATAATTACCTCGGCTATGAACGATTATACGACATGCCATCTCGAAGAATGTGGCACGCTCATACACCTCGTCAAAGCTCTTGCCACAGACAACCTAACCATGATTCTTCAACAACACAGAGTTGTGATCTTTGAAGGCCTCGACAACCGCCGCCGCTAACTCCTGCGAGCCAGGGCGATAGTATGGGATGATCGGAATTTCGAGCCCCACATGGATCGGGATCTATGCCGTTACATTAAAATTAGTTGGGATCTCACCCATGCAAGCGACCGCCGTAGCATACTCCGATTGAAAATGTAGAACAACGTTCACATCCTCTCTCTCGCATGATGCCAAGGTGAAACGTACTCTCCATAGATGGTTTTATGCCATTCACAGACTCTCCAGTCGCAATGTCACACATCGCAACACGCTCCTGACTAAGGTTTGGCACCCACGACCCAGTCCCCGAGATGAGTGCTGTGCCATCTGCTTGGCGCCACGAGAGATTTCCGCTGCTGCAAAGCATCAATTTATCGCCACCATAACGGTGCGCCTGATTCATAAATTGCTTTATAAGTAGGGTAAAATAATTATTGGTGTGTTTTTAAGAGTGCTATTGGAGATGAGGTTTTTTGCTATTGAATTGAAAATATAGTGGTTCTACATTGAGATTTAATAGTGAAAAATATCGCTACAAGAGTGCTTTTAAAAATACGGCAATAATTGTTTTACACTACTTAATAGTTCTATCCATAACGCTATTCTATTTGTAAAGTGCTCCATAATTGCGACATGCGCCATAATCCTGCACCTCTTTATCCATTCCGAAGGCGTTCCAAGCGGCAGGCCTAAAGATACTCTCTGTTGGGACATTGTGCATACATACTGGGATACGCAACATCGAACATAGCGTTATGATGTCAGCTCCAATATGACCATAACTAATGGCACCATGATTTGCACCCCAATTATTCATCACATCATAAGCACTCTTAAATGGTGCGCTCTCATTAACTCGTGGGACAAACCAAGTGCATGGCCAAGTGTAGTCGGTGCGCTTCCAAATCTGATCAGACACCTCCTCTGGAAGTTGTATTGTCCACCCCTCAGCAATCTGAATTACAGGACCTAACCCCTTGACAAGGTTTAAACGAATCATCGTTACGGGCATCTGGCTGCGTGTGATAAATCGAGATGAGTATCCGCCACCTCTGAAGTAACCATTATCCGCAGGGCACCACTCCGTAGCGTTAATTATCCTCTCTTGATCCTCCTTGGTTACATCATACCACTCCTTGATCAGATGTTCGCCCTGCTCGTTTTGCACCTCACCGCAGGCATCGAGACAACATGCATTCCGAGATACTCCTCAAAAAAAATTAGGATCGACAATCGAACCAGCAATACCCATACAAATAGAGCCAATCTGAAGATAAGATTCGCCACGCATCTGAGCAACGGCTAATGCCGTGCGACCAAAACGAAGGAGTTTATCCTCGACATCCGGAGGTATCATCGTATCATCTGCATTCTGAACGTCATGACCATATATTCCAAATGCCGGGAACCCCTTTTGTGTGTAGGCAGCTAGAACTGCCGCTAGATATACCGCCCCAGGACGCTCTGTGCCGTTGAATCCCCAAACACCCTTAATCGTGGTTTTATCCATATCCATGGTCTCGGTTCCATAGCCCCAACATGGTGTAATGCTAAGCGATACAATAACATTTTCACGCTTAAACTTATCGGCACACGCAGCAGACTCTGCGACTCTTGATATTGTAGTGTCGGCAATGACAACTTGAACGGGTGTGCCATCCGAATATTTTAGATTCTCCTCAAAGAGCTTTGCCGCAGCACGCGCCATATTCATAGTCTGCTCTTCTAATGACACTCTGACCCTCAGCACCCCCTGACGCCCATCGATAACGGGACGGATTCCAATTTTTACATAATTTTACATTCTCTTTAATTCTCTTTAATCATCTTTTATTGTATCTACTCAGGCCTACCCGTTCTGCAACATATGCATATAGGTACCATATAATTGCGTATGTTTAATGCATAAATTATTTGCGCAAGTCGCTGAATTTTAGTATCTTTACATCGTAA
>JBCQTX010000032.1:0-23265 GCA_047174605.1 Rikenellaceae bacterium | reverse complement strand
ATCGAAATATCAGCAAGTTTGCAACATAATACAACGCTGTGAAATTTTATGCAATATCGTTAGTGAATTTACAAACAAACCCCGCTCCGAGTACACAAAACCCCTCTTAATCGTCTGATTTTGAGGGGTTTATCTTTTCTTAGGGTGTACTAAAAGTGTACTATGTAACATAAAAAGGGCAAACATCGGTAAATGCTCGCCCTTTTATAATCACCTCAACAAAGATAGCAATTATTTTGAATATACGAAATATCTATTAAGTAGTGTAAAACAATTATTGCCATATTTTTAACAACATTAACTATTGTAGTCCGTGATGCGATTGAGGTCGGGCGAGTGGCGGAAGTAACAGTTGCCTGTTCTGCCGTTGCGCTGCTTGGCTATGGTTAGTACTCCGACGCCTTGGGTCGAGATTGTGCCGTGGCGGTGGGTGTCGAGGTTTTCGATGCCGTACATCGCTGGGCGGTTGATGAAGAGTACCATATCTGCATCCTGCTCGATTGCTCCACTCTCGCGGAGGTCGGACAACAACGGAGTTTTGTCGGCTCGTTCCTCTACTTTGCGGCTTAGCTGAGAGAGTAGTATTATGGGCACATCGAGTTCAGCTGCCATTACTTTGGCTTGGCGTGTGGTCTCCGAAATCTCACGTTCACGGTTGGCATTATGGTTGGAGCTTCGGGTGTCGAGGAGTTGGAGGTAGTCGATGACGACCATTGAGCAACGCCCTTTGGCTTTGAGCTGCTGGCACTGCGCCTTGATAGTTTGTATTGTTACGTTTGACGAGTCGGCTATATGTAGGGGTAGGTGACACAGCGAAGTGTTGGCGATCTCTATGTTTCGCCACTCCTCGCCTGATATGCTGCCAATCTTGTAGCCGTTATTATCGACTTCGGACTCTCTTAACAATAATCTATCGCCAAGCTCCCTGCCCTGCATCTCCAATGAGAAGATAACTGTTGGAGTACCTCGATCAGCCGCCTCGCGTGCGAAGTGCAACATCACGGCACTCTTACCCGTTGCTGGTCGCCCTGCGAGGACTATGAGCTGTCCGCCCTTGAAGCCACCTGTTGCCTCGTCAAGAGCCTTTAACCCTGTAAGAATGCCTGTTGGCTCACCATTGTTGTATGCTTTTGTGCGTAGCTCTATCTCGGCAAGGGTCTCTCGCAGAACATCACCCACGTGGCGAGGAGAGTGGCTCGTTGTGACCACTCCCATCGTCTCGTCTATGGTCTGTTGTGCCCACGTCATCACCTCGCCTACATCGTCACTTACCTCAGCTTTTGCGGTTAGTTCTGAGCCAAATGACTGCAACTTACGGCGCATATATAGCTCACATAATATACGTGCATAATCCACGCTATTAGCCCCGTGAGAGATGTTTTGTGTCAGCCCCATGATGTATGCCGCCTTGCCTTTGAGCGAGGGTTGCTGCGAGAGGGTGAATAGGTCTATATTATCCCCACTGTTGTACATCTTGCGGATTGCGGAGAAGATCGTTCGGTTCATCTCGTCGGTGAATGGGTCGTTGTGTGCGATGGTCGCCATCACATCGGGTACATATATCGGTTCGAGGATCATAGCCCCCAAGAGCGTCTGCTCCATATCTGTGTTACAAATCATTGCTTATGTGTGTTTGAGGGTTTGTAGTGGTGTGTTTTGATGCGTAGCGACTCCAATTACGTAGTGCTGCACGCCAATCAGCCATCGGTAGGTCACCTAGTATCCATCCTTTTGAGCTATAGTAGTCGTAGAACTGTTCTGCGTCGACATCTAATTTAGCCTCGTTGATGAAATAGATAATATCAGATAAAATAGGTATATTATTAATATCCAAATCCTCTACATTTTCCTTAATATTAATATTAACATTATCATTTACATTTACATTATCATTATCATTAGGTTTGTTTCTGGTTAGTTCTTGGTTAGTTTCTGGTTTGTTCTTACCTCGCCTACCATTTGGATTGTTCGACACTCCCGTAGGAGCTCCCCCTCGACACCCCTTTTCGTACTTGCGCCAATTGGCATCGAGTTGGGGTTTGATGAGCACCCACACAATCTTCGCCACACCCACCAAATTTGGCTCTTCGCGGTAGAGTGCATAGTTGGCAATGGATTGATATATAGAGAGTTGTTGGTCATCTGCGACCTCGTCAATAGCCTCCTTGAAGCTATTGTAGAAGATGAAACTATCACGGTGCTCCTTACTCATCGCTACCCCCTTTTGCATTGATTATCTCGTCAATCTGCGATTTGCGATAGCGCACCGAGTCGCCCACCTTGATGCCACACAGATAGTCGATCTTGCCCCATCGCCATAGTGTCGATTTGTCGATGCTCAATATCTCGCACACCTGCTTGGGGGTGTAGAGAATATCTTGCGGTTTGGTCGTCACCTCTCGTTTGTAGCGGTCGATTGCATCCTCCACGATGTCGGCAAATGTCGCCTTTAGCTCGGTTGCTTTGATGGTGATGCTTAGATTTGGATTGTTTATCAAGTCATTTAACTCGTTCATTTACTCTTTGATTTAACTGTTTAAGTGCGAATACAACCCACTCTGCGCAGTAATGGTGTTGAATCACGTTGCAAATATACAACATCAACACCCCCTTTGTCAAGTAAAATAATTAGAAAAGTTCAAAGATTTATAATATGATAGCATCTAGTGCAAAATGATTAAAACAAACGCTCAGAGTGGGTGTGTTTTTATCTTTCGTGAGACAAATTGTGTAAGAATGGAGAAAGTAACAGCAAGATAGTGTAAAGTTTTGCCCCCAAATGATAGCCTATGACACAAAAAAAGAGGTGAATAATCACCCCTTCGAACCACTATATTTTCAATTCAATAGCAAAAAAACCTCATCTCCAATAGCACTCTTAAAAACACACCAATAATTATTTTACCCTACTTAGTACACGTTCACTACTCTCGTATGCCACAATAGGTTCACCCATTAAAAAGCGGCAACTGTATGTAACATGCGTATGAAAATATCGAGGGGCCATTCGAGGTGGAGTTTAATGCCCCCCATTGTTACTCCACTGTAACAGATTTCGCTAGGTTACGAGGTTGATCCACATCCTGCCCTTTGCATACTGCAATATGGTACGACATAAGTTGTAGTGGTAGGGTAGTGAGCAGCGGCTCCAAACACGCCACAGTCTCGGGTAGCTCGATTACAGCATCTGCGATCTTGCTCATCTGATCATCTCCTTTGGAGACTATCGCCACTACGCGACCATTGCGAGCCTTGATCTCTTGAACGTTGCTTAATACCTTGTCATACATATCGTTGTGTGTTGCAACAACAACAACTGGCATATGGGCATCAATGAGTGCAATTGGGCCATGTTTCATCTCTGCTGCAGGATACCCTTCAGCGTGGATATATGATATCTCCTTGAGCTTAAGAGCCCCTTCAAGTGCGATAGGGTAGTTGTAGCCTCGTCCCAAGTAGAGGAAGTTATGGGCATAGGTGAAGATTCGAGAGAGCTTCCTCACGCGATCATTCAGCTTGAGCGCCTCTTTCATCTTATTCGGAATGTTGTGTAGCTCCTTTACAATATGAAGATACTCCGCCTTGTCGATAGATCCCTTCTCCTTGGCTAGTGCTAAAGTTAGCATCGTGAGCACTGTGACCTGACCTGTAAATGCCTTTGTTGAGGCAACACCGATCTCGGGTCCAACGTGGATATATGATCCTGTGTCTGTAGCTCTTGGGATGGATGAGCCTATGGAGTTGCATATTCCGTAGACAAAAGCACCCTTCTTGCGAGCCAGATCAATTGCCGCCAGCGTATCGGCTGTCTCACCCGATTGAGATATTGCAATGACAACATCTGTTGGGTTGATCACCGGGTTGCGATATCTAAATTCCGATGCATACTCCACATCCACCGGTATGCCGACATAACTCTCCAATAGCTGTTTGCCGATGAGTCCGGCGTGCCACGATGTTCCGCAACCAACAATTATAAATCTAGATGCATTTATCAATCGCTCCTTATTATCTATGATTGCCGATAACACAACATTGTCAGCCTTCGTATTGATACGACCACGCATACAATCCCTCAAACACTCAGGTTGCTCGAAGATCTCTTTGAGCATAAAATGGGGATATCCTCCCTTTTCGATCTGTCCGAGACTCATCTCGACCGTTTTGATCTGGGGGATAATATCTATGTTGTCGATATTCACCACCTTAAGCTCCTCGTCTGGTGAGAGTAGAGCGATTTCGTTATCATTGAGATAGACAACTTTATCTGTATATTCGATAATAGGCGATGCATCCGACCCCAAGAAATACTCTTTGTTACCCTCGTCGTCATGTCCGATACCAACTACAAGAGGGCTGCTCTTGCGTGCTGCAATGATCTTATTAGGGTCATTCTGATCCAGAATAGCGATTGCATAAGCTCCAATAACTTGGCGAAGTGAGTGTTGAACAGCTGTCAACAGATCGAGTTTGTTACTCTCCTTGATATATTCGATAAGCTGTACCAATACCTCGGTGTCGGTATCACTTTGGAACGTGCACCCCAACTCCTCTAGCTTCTCCTTTATCGTTGCGTAGTTCTCGATAATTCCATTATGGATAAGTGCCAAATTCTTCGATCCAGAGTAGTGTGGATGCGAGTTTCTTTGGCAAGGCTCACCATGAGTTGCCCAACGAGTATGTGCTATTCCGACACCTCCCGATCTATCTTTGGAGTTGGCATACGCCTCTAATTCTGAGACTTTCCCCTTCTCTTTATAGATGCTAAGTTCTCCGCTTTGGTTCACAAGAGCAACTCCAGCACTATCGTACCCTCTATATTCGAGCCGCTTAAGTCCTTTAATTAGTATAGGGTATGCCTCACGCTTACCGATATAGCCTACTATTCCACACATAGTATTATTAGTTTCGATTTTAATTAGTAGAGCAAATGTAGTAATTATATGTTGCATTTCACAACATTATTGTAACTAATTGATGAAATTTGCATTTCTAATAAATAAACCCTATCTTGGTCTTATTATTGTTTAATGATTAGATTATGAGTTTATTTAAGAGTTGTATATTGTTTTTTGCAATGGTCTCTATTGCAGGAGTTGGGTGCATATCAAATGCACAGAGTAGTAGTAACGTAAAAACCGAGAGTAAGATGGGAACTGTAAAGATGACAAAAGCGGATTTTTTGAAGCGTGTAACAGATTTCGAGTCGAACCCCAATGAGTGGAACTATTTGGGCGATAAACCAGCATTAATCGACTTCTACGCCTCGTGGTGTGGCCCATGCAAGATGATTGCACCAATACTCGAAGATTTGGCAGAGGAGTATAAAGATCAAATTGTGATCTATAAAGTTGACACGGAGGCTGAGCCTGAGTTGGCCACTCTGTTCAACATACGATCGATCCCGACACTTCTATTTATCCCTATGGAGGGGCAGCCTCAATTAACCCAAGGGGCGATGAGTAAGGAGCAGTTCAAAGCGACAATTGATAAAGTCTTGCTCAATAAATAACGATTTTATATTATAATTACCATTTTCGTGCTATATTTGCGGCTTAAATAGACAAATATAGCATGAAAAGTAATAGTACCAACCCATCATCCCCACTAATGGGGATACTTCTCTCATTGAGCTTGTGCCACTGCTGTAATGATGCATTGCAGGCAGTTGTGAATTCGCTCTATCCAATTATTAAGGATGATCTAGCGCTCAACTTTGTGCAGATCGGTATCATCACGCTATGTTATCAGCTATCAGCATCGGTCTTGCAGCCACTAATGGGAATCTATCTCGATAGAAAACCCAACCCTTGGTTTATTACCTTGGCGGCCTGTTTCTCATTCATTGGGCTTTTGTGTCTAGCGTATGCTAATACATTTTCACTAATCATAGGATCGGTGATACTTGTTGGAATGGGATCATCCATCGTTCACCCCGAAGCATCGCGCCTAACCTCTCTAGCATCAGCTGGTCGAAAGGGGTTGGCGCAATCTATTTTCCAAGTTGGTGGTAACCTCGGTAGCTCTATTGGTCCATTGTTAGCTGCCTTTTTCATCGCGCCATATGGTCGTGAGAACACTACACTTGTAGCTTTTCTGGCCTTCGTTGGAATTGCCGCCAGTATCCCAATCGCGAAGTGGTATGGCAACCTGTTGAAACAACGCGGAGTGAAGAGTAGTGATAGTCGCCTGCTTCAACCCGGTGATGAGGGGTGGATTCCAAGACCATACACAAACAATCGTACCTATTTTTATATTGGTGTCCTGTTGGTTTTGATCTTCTCGAAATATGTTTATATGGCGAGTATGAGTAGCTATTACACATTCTACACCATCGAAAAGTTTGCACTCACGGTGCAGGAGTCGCAATACGCACTCTTTGTATTTATCTTCGCAACAGCTTTGGGTACTTTGATGGGTGGGCCAATTGGCGATAAGATCGGGCGTAAATATGTGATTTGGGCATCTATATTGGGTGCAACGCCATTCACACTTGCTATTCCATATATGGGACTTGTAGGGTGTATAGTGTGTAGCTTCGGGGCTGGATTTATGCTCTCGTCTGCTTTCCCCGCTATTGTGATTCTTGCCCAAGAGCTCTTGCCTAATCGTATCGGTATGATATCTGGGCTCTTCTTCGGATTCGCATTTGGATTTGCAGGTATTGCCGCCGCCTTCTGGGGTAATTACGCGGAGGTTAATGGTGTCATTGCACTCTTCGATGTCGCTGCTTATTTGCCGTTGTTAGGGGTTGTTGCTGTATTGCTGCCAAGGCGATAATCTTAATAAATTAAATGGGGCTATTCGCAATCTTAAGTAGTGTAAAACAATTATTGCCATATTTTTAACAGCACTCTTGGGGCGATATTTTTTACTATTAAATTTCAATGTAGAACCACTATATTTTCAATTCAATAGCAAAAAATCTCATCTCCAATATCACTATTAAAAACACACCAATAATTATTTTACCCTACTTAATTGATTTTGAATAGCCCCATTTTTGTATCTATCTATTTTATTTACAATTCGCGAACAAGCTCAAATCCATTTAACCACACTCCCGGGTTATTGTCATTACTCTTGTAGTTGATCTCGATCTCACCATTGTCATCGCCTCCGATAACGAAGTTGATTGTAGATGTTCCAGCAGCCTCATATTGGCGCTCCTTGCCCGATGTAACAGCCACATTCTTGAGTGCTCGTTTGCCATTGACCTCCACATTGAGCTTGCTGCTATATGGCAGTTTGTGGATACTCTCGCTCTTGAGTCGCTCCAAGTTTGGATCCATGCTATTGGTGTTCGATGATGGTGCGTGGTGGTAAGCCTTCAGCGTGTATGAACCAAGTGCAAGTCCCTCGATAGTGAGGTCAAGACCATCATTGTCGATCGAAAGCACTCCATCGCCATATACAAATCCATCGCGACCAATCACATTCATCTCACCAAGCCATCTTAGCACGCCTTCGCCGCTAGCTGTGGCAACTTTAAATGTATATGCTCCCGGAGTCCCTGCATCAACAATCGCTGCTGCATCTATATCTGCCGGTGTGTCGCCTGCAACTAGATCACCCAACTTGTTCTGTAGAAGTGTGATTGATGATTGCTCTTGATCTAGTGTTGTCCACTCTGTCCAGCCAAACTGAATCAACTGTCCCTCACCTCCCAAATCAACTAGCATCGTCTCGCGATCATTGATCTGATATGCGTTTGCCAATACCATATTTGTCTCAGGCTCAACTGTCTCCACCTCGATAGAATCCGATGATAACCCATCGCAACTAGCTGTGATCTTCACCTTACCTACACTCTTTCCTGCACGGATTAGCGCACTTCCCTTACCAAGTTTTGTTGAAACCGGGTTTGCATTGATGTCAACCTCATCTCCGATAACAGAGGCATCTCCGCTAACTGTAAATTTGATCTTACCTTTATAATCGTTGATCTTCGTTCCGTTGTTATCCACAACCTCAGCATGAACAACTAAGATATCATTTCCATCAGCTGTGAAGTCAACACCCAATTGATCTGCATAGAGACGTAGCTTAGTAGCCTTCTCAGGTGTGAACAGACTCTTCTCAAAGATCTCAACACCTTGACGATACCCCTTGATAATTAGCTCGTTACTTAAGTATGGTAGATTCTCAATTAAGTATGGTGGTGCTGTTAGTCCATCATATACAAAATTGCGTGATGGTGTAAAACGTCCCATGCTCTCGCCATTTTGGAACAACTCCAACTCCGTAGCGTTGCTAAATATTGTAAGTAGAGGAAGATCAGCCTCCCAATCATTGATAACACTGATATATGGAGCGCTAAGCAACTCCGACTGATACCACAATAGATCTGGATTTTTAGGGTAACGGAAGCAATCCATCGCACCACTACGCGTTCTATCCTCTGGATCATCGAAGCTATGGAATGTATAATATGCGTGTGCAGTCCACGAGATGATACCCGGCATCTTTGGGTCTCTAATGTACTCCGCAGTCTTTAGTGGTCCAACACGACTCTCCATTGCGAACATCGGCTCAGAACGATCCCAAATACCGGGGCCATAGGTCATATTCGCATAGATATCAGTCCATCCACTTGTCTGCCAACCTGTCCAACGGCTACTCTGTGATGCTGTCAAACGTGTTGGATCTTCCTGCTTAACTGTGAATTGCACCTCTGGAACAGGTCCACGATGGTTGATTCCAGCTCCCCAGATAATTACAGATGGTGAGTTTTTGTGGTTGCGGATCATCACTCGTGCAGCCTGTAGCATATTCTCATACCACTCTGTCTCGGTTGAGATTCCGATCCATGTTGGTGCCTCCTCATAGACAAGTATTCCAAGCTCGTCACACGCCTTGATAATCTCATCATCATGTGGATAGTGAGCTGTACGCATACAATTTAGTCCCAACTCCTTGAACTGGATCATATCACGATAGTGAAGTGAGTTTGGCATTGCATCTCCAAGGTAGCTGATGTGTTGGTGGCGATTAAATCCAATTAGCTCAGTCACCTTGCCATTGATTACAAATCCTCTCTCATAGTCATACTCCACCTTGCGAAGTCCTAGTCTGTTATCCACAACGTCAATTGTGTTGCCAGCTCCATCAACAAGAAGAGTATTCACCTTATATAGATATGGGTAGTCCGGAGACCAGAACTTAACATCATCCTCGACTCCACCCGTCTGAACAAATCTATGAGAAGTACCCGGCTCAATCGTAGCGCTCTTCTCCATCTTGAGAACTACTTTTCCTGTAGCATCCACAACGCGTTGGATTACAGTTGCCGTTTGGCTGCTCTTGCTCTCATTGCGGATCTCTGTGCGGATATCGATCGTTGCATTGCCATTGACGTAATCAACCGATGGGGTAGTGATAGTTACTCCACTATCCATAGACTCAAGGTTGGATGTTATGTGCATTTGCGAAGTCTCGATAAGATATACATCACGATACAATCCACTAAATTTCACGTAGTCAAACATTCCCGGATCTGGCGCTGCAGTTTGGCTCACGCGGTTATCCGCCAATACTGTGATCTGGTTCGCGACACCTCGTTTAACATAATCTGTGATGTCATACTCAAAAGGTGTGTATCCTCCAACCTTATGGACACCAACCTCTTTTCCATTTACCCAAAGCGTTGTAACCTGATGAACACCCTCGAAGTATAGCACAACTCGTTTCGTGCTCTTTGATGGTGTAATGCTCCTGCGATACCAACCCACTTCGCGATGGAATGTCTTTTGATATTTGTCATCAAGCACACCATCGAGAATGATAGAGGTGAGTTTGAGGGTGTGGGGAATTGTTACACTCTCCCAAGATGAGTCATCGAGCGACGTTAGGTAGTTTTTGTCATCTGCATCTCCGAGGTGGAATTTCCATCCGTCATTGATCGAGATCTTTGTGCGCTCTGTCTGGGGATACCCCTCCGGCAGAGTCGTCGTTGCGCATATCGCTGATTGCATTAGGGTAGCAATCGCGATGGCTAGTAGATAAAGTTTTTTCATGAATTTTTTTGTTGGTTAGTTTAGATTGCAAGATAGCACATTTTTGTCTATTTCTCAAATATTTTGATATAAAAAAAACCTCCGATTCACGTGATATCGGAGGCTCTCTATTTTTACCTGATCATGAAGGAGATACCTCCCGATGCCCAGATAGGGGGCATGACGAGTCCGCCATAATCGAAGTATTCGGTCGAGGTTATGTTCGTAGCATCTACATATACCCTCATATTACCTCTCTCCCACGTTAGACGGCTATCCAACAAGAAGTATGGCTCATACGCAACGGTTTGACCCTCAGCATCGTTGTAGTTTCCCATTCTGTCATATAGTGACCCTGTGATGACTAACGATACATTTTTAATTGGTTTTAATGTTACCGACAAAGCCGCCTTGTTGTGCATATAGTTTTGAGCATATAGCGATATCATATCCCCTGAACTCTTATCTTGGGTGATATATCCGTAGCTCGCCACCACACGATCCAAGAAGCCTTGTGGCGCATATGTTCCGCTCCACTCTACTCCGAAAGTTGTGAGCTCGGTGATCTGACGCGAGTAGTAGACATCCTCGTCTGGCGCTTGTGTCCAATCGATTATATTGCTTCCATCACGTAGGTAGATCTGTGCGTTAGTGCTCCAATCGCCTCTTTTATAGCTACTTGTGAGTCGATATGTAATTGCCTTCTCGGGTTGTAGATTCGGGTCAGGTATGTTTACTGCCGAGGTGTAGTATAGGTCGGTGAAGGTTGGGAGTCGCATAGACTCATTAGCTCCTAACTCAACTACAAATCCCTTTGCCGGACGATAATTTCCCGATACGCTCCATATTGGCGAAGTGCCATAAGGGGTGGTGCTAAACCCTGCTGACCCCGATACTCCAAATCTGCTCCAACTCTTTACATGGCGAAGGTAGTAGTTTCCAATGTTTCGGCTACCCTCGTGGGTGTACTTCCCGTTTGGAGTCTCGACAACCTCACCTAGATTGGTGCTCCAGATATGGCTGTAGGTGTAGTCCGCCCCAAGGGTTGTGATTCCTCCATTCCACTTATAATCGGCATATAGCTCAGCTCCGACATTATCCGTGTTGTGGAAATTCTCACCCACATCACTATAGCGAATCCACTCATAGTTATCCAGATTCTTGCGATAGCTAACGCTGCTGTTGAGTGTCACATTATCTGCAACATCCTTGAACCAACGAAGTGAAGCTAGGGCAGTATCTGTGTTCTCATATTGATTTGGGTTCGATAGAGAGTAGAATCCATTAGCGCCATAATCACGCTTTTGGTAACCAACCTGAGCATCGAAGAATCCCCAGTTCTTGCTATCATAAGTAGAACGAAGATATGCGTTGATATTCTCGAAGCCAGTATTCTCGGTATAGCCATCTGACCTGCGATATGATCCAGCACCGAAGAGGTTGAATCGCCCTCTGGTGATACCTCCCGACAAATTTCCATAAGCGTAGCCATAAGCACCACCGCTAAGATCGATCTTCATGTAGTTGGTGTCGAGCGGTGCTGTGCGGATATTGATCGCACCTGCATATGCTCCAACGCCCGATACTCCATCAATGAGCTCGATTCCGGCGACTGACTCTATGTCGATTGGTAGTGAATGTGTTTGGTGCCCGGTGCGAGCATCCGTGAAGTTGATGCCATTTAGCATCACTTGAGTTTGATCGAATGATCCTCCTCTGATTGATAGGTCTGCTTGAATTCCCTTGCTACCTCTCTCCCTAACATCGATCGCAGGGCTAAGACGCAGTGCAGACTCCACGGTTTGGAGTGGGGCATCGGCCTCAGTTGATCGACTAAAGATTGGTGTTGGCAGTGATGCGCTTCGTGTTGGGTTACCCTTGATATGGGTCACCCCGACATCCTCTAGCTCGATTGCACGATAGATATTGAGCGAATCGGTAGTAGATGCATAGGCATCATTTGCAGCAAGGGAGATAAGCAACATACCAACCCAGAGAACCCCGATCTTTACGTGTTGATTCAGTGACGCAAAGACCGAATAGCCCTTACGACTCCAACGTCGAAAACACGCAACAGATTCTGTTCTGTGAATTTTTGTCATCTCTCTTAAAGTTTTTTTGATGAATTAATAAAAAAATGCAGCGACCCCACGTGAAGATCGCTGCAAATATATAAATTATTATCTTAATTGGTCTAAATTTCTGCAGGAACATCGCGATAAATTCCGAACAACTCCTCGCACTTCTCGATAACTGTCTCGAAATCAGCCGATAGTGGGAATATAATATTTGGCTCTAACATACAGACGCTCTTCTTGCTCTTGGCCAACTCCTCGCCACCACCTGTAATATTAAGCATCACGGTAGCATCCTTTTCGATCTTGCCATCCTTTACAGCTTTGATCAGAGTAGCCGTTGCAACACCTGCTGCTGAGTAGATATCGATACCCTCCAACTGCTTGAATAGCTCCTTCGCCTTGCGCGCTTGTGCGTTTGTTGCCACCAACACCTCGCCATTTGTAGCCTTCAAAGCATCATACAAACCACCCTTAATTCCATATGGAGGACGACGATTCGACAACACCTTAGCATCAATAATCTCCACATCGCGACGAGCCTTATCATCATCATATGGTAGCATCTCGCGAGAGTCAACCCTCCACGCATCGAACATCGGAACAAATGGCGCATTCTGCGAGACCATCAACTTCGCAACGGTATCTCCAAATCTTCCATCCTCGATTAGTCGCATATTCGCCTCCCATGCCGCTATAGCACCTGTTCCTGACCCTACAGCTTGGAAATAATAATCTGGAATACGACCTATGGTAGTTGCCGCAGAGAGCATCGTAGTCGCCATACCATCTCGACGTGCGATGTTCTTAGCTCCACCCTCAGCATAGAAATGTTTTGATTTCAAGGCTAAATTACTCAAATGGATTGCATCAAAATAGTCACCACCCCTCTCGCAGGCGATCAACTTCACACATGGATTCAACGGAGCATCAAACCACAAAGCGCTGAGGTTGTCAGCCGGAACTGAGAGCAACAACTTGATGTTGTTATCTGAACAGACCTGAGCAAATGCACGAGCTGTATTTCCTGCCGATGCAACAACCAAGATCTTATCCGACTCCTCCTCCGCACGTGCGCATACGCTATAAGCCTCTGTCTCCTTGAATGAGCAGGTTCTCATATTCGCACCGATAGCAGGGTAGTAGCCACTAAAAGTGATATATAGATTCTCAAGTCCCAAATGTTCGCCAAGTCCCTTACTCTTATATGTTACAGGAGCTGAAGAGCCCTCAAGCATACGTTGCACCGGCAACCAATCCGCGAATTTGTAGAGCCCCATTGACTCATCGCCAACCTCGATCTGTTTTTTCTCATACTTAGCACGAACGAGTGATGGAGATGAACATTGGTTGTCATCCATTACCCATCCCGAGTCCTCGAACTCACGACCTGTAGCTACGCACTCAAGCGTATATTTTGTTGCGTTAAAATCCTTCATATATTGTTTGTTTGTTATTTTTTATGACATTCTATTTTTGAAATCCTCGTATGTAAACTCTCTGATGATCTCTATTCCTGAGTCGGTGCGCTCTATTGCAATCGACGGGTGCGACACCCCATTGAACATAGTAGTTTTAACCATCGTATAGTGGATCATATCCTCGAATATTACTCGCTCACCAACAGCTGGCGTGTGTCCATCTTCAAACTCCCAACTACCCATAAAATCACCTGCCAAGCAGCTATTTCCGCCCAATCGCCAACCACCTTCGCTCTCGTGAGCTCCAACAATTGCCGGTGTATAGGGCATCTCCAAACAGTCGGGCATATGACACGCAAACGAGACATTAAGCATCGCGGTTGTAACCCCTCCATTCTCCACGATATCCTCCACAGTAGAGACCAAAACGCCTGTGCGCCAAGTGAATGCGCTTCCCGGTTCGAGTATCAGCCTCAGGTGCGGATGGCGAGCCTTGAACCATTTCAACACCTCGATCAGCTCATCCGTATTGTAATCCTCGTGAGTCATGAGGTGGCCACCACCCATATTTAACCACTTGATATTTGGAAGTAACTCTCCGAAGTTTCGCTCCACAGCCTCTAGCGCCAATCGCAGATGGTGTGGTCGAGATTCGCACAACACATGGAAATGCAACCCCTCAACACCCTCTGGCAGCGTAGTTAACTGCTCCTTCGGGATTCCCAATCTAGATCCCGCGACGCATGGGTTATAGAGATCAGTCTCTACTGGTGAATAGTCAGGATTTATACGCAAACCACACGACACACCTCTCTTGTGTGCCCGATCCTTGAATCGCTCATATTGCGACAACGAATTGAATGTGATGTGGCTGCTGAGCTCCAAAATACGATCTATCTCTTTGTCCGTATATACTGGTGCATAGGTGTGTGATAGTACCCCAAAATACTCTCCAACTAGCTCTGCCTCGCTGAGCGAACTCGCTGTTGCACCATCCGAATGGGCTGAAAGTTGAGGGAATATACTCCACATAGCAGAGGCTTTCAATGCTACAATTACCTCAGCACCTGATAGTTGACGAACCTTGTCTATAGTCTCCAGATTACGCATCAATGCGCTCTCATCGACAACGTAGCATGGTGAGGGGAGTATGTCTTGATTATATTTTTTCACACTGCAAAGATAATAAATTCGACCGAACCGCAAAGTTCGTGGCACTACATTTGCTTTTCGTTAGACCCAAAATAGGTATTTATACCTACACGCATAATTTGTATTTCGACTATTTAATACTACCTTTGTGATACATTAATAAAATAAAAAAGCAAATGAGTGATATTATAACCTGCACAGAGTGTGGATCTGAGAATGGATATTTCGATGGAACGATGAATGCTTGCCCAGAGTGTGGCCACGAGTGGAGCGCACAGAAGGGTGGCGAGGATGAAGCATCGAGTGTTCCGAAGGATAGCAATGGCGCAGAGCTATTTGATGGTGACGCGGTGACTGTGATTAAAGATCTGAAGGTCAAGGGATCATCTATGGTTATCAAACGTGGTACGAAGGTCAAATCGATCAAGTTGACAGACAACCCCGAGGAGGTTGATTGCCGTATCGAGGGGTCGAGTATAGTCCTTAAAACCTGCTTCTTGAAGCGATAATTATTCTATAGTATGAGGGCTCTTTTCGGTATTGTAGTGGCGGCATCATTGCTGGCCACATCGACTCAGATTGCGTGTGCGAGCGAGGCTGTTGTTGTCGGTCAGCAGCATCGAGGGGTGACTATACATGATCTTCCACGAGAGTTGGAGTTTGCAGGCGAGAAGGTGCCATTGGAGTGGGGATATGTTCGGGAAGCTATTGAACGCGAGGTACTTACCACATCATGTATGCACACCTCGACAACACTTGCTCTTCGTCGAGCATCGAGATATTTCCCCGTTATCGAACCCATATTGGCGGAGTATGGAATCCCGGATGATTTCAAATATCTCTGTGTCGCAGAGAGCGGTCTAAACGAAAATGCCGTCTCTCCGGCCAAAGCATCTGGTTTGTGGCAGTTCCTATCCTCTACCGCCAAGGAGTATGGTATGGAGGTCTCGGGGACGGTTGACGAGCGATACAACATCGAAAAAGCTACCCATGCAGCGTGTAAATATATAAAATCAGCCTATGAGCTATATGGCTCTTGGAGCTTAGCCGCAGCATCATATAATGCTGGTCGAGCTGGTGTGACTCGTAGGATGGGGATTCAGGATGTTAAAGATTATTGGGATCTATTCCTGCCCGAGGAGACCATGCGTTATGTGCCTAGAATCCTCAGTTTCAAGATCTTGATGGCCGATCCTGTGAAGTATGGGTTTGATCTGGGCGAGGAGGATAACCTCCTGCCATTCGAGAATTACAAGGTTGTTTCGGTTGACGATGCAGTTATTGAGTGGTCGAAGTTCGCGGCTCAACATGGCTCGACATATCGACAGCTACGTATCCTAAACCCTTGGATTCGCGAGTATGATCATAAGAATCCATCACGAAAGAGTTATCAGGTAAAAGTACCCACCTCGGAGTTTATGGGGCAGGGTAGGTAGTTACTTCGCTTGCCCCGTAGCCTCAAAGTATCTCTGGAGTGTCATTAGTGAGATTAGATGTTCCCTCTTTTTATTCCAAAATTGCCCCACATATCTATTGGCGTTGCGTGAGATCTCGACAGCCTCTTGCGGATGATCAATGTAATATTGTAGCCTCTGCTCCAAATCCGAGAAGTCGGGCGCTATCTCTATGTAGTGTACTCCAGCCTCCAACTTCCCCTCCATGAACCACGTCTCACACGTTGGTTTGGGCATCACAGCGATTGAGTTTGAGGACATTACCCACTTCAGATTGCTTGCTACATCATTCCCCTCCAATGCAAAGATAAATTTATAATCGAGGTGTTCAAAGATCGATTTTGGCTCTCTTTCCCACTCGATAGGAGAGTTTGGATGGCGACTCACCACACCGATATCACATAGCGGATGGTTGATGAATTGCTCAACAAATTTGCAGCGATCTGGTTTGTGTGTCACATCTCCCCTAAAGATTGCTTTGTTGCTCTTCTCCGCGAATGATTTGTGATCCTTTACCCTAATGAAGTGTCGATTTTTATTCAACTTCATCAGTACCGAATAGCTATTGTGATCCCCAATTGGGCGGCTCTTAGTTATCGATGGTACATCCGGAACATAGTTGATATCCCCAAAGAGATGATTCCATCTAAACTCGAGGTTGAAATAGCGCGTAAATTCGTATGTATCAAAGAAATACGAGCTTGGGTATTTGCCTCTTTTGCTCAGCGTATGATCCTTGAGTTGGGGTGATCCCTCGGGTAGGAGTTTTCTTATGTCGCTCTCTGTGGTCGCCTTGGGTAGTTTGCAGTAGTACTCTACTCTCTCCATTATATAGCGCTGTTCGTTAGTTGGGAGCGAATTGAATGAGTCAAGTGCAGAGTTCAGCGCACTACTAAATATGCCGCGTGGAATTGCACATTGCAGGTGACTTCTAAGATAGTACTTTATCTTGTTGTTTTTACCACTGTTGAATAGGTATCGAAGATTCATACATTATTATATTAATAGAGTGAGATGATTGCCTCACCTCACTCTACGATTATATATTTTTCTAGTTATCAATCACTTAGCCCTTAGTTGCCCTAGTTAGCACCACAGCCCTTAGTTATCCTAGTTAGCCCTCCCCCTTTATGCGTCAATATTTGCGTAGTGTGCATTTTTCTCAATGAACTCTCTACGTGGTGGAACTTCATCGCCCATCAACATTGAGAATACACGGTCAGCCTCCACAGCATTGTCGATTGTAACCTGTCGTAGGATACGCGTCTCTGGATTCATCGTTGTGTCCCATAGCTGCATGTCATTCATCTCTCCAAGTCCTTTATATCGTTGGATATGAATACCTTTGCCACCAAACTCCGAGATCACCTCCTCGCGTTCGCTCTCGCTCCAGCAATATCTCTCCTGCTTTCCTTTCTTAATAAGGTATAGCGGTGGGGTAGCGATATAGACGTGGCCATTCTCTATTAACTCCTTCATCTTGCGGAAGAAGAACGTTAGGATCAATGTCGCAATGTGACTTCCATCGACATCGGCATCGGTCATGATGATGATCTTGTTGTAACGCAACTTCGCGATATTCAACGCCTTGCTATCATCCTCTGTTCCGATCGATACTCCGAAAGCCGTAAACATATTCTTGATCTCCTCATTCTCCCACATCTTGTGCTCCTGAGCCTTCTCCACATTCAAGATCTTACCACGCAATGGCATGATAGCTTGGAAGTTACGATCACGACCCTGCTTAGCCGTACCACCCGCCGAGTCTCCCTCGACAAGGAATATCTCCGCCACCGAACGATCTCTACTAGAGCAATCTGTCAACTTGCCCGGAAGACCTGCACCCGACAAAACCGTCTTGCGCTGCACGATCTCACGTGCATGACGAGCTGCATGACGAGCCGTAGCAGCCAATATAACCTTCTGCACAATCGCACGTGCATCCTTCGGGTTCTCCTCCAAATATGCGTTTAGTGCCGTCGACATCGCTTGGTCTACCGCTGCCGAGACCTCATCATTTCCCAGCTTAGTCTTTGTCTGACCCTCAAACTGTGGCTCTGCAACCTTAACCGATACAACCGCTGTAAGACCCTCGCGGAAGTCATCTCCATTGATCTCAAACTTCAACTTCGCCAACATTCCCGACTCATCCGCATACTTCTTCAGTGTACGTGTCAGTGCGCGACGGAATCCCGTAAGGTGTGTACCTCCCTCGTGTGTATTGATGTTGTTGACATATGAGTGTACATTCTCCGAGAATGAGTTGTTGTACTGCATAGCAACCTCTACCGGAACACCATTCTTCTCAGTGTCGATATAGATGATTGACTCCACGATCGACTCTCCGCGCGTAGCATCCAAATACTTCACAAACTCCTTGAGTCCCTCCTCCGAGTAGAACTCCTCGCTTTTCACCTCTTGGTTATCCTCGTCTACTCGCTTATCTGTGAGTGATAGGTGGATTCCCTTGTTTAGGAATGCAAGCTCACGTAGGCGCTTGGCTAGGATATCATATTTATATACTGTAGTCTGTGTAAAGATCTCCGCATCTGGCTTAAATGTTACCGATGTTCCACGATCCTCGCACTCTCCAATGATATCAACCTGAGATGTTGGCGTACCCTTGCAGTATGACTGGCGATAGATCTTGCCATCCTTGTGGATCTCCGCGATCAAGAGTGTAGATAGTGCATTTACACACGATACACCCACTCCGTGCAATCCTCCAGATACCTTGTAGCTACCCTTGTCAAACTTACCTCCTGCGTGTAGCACCGTAAGTACCACCTCCAGAGCTGACTTCTTCTCTTTCTCGTGGTAATCAACCGGGATACCACGTCCATTATCACGAACCGTGATTGAGTTATCTTCGTTAATCGTAACGTCTATGTGTGTACAGTGGCCAGCCAATGCCTCATCGATAGAGTTGTCTACCACCTCATATACAAGGTGATGCAATCCCTTCTCTCCCGTATCTCCGATATACATCGCCGGTCTTTTGCGTACCGCTTCGAGTCCTTCGAGTACTTGGATGTTAGATGCTGAGTATTCGCCGTTCTGTTGTGTTACCTCTTGTTCTGTGCTCATTCTGATGAAAAAATTGTCTATTAATCTTCACAAAGATACGATTTATATTTATGAACTACAAAATATGCAGCCCCTTTTATTAGAATCTGTTTAAGATTTTCTGCTAAACAGATTCTATCATACCTCTATTTTAATTACTCTTGTGTCGTTGCCCTCAGGTCTACCTCCTTGATCTTGTTATGCGAGAAGAGTATCGCTTTGGATGGGTAGCTCTCCAGTAGGGTAGTGTTGTGTGTCGACATCACCACCGCGCAGCCATTCTCCGAGATCTTCTTGAATAGCTCCATTATCTCCTTTGTGGTGATAGGGTCGAGGTTTCCCGTCGGCTCGTCGGCAAGTATCAGATCTGGTGAGTT
Source organism: Rikenellaceae bacterium (assembly GCA_047174605.1). Taxonomy (GTDB): domain Bacteria; phylum Bacteroidota; class Bacteroidia; order Bacteroidales; family Rikenellaceae; genus Alistipes. The sequence continues at coordinate 3,725 of JBCQTX010000032.1, read as the reverse complement.
GAGTAGTGCACGTGCAATCACGAGTCGTTGCTGCTCTCCGCCGGATAGTTCGTGTGGCATTCTATAATCTTTGGTCTGTAGGTTTACCAATCCCAACACCTCCTCGATTCTATTCTTGATGCTCTTTTCGCTCTTCCACCCTGTGGCCTTCATCACGTAGTGGAGGTTCATATAAACATTGCGATCGGGCAGGAGCTGATAATCTTGGAATACGATACCCATCTTGCGTCTGAGGTAGGGAATATCGCGGTTCTTCAACTTCCGGAGGTTATACCCAACAACATACCCTTCGCCAACCATCAGCGATAGTTCCGCATAGAGAGTCTTTAGCAGGGAGCTCTTGCCACTTCCCACACGACCTATGAGGAATACGAATTCGCCGGGGTGGACATCGAGGTTTACATCCTCTAATACTAAGCTACCACGTTTGACCATCTCGGAGATCGATAGGCGGCCATATGAGTCGTCGGCATTATATATAGATACGTTGTGTAGAGATATAACAGGCTCGGTTGGATTCATGATATTTTCTATATTATTATTCACAAAGGTATCTATTTTTTTCAAAAAATCAATCTATTTCCCATATTTTTTTCTATCTTTGCGCTCTACTTACTAATGTAAGATTTTAAATGTTACGCGAAACGGGGATGACCGGTTTTGACAGCAGGTAGAGTTTGATTGTAAGCACGCCGAGCTTTGTGTGGTGGCTCGTAAATCCTAATGCTCAAATTTCAAATGGCAATAACAGCTATGCACTCGCTGCCTAATTAATTAGATTAATAGGGCTTAATTGCATGATCCAAGGAGGTCGAGCAACGAGTATCCCTCAGATCTGGTTCCGCTCTTTAAGATAGGTCTGAATATGGGGTATCAAAAAATTAAGAGATAGTGGGTCGGGGTGTCTCGATCGATCTGCGAAATTTAGGGACTGGGGTTGTGAGTCGGCGGTCGTCAGCCAGCTCATAGCAGAAGGATCAATAGTTACGACTAAGCGTGTAGAAAGCCTTCGGGCTCCTTGTTTGGACGCGGGTTCGACTCCCGCCATCTCCACAACCAATGGGTGATTATCAGTGTGTAGGCTGGTGGTCACCCATTTTTATATCTGGTTCTTAGTGAGGTCAAAGATAAGTAGTGTAAAACAATTATTGCCATATTTTTAACAGCACTCTCGGAGCGATATTTTTTACTATTAAATCTCAATATAGAATAACTATATTTTCGATTCAATTGCAAAAAATCTCATCTCCAATAGCACTCTTAAAAACACACCAATAATTATTTTACCCTACTTAAATATCGCTATGTATTATGAGAGTTTCGAGAAAATCACTATCTTTGCGCAAGAAACATATCGGAGGAATCCGAATTTAAAATATTATATTTGCGTTCGCGTAAGAACTTGTAATCGAAAACTGGTAATTTTCTAATGGTAACAAGAGACTATGTGCAACGCTCGTACTGTATTCCTATGGTACGGGCTTGCTTGTCTGTTGCCATGGGTATACCAGTGCCTCGATTACTGATAGGTTTAGTCCGTGCCATTCTTTTTTGGTTGGATGTAGTGAACAGAAACCATGAAAAAGATGCAGAACCTAGAATCACTATACGAGGAGAGCCTACGGCTGATAGATAGCACTCCCAACCTCACAACAAACAAGATCCCCGATCACCTGCTATGCGTATGGCAATACAACGGCCTTGTCTCACCTAATCCAACGACTCAGCAGCTCGTCTCGATGGCTATCTATAAATACGCCAATGAGAAGTATGGAGATCCATCGCTTAGCCCTAGTGACGATCGCCACCGATACGAGATGTTTCAATATCTTTTAGCAACCGAATATGTATGTCGCAGAGTCTCAGCGAAGTTTAGACCTCGCAAGATCTTCAACTTCTCGACCTATAACGCCCCCTTGAATATAGATTTGAAGCGCAATCAAGTTGCGAAGTTCCGAAGGTTGGCCGCTACACTCGCTCCACTTCGGAACAAGGGGGAGATAATTGCGTAATCAGTTCAGGCCGCATAGTAGCGAAATCAATCCCCTTTTTTAGGAATGATAGTTAATATTTATCTAGAAGTTCCTGCATTTGCGCAACCTTCTCTGGATATTTGGTGTATAGATTCTCATATTGACCTATGTCGCTCTTTATGTTGAAGAGCTCTGGCCCTATATTCGTCTCAGGCTTATATGCACCCGACTTAGGAAGATAGACCCAATCACCCTTACGAATACCATATGGCTTACCATAACGAACATATAGATACTCATCTCGAACAACTGTCTCAGGATTCTCAAAGAGCGAAGATTGATCTATTCCATCAATATCGTGATTGATTCTATCTACGCCAGCATAGTGCATAATAGTGGGGTAGATATCGATGCTTGCAACAATATTGTCGCTCTCTGTGCCAGCAGGAACAACTCTGGGCCAACGAACAACGCATGGTGTGCGAACTCCACCCTCATATTGTGAGAATTTACCCTCGCGCAACGGATCGGCATGACCTGCCAAAGATCTATCCCCGAGTGTGACCCAAGGGCCATTATCTGTTGCGAATATAACGATAGTATTGTCGCTTAGACCCTCATCCTCCAACATAGTCAACAATCGACCAACGTTCCAATCAATCTCTTCAATACAATCACCATAGAGACCACCTTCACTTGTACCTCTAAATTGTTCCGATGCCGAGAGTGGGATGTGTGGCATATTAGGGGTGATATAGGCGAAGAATGGTTCATCTTTATGGCTCTTGATGAATTGAATTGCTCGATCTATATAGCGTTTAGTTGAGGTCGACTGGTCAAACGGATACTCGATGATTTTATCTCCTTCAAATAGCGGCACTTTATTGAGGATCTGTTTAAAATGTGGCTTTGCCATCTCCCTAGTGAGTGTTAGCGTCTGCTCGTACTCTGCTTTTTCGAGTGTGTATCCCTCTCTAAATTTGACGTTGTTGTCGAATTTATGAGTGCTGCCAATATACATATCATTGCTAAATGGTGTGCCGTAGAACTCGTCGAAACCCTGATCCAACGGAAGCTCACCATCCAGATCCCCCAAATGCCACTTGCCAAATATACCTGTTGCGTAACCAACCTCTCGAAGCGATTCAGCTAGTGTGACCTCACTGCTAGGAAGTCCAGCATCACTCGGAAATAGCGCTCCGTAAACCCCATTTTTTGTATTGAGACGACCCGTCATGAGGCTTGCTCGTGAAGCACTAGAGACCGATGCAGAGACATAAAAACTAGAGAGGAGCATACCATCCTTTGCTAATTCATCAATATTTGGAGTTTTAATCTTTGGAGAGTCGAAACAGCCCAAATCCTGATAACCTTGGTCATCGGTAAATATAATAACGACATTAGGTCGTACTTCACTCTGGGCTACGCATGATGCCAATGGTGCTACCATCGCAGCGCATGATGCAATCTTGATATAATTATTCATTGTAATAACTTTATTTAACTATCACAAAGTTAATAAAAAATATTTTAATAGGGCGATATACTAGTGGTGCGTTAACTTTTATTTAACGTAATGTACTGAACAACAGATAGATACAACTAATTAATTGTTTTTCGATTTAAAAATCAAAATACTCCACACCCGTCATCCTGAACTTGATTCAGGATCCCTAACTATCAATGTTTCAGACTCTTCGCGGGATCCTGAATCAAGTTCAGGATGACGGAAAAAGTTAACGCACCAGCAAT
>JBCQTX010000085.1:0-4489 GCA_047174605.1 Rikenellaceae bacterium | reverse complement strand
CTTTGATCCACGGAATCCCATCTTACCTGCTGAAGACCAGCTGATTACATCACCAACCTCGTTAGTGATTGTAATGATGACGTTGTTGAATGTTGAGTGCACATAAACCATTCCCTGTGCGCCAACCTTAACAACCTTCTTCTTAACTGTTCCAGTTTTCTTTGCCATAACTCTACCTATTACTTAGTTGCCTTTTTCTTATTTGCGACTGTCTTCTTACGTCCCTTACGTGTACGAGCGTTGTTCTTTGTGCTCTGTCCGCGAACTGGAAGACCCAAACGGTGACGGATTCCTCGGTAACATCCGATATCCATCAATCGCTTGATATTGAGCTGTACGACCGAGCGACACTCTCCCTCTACTTTGATTCCCATGTTGGCAATAGTAGAACGAATTGCTGCAATCTGATCGTCATTCCAATCATCTGTTTTGAGGTCATAGCTAATGCCTGCCTCATCGAGAATATTGCGAGATGTGCTGCGACCAATACCATAGATATAAGTCAAGGCAATCTCACCTCTCTTGTTTTTTGGTAAATCTACACCGACTATACGTGCCATAAATACTTTTTCTTTTTCGATTAATCGTTTAACGGGTTACCCTTGGCGCATTTTGAACTTAGGGTTCTTCTTGCAGATCACGTAAAGCTTTCCTTTACGACGCACGATCTTGCAATCCTCCGATCTCTTCTTAATTGATGCTTTTACTTTCATTGTTTTTGAAGCATTCGTGGTGAGTGAATAACCTACTCCCGAAGTTGCCGCGCGTTGCAATAACGCTCCAGCCCCCACACAAGCAGCTTAACTCGCCCCCCTGATTATTTGTACCTGAATGAGATGCGTCCTTTACTTAAATCGTAAGGTGTCATCTCAACCTTTACTTTATCGCCTGGTAAGATTTTGATGTAGTGCATACGCATCTTACCCGAGATATGGGCGGTGATAACGTGGCCGTTATCTAACTCCACTCGAAACATTGCATTACTCAACGCCTCGATGATTGTTCCGTCCCTTTCAATAGCAGTCTGTTTTGCCATAATGAGTCTTAAAAGTTTCTAATTTATTGACTGTTCGATAATCGTAAAATCTGTCAATATGTCGGGGCCCTCTGTGCCCACCGCTACTGCCCACTCGAAGTGTGCCGATGGTTTGCGATCTTTCGTGCGAACTGTCCATCCGTCGCGCTCGAAGACAACCGCTTTGCCTCCCATATTGATCATCGGTTCTATACAGAGCACCATACCCTTCTTGAGTAACGGTCCTCTGCCGCGCGCTCCGTAGTTAGGAACACCGGGCGCTTCGTGCATGTTACGCCCACATCCATGTCCCTCTAACTCCCGAACCACGCCATAGTCAAAGCTCTCTGAGTACGCCTGTACTGCTGCTGAGATATCGCCTATGCGATTTCCAACTTTGGCCTGCGCCGCACCTTTGCGAAGAGCCTCTTTGGTGACTGTGAGTAGTTGCTGCACATCGGCAGCGATCTCTCCAACGGCAAACGTATATGCCGAATCACCAACAAACCCCTTCATAAAAGTACCGCAATCTACCGATACTATATCTCCATCCTTGAGGATACACTTTTCAGATGGAATACCATGAACTACCTGATCATTGATCGAAATACACAATGTTGCAGGGAAACCCTGATATCCTAAAAACGCCGGAACAGCTCCATGAGCACGGATAAAATCCTCTGCCACGCGATCTAGCTCCTTTGTTGAGACTCCCGCCTTGATGTGTTTACCAACCTCCGCTAGTGTTTTACTCACCAACAAGTTGTTCTCACGCATCAACTCGATCTCCTCGTCGCTCTTCAAATGTATCATTCTCTGACTCAAAATAACTCCTCGTTAATTACGTCCCTGAATACGACCTGTCTTCATAAGACCGTCATAGTGACGCATCAAAAGGTAACTCTCGATCTGCTTTAGAGTATCAAGAACTACTCCTACCATAATCAACAATGATGTTCCACCATAGAAATAGGCGAACGCCTGCTGAATGTTCATAAACTTCATCGCTAGAGATGGCATAATAGCCACCAAAGCCAAGAAGATAGAGCCCGGAAGGGTGATTCTTGTCATAACGGTATCGATATACGTTACAGTGTTCTTTCCCGGTTTAACACCCGGAATGAAACCACCATTACGTTTCATATCGTCTGCCATCATTTGAGGGTTTACGATGATTGCGGTGTAGAAATATGTAAATGCAATCACCATAACTGCCAACGTGAAGTTATACCAAAATCCGCGAACGTCTGCGAATACTCCAGCGAATCCCGGAGCTACCTCGACGAACAACATTGGGATAAACATCAAGGCTTGAGCAAAGATGATTGGCATAACGTTTGCCGCATTCATCTTCAATGGAATGTACTGACGTACACCACCATACTGCTTGTTACCTACGATACGTTTAGCATATTGAACCGGGATCTTGCGAACCGCTTGAACCAAAGCAATAGTAGCCATAAAGACTAGAGCCAACACTACCAACTCCAAAATCAACATGATAGCTGATCCATCTGAAGTCTGGAAGCGAGCATTTACCTCAGCCAATAGAGCGTGCGGAAGGCGTGCGATGATTCCGATCATGATGATCAACGACACTCCATTTCCGATACCCTTATCGGTAATCTTCTCACCCAACCACATCACAAACATCGTACCGGCAATCAAAACAGTTGTTGCATAGAGCACAAATCCGAATGAATTACCATAGATAAATGCCGCTGGCACTTGGTTGAAAAGATTCGCAATATAACCAGGACCCTGCAACAGCAATACGCCAATTGTCAGGAATCTTGTCCACTGGTTCATCTTACGGCGCCCACTCTCACCCTCTTTCTGCAACTTCTGGAAGTAAGGTATCATCATACCCAACAACTGAATAATGATAGAAGCGGTGATATAAGGCATTACTCCGAGTGCAAAGATAGAGGCATTACCAAATGCACCGCCAGAGAATACGTTTAGCAGCCCCAAAAGGCCATTGCTATCCATCTGACTTGCTAATGCTGATCCCTCACCCAAAAGATTTGGGTTGATACCCGGAATAACTACGAAACTACCAAAACGATATACAAGGAGGATTCCCAACGTGTAGATTACACGTTGACGAAGCTCCTCGATCTTGTATATATTTTTGATCGTCTCAACTACTTTTTTGTTGGTTCCCAATACGATTGCGACAACCAGAAAGAGTATTCCAACAATGATATAAGTATTCATAGTTTTCGGTTTTTAAGTAACCTACAATTTTTCTACTGATCCTCCAGCTGCTACAATTGCAGCCTCTGCACTCTTCGAGAATGCGTGAGCTGTAACCTTCAAAGCTGTGCTTACCGAACCATTACCCAAGATCTTTACCTTATCGTTGCGTGATGCAAATCCTGCTGCCTGCAACGCCTCGAATGTGATCTCTGTAAGTGAGCTCTTAGAAGCCAACTCCTCCAATGTTGAAAGGTTGATAGCCTTGAACTCTACACGATTAATGTTGGTGAATCCGAACTTAGGAAGACGACGCTGCAATGGCATCTGACCTCCCTCGAAGCCCAACTTACGTGAGTAACCAGAACGAGACTGTGCTCCCTTGTGACCACGTGTTGCTGTGCCACCATGTCCTGATCCTGCACCACGTCCGATACGCTTCTGGTGGTGTGTTGAACCCTTAGCGGGTTTTAGATTATTAAGTTCCATCTACTTATTAGCTTAAATCGTTAAAATTTATTTAACCTCCTCGACCTTAACAAGGTGCTTTACGCGCTCTACCATTCCCAAAATGATTGGTGAAGCATCATGCTCTACACTCATGTTGATCTTGCGTAGTCCCAAAGCATCGAGGTTTTTGCGCTGACGATCTGTCGCGCCACAACGGCTCTTGTACTGTGTGATTTTCAATCTTGACATTTTATTTCCTCCTTAAGATTAACCGTTAAAGACCTTTGTCATAGAGATGCCACGAACCTGAGCTACTGAGTAAGCATCACGCAACTCGCACAACGCTCCAACTGTAGCCTTCACCAAGTTGTGTGGGTTCGATGAACCCTTACTCTTAGCCAAGACATTGTGGATTCCTACTGACTCCAACACTGCACGCATCGCACCTCCCGCGATGATTCCAGTTCCCGGAGCAGCTGGACGAATCATAACAACTGAACCGCTATAACGCATCTCCTGCTTGTGAGGAATTGTTCCGTTGATGATAGGTATCTTAACCAAATTCTTCTTTGCATCTTCAACGCCCTTAGCGATGGCTGTAGTAACCTCAGAGGCTTTACCCAAACCAAAACCAACAACGCCATTCTCATTACCTACTACGACAATCGCCGAGAAAGTAAATGTACGACCACCCTTCGTAACCTTTGTTACACGCTGGATGCTTACGAGTTTATCCTTTAGCTCGATGTCGCTTGTGCGTACTTTAATATTACTGTTTGTCATAACTCCTATTAGAATTTAAGACCACCCTCGCGAGCGGCATCA
>JBCQTX010000005.1:0-70224 GCA_047174605.1 Rikenellaceae bacterium | reverse complement strand
TAGTAGCTTCGTCCTCTTAATAAAGAAGAGGACTGAAAAATAGTTTCTCTGCATTGTCATAATACTTTGTTTTAACGGTTGTAAAATTAGTTATTATGACTGAGATACGCAACGTGTAAAACGCTGAAAATCAGTGAATAAGAATCAAGATAGGTGGAGTTTTTCGGTGGAGAATTAAGTCCACCTATCTCACCTGTGATTTTTGCAATATTTAGCTATATCCTGCATATACCCAAAAAGAAAAAGCCTTGATAATCGTGTGATTATCAAGGCTTTACTTAGATTTTCATCTATGTTTGGTGAACTCGCTGGGGCTCGAACCCAGGACCCCATCATTAAAAGTGATGTGCTCTACCGGCTGAGCTACGAATTCTCCGGTTACCAAGTGGATTACTCTGCTTTCCTTGTGGATTGCCGTGCTTTCCCTTTTGGTGCTGCAAATATAGAGACTTTTTTTGACTCTACCAAATATTCCTGCAAAATTTTCTACTTTAACGCCATGTGCATACGATATCGCCAATAGTGGCGAGAGTTCGCTGGAACGTTAATTCGCTCAGAATCAACGTCTGGATTACGTAACTCTTCATCCATCGCCATCCAATCCTGCCAAGGTAAAATTGTCAGCATTGCCGGCGAGGCCAAATGCCGATCTATAATACGCTTCGCGATCTGTGCACTACACTCCTCTGGCGCATCACCCTCCAGCCCCATTGCACTATTATAATAACTCTGCGTAAGCTCCCTATCCTCTTGCCACCATCCCCTTATAGTCGACATATCATGAGTCGAGCAAGTGCAGACTGATAGATATGGATATCGCGCCGGATCATCATACTGCAATCCAAAACCCTTCGGCATACGCTCAATCTCCAATGAGAGGATCTGCTCTCGTTTCATAACCTCGGGCACACAATCTGGAATCATACCCAAATCCTCTCCACACACCAACATATCGGTTGCCGATATCAACGTTGGTAGCTTCTCCATAGCGCTATCACGCCAAAAATCATTGTGGCGACGATAATAGAAATCATCGTGTAGTTGATCAAAGGCCTTCTGTTCCCACTTCGCAAGCGATTTGTAGACCACAGACCATGCACCCATTATTCGTGGATGGTAGTGGTTCGGTTGCTTTATATCCTCAACAAACAATATTTCGTTATGAAGCAACATCAACTTCTCTCGCAGCTCAACATCATCTACATTTTGCGCCACTTTTCGCTGAGAGTCATACCCCTCTCTAAATCGATAGTGGAGATCATCAACAGCCTCGAAATATTCACTCTTGTCGATATCGCCAAAACCCTCTGCAAGTATCTCATCTGTTATATATGGTGCGGTATGGTGCTTCGCAAAGGGGAATCCACTCGCTTCGATCTCAGAGATAGAGTATGGGAGAGCAGGGCTAAACTGCCCAATAAGGCCATGTATAGAGTCCATCGGTATAGACCATATTCTAAAAAAACCCAATATATGGTCAATTCTATAGGCATCGAAATACTCAGCCATCTTCTCGAAACGTGCTCGCCACCAAGCGTAACCATCCTCCGCCATTCGATCCCAATTATATGTTGGGAAGCCCCAATTCTGTCCTAAGTCGGAGAATGGATCAGGAGGTGCACCTGCTTGACGACCCATGTTAAATAGATATGGATAGAGCCATGCATCCACACTTGTACGGCTTATTCCAATTGGGATATCTCCCTTTAGGGCGACACCTCTTTCACGTGCATACTGCGATGCATCGAGCAGCTGCATATGGAGGTGATACTGCAAGAAGTAGTAGAACTCAATCTGCTCTTTTGCGCTCTTTGAGTACTTTTTTATTAGACTCGGATTATAGATTGCATCATCACCCCACTCAGCGAAATATGGAGTTTTATAGATATCTCTCAAGTGCGAAAAGAGAGCATATGACTCTAACCACCAGCTATTTGACTTCAAAAATTCGCGGTAACTTTTCGTTAGGCGCACACTTCGCATTTTCTTGGAATAGATATTTCGAAGAGCCTCCATCTTCAACTCACTCATTGCTGTGTAGTCTATCTGAGGTAGCGAATTAAGCTCCTTAGCCCTCTGCTCGATGCTCTGGTCCTCTATCTCTCCAACACTTCTCAATGCTAGATATTGAGGGTGCAAGGCGATAGTTGAGTTGGCATTGTATGGGTATGAATCCTCCCACGTGCCCCCCATCGTAGTGTCGTTGATAGGTAGTATCTGGATCACGCTCATCCCATGTTCGACAGCCCAATCGACCATCTTCTTTATATCCTCAAAATCTCCTACGCCCATGCTATTCTCTGTTCTAAGCGAAAAGACTGGGATTGAGACACCTGTTCCGCGCCATAGTTTGAGATCAAATAAGGGAGGGGTATTCGAGATAATTGAGAGGGTTGATCGATCTGTTTGGTTAACGGTATCATTTGGCACTAGCATACGGTTTTCACCACTCTCCCACGCTACAACCTCGCGACTAAGGGTATCTACAATTGCGAATTTATACTCCGTATGGCTCTTAACCGGATCGATGGCAACACGCCACATCGGGAAATCTCCATCAGCCATAATCAACCCACAAGAGGCATCCCAATGGCCAAACTCCTTGCTAACACCCACAACTACCAAACTTTGGTGTGGCTCTACTCTGGGGCAATAGCACTCCAAAAAAGTTGTGTTTGGCTTATACTCTACCCCCTTGGGCGCAACTCTTCTAAAGACCGATTTAGTAAATAGAGCTGAACTTAGGGGCCTGCTCTCAGGCTCTAGAGCCCAGCAATCAACCTTATGTATTAACTCTACACATTCTGTTACCGCTAGAGTATGGTCACTACCCTCCTCTTTGCGTACTACGTCACCTTCAGTTCTAACCAGATAGCTGTAGCGATACTCTCCCGGAGCTAGCTCCAAATTAACGCTCCATTTTTCGCCATCTATCGATGACATAGGAGCTGTGATATCGCCATCAATCCATAGTTGTTGATTGGACTCTACCCTATACTCTATCTCAAAAATTACCTCCATAGCTCATATTTTATCTATTCTGGAGCTACTCCAATCAAATCCGCAACCCCGCTCTCATCGACCTCAACGATCTTCACATCCACAATCTTATTGATTAGCTCCTTGTTAAATTCAACTTTCACCCTTCGATACTCACCCGTATAACCAAATATCATCCCACTCTTCACCGTGCTCTCAAATAGCACCTCCGCCACTTGCCCAACTGCTTTTTTGCAGAACTCACTATGCAGTCTACTACTCAACTCCTCCAGCTTTGCAGCCCTCTGAGTCGCCACTTGTGGTGGAACTTTCCCCTCGAAATCAACCGCTGGCGTCCCTTTACGCTCCGAGAATGGGAAGATGTGAAGGAACGAAGGTGCAAGACTCTCCAGAAAATCATACGTCTCTTGGAAATGTTCGTCACTCTCACCCGGGAAGCCGACAATCACATCGATGCCGATAAATACATCTGGCATATATCGCCGAATTGTGGTTATGCGATCAGCAAACTTTGTCGTTGTATATCGACGACGCATGAGCCCCAAAATTCTATCAGAACCACTTTGCAGCGGTATATGAAAGTGCTGTTGGAACTTTTTGGACGATGCACAGAACTCAATTATCTCATCTGTCAATAGGTTTGGTTCGATCGATGATATCCTATAGCGATCTATCCCCTCAACACTATTCAATGCACGAAGTAGATCGATAAACTTCTCGCCAGTGGTTCTTCCAAAGTCACCCGTATTAATACCAGTTATCACAATCTCACGCTGACCAGCCGCTGCGATCGCCTCAGCCTGCCCGACCAAATCCGCAATCGGAGCGTTGCGACTTGCACCTCGTGCATAGTGAATCGTACAGTACGAACACTTGTAATCACACCCATCCTGCACCTTTAGAAAGGCTCGAGTACGATCTCCGCTCGAAAAGGCCGAGAAGAAAGATGTTAACTCATCGGTGGTGCAACTTGTCACGAGTGGTGACTCATCACGCCCCTTAGACGACAGCGCAACTACTGCTTTAAATAAATCACCTTTATCGTTGTTACTCAAGACTATATCTACACCATCTATTACTGCTATATCATTGGGTTTTAGCTGTGCGTAACACCCCGTCACGGCGATTATTGCAGCTGGATTTCTGCGATGCAATTTTCTTATAAGGTTACGGCATTTCTTATCTGAGTGCTCCGTAACTGAGCAGCTATTTATAACACATATGTCAGACTCTGCAGTTGGTTCAACCCTCACAAATCCGCCCTGCTCAAAGTGACGTGCAAGAGTCGAAGTTTCTGAAAAATTGAGTTTGCAACCCAAAGTGTGAAATGATACACGTTGTGACATTCGAAATTATTCTTTTTACTATTATATATTCTCACAAATCTACAAATAAAACTTGGGCTACCCAAGACAATTAGTAATTTAATGCAAATTACCTCGCACATAATAGCAATAATTAGGTAATATGGATAGCAATACAACAATATTTGTCGACTCTTTTACGCTTAGTTACCATAAAAGTTATATCTTTGCGGTCGAAATAACTTTTTAGCGTTTAAGATCCATAACACAATAATGAAGAGTATACACCGTCTTGTCCTCAAATCCTATCTAGGGCCGATGATCCTCACCTTCTTCATCGTAATGTTCGTCCTGATGATGAATTTCGTCTGGCGATATATCGATGAATTGGTTGGTAAGGGTCTAGATGCGTGGATCATTATCGAACTTATGAGCTACGCAATGGTCAATATGATCCCACTAGGACTACCCCTTTCGATGCTCTTTGCAGCGATCATGACGATGGGTAATTTGGGTGAGAATTATGAGCTACTCGCAATGAAATCGGCCGGAATGTCGCTGATGCGCATTATTGAGCCACTAATATATGTTGTCTTTACGGTATCTGTCTGTAGCTTCTTTATTGTGAATGATCTGGTTCCATATGCTAACAAACAGATGTATAGCATTATATATGACATTCGACGACAAAAGCAGGTTATAGAGTTCAAGGATGGTCTCTTCTTCAATGGTATCGAGAATATGAGCATACGCGTTGGCGAGCAAGACCCAAAGACGAAGCTCCTACGAAATGTTCTGATCTATGATAATCGCAAATCGAGTGGCGATATGATGACAACAGTTGCCGATTCGGGATATATTCGACTATCGGATGACAAAGAGATGCTACTGGTGACACTATTTCATGGTCACACCTACGAACAGACTCGATCATCGAATTGGTACAACAAAAGCGAACTTCGACACAACACATTCGAAATGCAACATGGCGTACTGCCAATGGAGGGTTTTTCGATGGGGCAACGAACAGATGCTGACGCATTTAGAGGTAGTCAGACGCTGAACATCACGGAGTTACAAGGCGATATAGACTCTCTGGGGCGTATGGTGAATCAATCGATGGTGCAATCATATGAACCTCTACTCAAAAAACAGATCTTCTCGGCCGACCACTCAGTTCTGCTACTGCCAGACTCAATAAAGGTTGACAAAACAGGCATGGGAGGGATTATGGTACTTGACTCTATCGACAATCTAGATACGAGAGGGAAACAGGCAATATGGACCAACGCAAGGCGGCAAGCTAAGAACTCGCGAAATATGTTCTCATATGATGAGGAGAATACCAAACTGGGGCTCAAACGGTTATACCTTAGTAAGGTGGAGTGGCACAAAAAGCTCTCAACCCCTATCTCGATCATTATTTTCTTCTTGATTGGTGCACCTCTTGGTGCGATCATTAGAAAGGGAGGATTGGGAATGCCAATTGTGATCTCGGTAATATTCTTTGTTATCTACTATATAATATCGCTCACGGGCGAAAAGATGGCAAAAGAGGGGACGTGGGATGCAATTGCAGGAATGTGGATATCGGCATATATTTTGACACCTATCGCCATGTATCTAACCTACAAAGCAAACAATGACTCGGCAATATTTGACCGAGATCTATATATCGGAGTTGCAAAAAAACTCTACAAGTTAGTTATACCAAAAAAGATAAAAAAACAATAAATATAGTAATGAGCGAAAAATTTATTTTGAATACGATTGAGGAGGCGATTGAGGATTTCCGTGCCGGTAAGATGATCATTGTTGTTGACAATGAGGATCGAGAGAATGAGGGTGATTTCATCATGGCAGCTGAAAAAATTACAGAGGCTGATGTTAACTTCATGCTATCGAACGGAAGGGGATTGTTGTGTGCACCACTTAGCGAGGAGCGTTGTGCTGAGTTGGAGCTAGGGATGATGGAGCAGGCTAATACATCGCTTTTGGGGACTCCATTTACAGTTACTGTAGATTATCTGCATGATGGCTGTACAACAGGAGTATCTATCCATGATCGTGCCGCTACACTTCGTGCACTCGCTGATCCGAATACAAAACCTACTGATCTAGGTCGCCCGGGACATATCAACCCTCTTCGCGCTCGCGAAAAGGGTGTGCTACGTCGTCCGGGACACACCGAGGCAGCTGTTGATCTGGCTCGCTTGGCAGGTTTCCAACCAGCAGCAGTGCTTATCGAGATCATGAATGAGGATGGAACGATGGCACGTATGCCAGATCTTGAGAAGGTAGCTCGTAAATTCGACATGAAGTTGATATCTATCGAGGATTTGATTGCATATCGTCTTAAGCAAGAGTCGATTGTCGAGTATGGTGACACTGTTGATATGCCAACCATTGATGGAGATTTCAAACTCACAATATTCCGCCAAAAATCCAATGGATTGGAGCATATGGCCATCACAAAGGGTAGTTGGGAGAAAGATGAACCGGTATTGGTTCGTGTCCATTCGTCATGTGCAACGGGAGATATATTGCACTCTCGTCGATGTGATTGTGGCTCTCAGCTGCACACTTCGCTTCAGATGGTAGAGAGAGAGGGCAAGGGTGCTGTAATATACTTGATGCAGGAGGGTCGCGGAATTGGCCTTTTCAATAAGATCAGAGCATACAAACTTCAAGAGGAGGGGTATGACACAGTGGATGCTAACGTAGAGTTGGGATTCAATGCCGACGAGCGCGACTATGGCGTAGGGGCAAGCATACTTCACGATTTGGGTATCACGAAGATGCGACTAATGACAAACAACCCGACAAAACGTATAGGACTTGAGGGGTATGGACTCCATATTGAGGAGATCGTACCAATTGTGATCGAGCCTAATGAGCACGACCTTAGATATCTCAAAACTAAGGAGGATCGTATGGGACACAAACTAGGTCTAAACTATTGTAGCTGTGATAAGTAAAGAGATAAAAATCGTCTTCATGGGCACACCAGAATTTGCTGTGCCGTCGCTTCGAGCGCTTTGCGAATCGGGCTACAATGTAGTTGGTGTTGTGACAACGCCTGACCGTGCCGCAGGACGTGGTCAGAAGATATATGAGTGCGATGTGAAACGCGAAGCTGTAAGGTTGGGACTACCAATCTTACAGCCCGAAAAACTTCGTGACGAGGAGTTTGTCGAGGCTTATAAGGCATGGAATGCAGATCTAGCTATTGTCATAGCATTCAGGATGTTACCACAAATAATCTGGGCAATGCCTAAGTTCGGCACATTCAACCTACACGCCTCACTGCTACCAGAATATCGCGGTGCTGCACCTATCAACCACGCAATAATGAATGGTGACACAGAGAGTGGAATAACAACATTTCTGCTCAATGAGAAGATAGATCAAGGTGCTATTATCGGGCAACGAAAAGTTGAGATTGGAGCGACAGAGAATGTTGGTTCTCTATATGAAAGATTGATGAATCTCGGCCCTGAACTTGTCATCGAGAGTGTCGAGAAGTTGGCTAGTGGCAATGTCACACCAATCGAACAGGCACACATTGACGAATCGACTCTTAGGCCAGCTCCAAAGATATTTAAGCAAGATTGCTTGATCAATTGGGCTAGCAATGGCCAGCAAATCTGCAACTTCGTGAGAGGTCTATCACCCTACCCTGCTGCGTGGTGCAACCTAACAAAAGCTGAAAGCGAGGCTACAACGGCAAAGATCTTTGAGGTGCATTTCGAAGAGGGGCAAATGGAGATTGGGGAGATAAAGAGCGACAACAAGAGCTACATAGCCGTTGGTTGTGCCGATGGTGTTATAATGATTGACTCAATACAGCTAGCAGGTAAAAAGCGATTAACTACGAAAGAGCTCCTTCTAGGATTCAAAGATATTGAAAGTTATAAAATGAGATAAAATGCGTAAATTCGGACTTATCGGGGAGCATCTACCCCACTCGTTTTCAGGGAAATACTTCACCGCAAAATTTGAGCGTGAAGGCATTGAGGGGTGTGTATATTCTCTTTATGAGTTGCCAACGATTGACCATTTGGAGGAGCTGTTGAGCTCGACACCTCAACTCGCTGGGTTTAATGTCACCATCCCCTACAAACAGCAGGTGATGAAATATCTCACGAAGTTGTCTGTGGAGGCTGAGGCCGTTGGAGCGGTAAACTGTGTGAAAATCGATGGGGATGATCTTATTGGATATAATACCGATATTATCGGATTTAAAAGCTCGTTGCTGAACCTGCTCAATGGAGCGAGACCAGATCACGCTTTAATCCTTGGGACGGGAGGTGCGTCACTCGCTGTAGAGTATATACTCAAGGAGATTGGCGTAGAGTATAGCATAATATCGCGCAAAGCTGGCGAGGGTAGGATTACATATGGTGATCTCGACGCTAAAACAATTGCCGAGAATAAGTTGATCATTAACGCTACCCCGGTGGGAACTTACCCAGATGTGGATAACGCCCCTGATATTCCGTACGAGTTTCTCACTAAGGATCACTTCTTGTATGATTTGGTCTATAACCCCCCACTCACAAAGTTTCTTGCTAGTGGGAGGTCACAAGGTGCCGCTATCTGCAATGGTGAGGCGATGTTGATTGCTCAAGCAGAGTCTGCATGGACGATATGGAATGAGTAGCGCTATTAAGCTATCTCATCACTCACCTCTTCCGACTCCACCTCCATATTCTCAAGCGTCCGTTTCGCTCGAACTAGATCATCCTGCATGACAATGATTTGTGCCGGCATAATACCCGTTGGGTAGATTGTTGACATATACTCATTGTTGATCATTGACCATATCCCCATCTCATCGAGGATAGATTTAACCATTTCGGCTTGTGTTACTGTGTCGTACTCCGTAAGTACAACCATCGTATCAATTTTCATAGTGGTAAAATTTATAAGGTTTGTTATAGTTTTGGCTCAATAAAGTTAACAATATATAATTTATTTAGCAAAATATATGCCATAAATTTGTTAAATAAATTATATTTTTATATCTTTAAATTGGTAAGATTAAGCCTAAAAAACCAACTAAAGAGAACCAAATATGAGATCTATCAAAACTATCGCCGCAGTGGCAATTTCCGCCATACTGCTAAGCTGTTCGTCTACAGCATCCGACCCCATCGAATCATTCACCAATTCATTCGCAACACCGAACAACGAAATTGGCTATAAGGGTGATGCAAAATTCACCCGTACTATCTATGTCGATCCAACAAATGGAGACGACAACAACAGCGGTGAGTCACCCAACGAGGCTATAAAGGGGCTACAGAAGTTGGAGGAGCTATCGATCTCGGGCGGTGATCAAATCCTGCTTAAAGGTGGAGAGAAGCATTATGGAACGATCGAGCTTATTGGTCTCAATCAAGGAGAAAATAGCTCGACAATACACATAGGAAGCTATGGAGAGCAGAAGGCAACTCTCGATTTTAAGGGGTATTCGGCTGGAGTTTTGATAGATAGAAGCTCTAATGTAATAGTCACAGATCTAAATATTACTGCAAACGGAACTATTCCCGGCGAGGAGTATATGATACGCCCACAAGATCGTAACAATGACTATAGATATGCCGTTTTTGTCCATGCCAATGGCGAGAAGGTTCGAGATATCACGATCGAGAATATCAATGTCAGCGATGTCTATTATTATAATGTAGATGACGAAAATACCCCTACGGATATTCGTCCATGTAGAATGTGGAGCACAAATGGCGAGAGTCTATATGGCTGGGGAATCCGCGCCTTTTCACGCACCGAGGGGTCACAGATTGACAATCTAACAGTTAGAAATTGCCACGTGACGAATGTTAGCCACACCGGAATCAAGATCAATGGCGACCCTTGGTCTCCAATCAACAACCTACTGATTGAGGATTGCTCTACTATAAATATCGGAGGTCCGGGAACTCAATTCTCAGGAATTAGAAATAGTGTTATGCGTAGGACGAAGGTTGTAAATCCGGGCTGCCGCGATGATATTCGAATGTGGGGACGCGGAAGTGGTATGTGGCTCGTAAGAAGTATAAACTTTCTCTTTGAGAAGAACTATTTCGAGGGGTCGAGAGGTATTGCGGATTGTTGCGGAGCACATATTGATATCGGGAATAAGGATGTTGTAATTCAGTATAGCGTGAGCAAAAACAACTGCGGAGGATTTGTCGAGATACTAGGCGAGAACCAAAACTGCTGCTACAGATATAATATAAGCATTAATGATGGATGGCGCAACAGAGATGACAACGAGCAGGATAGTTACTGGATGTGGAGACAAAAAGAGATAGATAAGGATGGGAAAGAGATCGAGAAGTTGATCGGCACCAACGGTTGCCTTGTCACTGTTAATGGACACTCAAACAATGGATATGTTGGCCCTTATCAAAATTATATCTACAACAATACGATTATCTGCACAGATAGCCGAAGCGACAACTACACAAATGGGCACTTCTTCGAGATCGCAACTTCAGCTACTGGAGTTTCGGTGATGAACAATATCTTCTACGTTCCGGTGCAGATGAGAGCCACGAAATCGTCGCATTGGGTAGATGAGGATGGAGTGGTACACAATCGCGCCTTTGACTTCATGACAACAGATGGCGAGCTGGATGAAAACGGAGAGCCAATAGTGAGAGATTTAACATCTGCGGAGCTAGCAGAGTTGGATTTTGTGGTTGACAACAACCTATACAAGCTCTACGATCCTAATTTTGCTTATGGCGAAAATGCACTCCCAATAAACGCAGAGCGACCTGAGAGCAAGAATGACTACAAGGATACAAATCCACTGGGTGGTGATCCGGGCTTTAGAGGCGCAATTGCTGAAACTATGACAGCCGAGGATCTGATCCCAACAAATAAGGCGGTGATCAATCGTGGTAAAGATGTACCAAAGCTAGCCTCCGACAAGAGTGATTATGGTGTGCTACCACAACTTAAGATGGAGAGAGATTTCTTTGGGCGTGTTATAACTCAGCCGATCCTTGGAGCGTGCGTTGCGGAGTAACCCCATAAAAATTAATTCGAAAAACTCTCGAACTTCTAATCAGAAAATGATGTGAAGTTCGAGAGTTTTTTATTATCTTTGTTGCAATAATTTTATTTTGAATTAATGAGCCAACCCTTCGTACATCTTCACGTCCATACTCAATACTCGATCCTCGATGGTCAAGCATCTGTTGCACGCCTTATTGACAAGGCTATGGGCGATGGTATGCCCGGCATTGCCGTAACAGATCATGGTGTGATGTATGCCATCAAGGAGTTTATCAACACTTTGGGCAAGAAGAAGAAGGGGTTCAAGGGCGATATCGCAAAGCTGGAGAAGATCAACCTCTCGATTGAGGAGGGGACATATGCAGCGGCCGATGGCGAGGATATAAAAAAGACCAAAGAGCAGAACGATGAGAAGATATATGAGCTTAAGCAGAAGCTGAAGTTCAAACCTATTATCGGCTGTGAGGTCTACGTAGCGCGACACGGAGCAAAGACAAAGAAGGATGGAAAGCCAGATCAGAGTGGATATCACCTTATCTTGTTAGCTAAAAATCTCACGGGATATCACAACCTAGTGAAGATCGTTTCACGAGCATGGACCGATGGTTACTATATGCGACCTCGTACCGATCGCGAAGATTTGGAGAGATATTCAGAGGGTATTATCTGCTGTTCGGCTTGTCTTGGAGGTGAGATCTCGCAGAAGATCATGAAGAACGATCTGGAGGCTGCAGATGCCGCTGTGAAGTGGCACAAGAGCATATTTGGGGAGGATTACTACCTTGAATTGCAGCATCACAAAGCGACTGTAGCACGTGCTAACCACGAGGTTGGTGAGATTCAAGAGGGTGTTAATAAAAAAATCATCGAGCTTGCCAAAGCAAATGATGTAAAGATAATTGCATCCAATGATGTTCACTTTGTGGATGAGGAGAATGCCGAGGCACACGATCGTCTAATCTGCTTGAGCACACGTGCTGATTTGGATGATGAGAAGCGAATGCTCTATACGAAGCAGGAGTGGATGAAGACGAGCGATGAGATGGGCAAGATATTTCCTGACCATCCCGAAGCCCTCGCAAATACAGTTGAGATCTGCGACAAGGTAGAGCTCTACCCTATTGATAACCCTCCGATCATGCCGACATTCGAGATCCCGGCGGATTTCGGAACAGAGGAGGAGTATCGCGCTCGATTGACTCATGAGGATCTATATAATGAGTTTACACAGGACGAAAATGGTAATATAGTGCTCGATCGAGAGGCTGGCGAGAAGAAGATCAAGAGCCTAGGAGGATATGAGAAGCTATACCGTATAAAGCTAGAGGCTGACTACCTTGGCAAAATTGCTTTTGAGGGAGCTCGAAAAAAATATGGTGATCCGCTGAGTGACGAGGTTTTGGAGCGCATGAATTTTGAGCTCTACATAATGAAGACGATGGGATTCCCGGGCTACTTCCTTATCGTTCAGGACTTTATCACAGTTGCACGTGAGCAGTTGGGGGTCTCGGTTGGTCCGGGTCGTGGATCGGCCGCTGGTTCTGCTGTGGCTTACTGTTTGGGAATTACACTAATTGACCCTATTAAATATGATCTGCTGTTTGAGCGTTTTTTGAATCCAGATCGTATCTCACTTCCCGATATCGATGTTGACTTCGATGATGATGGTCGCGGAAGGGTACTCAATTGGGTGACAGAAAAATATGGAAAGGAGAAGGTTGCACATATCATCACCTTTGGTACGATGGCTACAAAATCATCGATCAAGGATGTTGCGCGTGTGCAGAAGCTACCTCTTCCCGAGTCGGATAGATTATGTAAGTTGATCCCCGACAAACTTCCCGACATGAAGATGAATCTGCCAAATGCAATCAAATGCATTCCAGAGTTGAAGGCGGCAGAGGAGTCCCCAGATCCAATACTTAGCGAGACGATCAAGTATGCTAAGATGTTGGAGGGCAACGTGCGTAACGTGGGTGTTCACGCCTGCGGAATCATCATCTGCCGCGATGATATCACAGATTGGGTTCCAGTAAGTACAGCTGATGACAAAGAGACGGGCGAGAAGATGCTGGTGACTCAATTCGAAGGTTCGATTATTGAGGATACGGGACTTATCAAGATGGACTTCTTGGGTCTCAAGACTCTTTCGATCATCAAAGAGGCACAAGCAAATATCAAACAAACTCGTGGCGAAGTGTTTGACATTGAGAAGATTGCGATCGACGATCCAGCGACATACAAACTATATAGCGATGGCCATACAATCGGAACATTCCAGTTTGAGTCGGCAGGAATGCAGAAATATCTTCGCGATCTTCAACCTACAACATTCGAGGATTTGATCGCGATGAATGCGCTCTATCGACCGGGACCGATGGATTATATCCCCGATTTTGTCGATCGTAAACATGGACGCAAACCTATCGAGTATGATATTCCGGTGATGGAGAAGTACTTGAAAGATACATATGGAATCACGGTCTATCAGGAGCAAGTCATGCTTTTGTCGCGACTTCTTGGAAACTTCACACGTGGAGAGTCCGACTCACTACGTAAGGCGATGGGTAAGAAGCTACGCGATAAGCTAGATGAGTTGAAACCGAAGTTTATTGCGGGTGGAATCTCAAATGGACACGATGAAAAGGTACTAGATAAAATTTGGGGTGATTGGGAGAAGTTTGCATCTTACGCCTTCAATAAATCCCATGCGACCTGCTACTCGTGGATCGCCTACCAAACAGCATACCTCAAGGCGAACTACCCTCCGGAGTATATGGCGGCGCTATTGAGTCGAAATTTGGCTGACATCAAATCCATTTCGTTCTATATGAATGAGTGTAACCGCATGGGGATCAAGGTTCTAGGGCCCGACATCAATGAGTCACGACATAACTTCGCAGCTACAAAAGAGGGTCACATACGTTTTGGTATGGGAGGTATCAAGGGCGTTGGAGATGCAGCGGTTGCGAGTATCGTGAGTGAACGCGAGAAAAATGGACCATACAAAAGCATGAGTGATTTTGTGGAGCGAGTTAACTTCTCGACAGTCAATCGCAAATGTTTGGAGAGCATTGCATGGGCTGGAGGATTCGATGAGATCACGGATTATCACCGGTCGATACTCTTTGCACCAGATCAAAATGGCAATTCTACCCTGCTTGAACTTTTGATACAATATGGACAGAGGATTCAGGCGGAGAAGATGAATGCACAGCAGAGTCTATTTGGTGGAGATAGTGGATCAGTAGATATTCCACCACCCAGACCTGCAGCAGGAGTTATCGCGATGAGTACGATCGACACCCTCAAAAAGGAGCGCGAGGTGATTGGACTATATCTTTCGGACCACCCACTCAACGAATTTGATGTGATAATCAAGAATATGTGTAAGACTCAGCTCTCTGATCTTTCGAATCTTGAACCACTCATGAATCAAGAGATTGGAGTGGCCGGAATGGTGACATCTGTTCAGAATCTGATGACAAAGACAGGAAAACCTTGGGGGCGATTCACAATGGAGGATTACAACGGAACTCATGAATTCGCACTCTTTGGAAAGGATTATGAGACTTTTAGGCAATATCTATATCCAGATTATTTTCTTTTTGTGAAGGGAAAGGTTCAAATGCATCCATTCCGCCCCGACAACATCGAGCTAAAGATAACATCGATGACACAATTGAGCGAGGTGCGCGATACGATGGTCAAGGAGATGACACTCCACTTGTCAGCGGATCAGATCACAAGCGAATTGATTGAACAATTATCAGCAAAAGTAAAGGAGTCACCCGGGACGACACAGTTAAGGGTCAAGATATATGACACGCAAACGGACAGCACACTAGGGTTAATGTCAAAAAGTCACAAAATAGCACTTTGTAAAGAGTTGGTAGGATTTTTGGACAACTGCTTTATACGTTACACAATATCATAGAAAACAACATTAAAATATAAAATTATGGCATTAGAGATCACAAAGGAGAATTATGCAGAGGTTATGGCCTCAGGACAACCAGTAGTAATCGATTTTTGGGCAGAGTGGTGTGGACCATGTCGCACAATCGCACCGATCGTAGAGGAGCTTGCAGCAGAGTATGAGGGGCGTATTATCGTTGCTAAATGCGATGTGGAGGAGCATGACGATATCGTGGCGCAATACGGCGTGCGTAACATCCCGACAATTGTTATGGTTAAGGGTGGCGAGATGGTCGACAAGCAGGTTGGCGCAGCTACAAAAACAGCGTTGAAGGCGAAGTTGGAGGCTTTGCTCTAATTTGTAGGACTTTAGGTCTCCCCGACTTTCACCCACTTTGGAACGATCTGAAGTGGGTGTTTTTATGTCAAAATTTCACTACGCAATGCCACACTCTGCCAAAATGGCAGTTATTAGTGATTGGCACACCATTTGTAAATATTTGTGGTATAAATATTATACAAACTTTAAATAGATATATCAAAAGCTATGAAAAACGGAAAAATTGGTGTAACATCCGAAAACATCTTCCCAGTAATCAAGAAATTCCTATACTCGGATCATGAGATATTCCTTCGTGAGTTGGTCTCAAATGCGGTCGATGCGACGCAGAAGTTAAAGACGCTTTCATCACGTGGCGAGGCGAAGGGTGATCTTGGTGATTTAACCATCCTAATTGCACTCGACAAAGAGGCTAAGACACTCACTATCACCGATCGCGGATTGGGTATGACAATGGAGGAGGTCGATAAATATATCAACCAAATCGCATTCTCGGGTGCTGAAGAGTTTATGGAGAAGTATAAGGATCAAGCGATCATCGGACACTTCGGCCTTGGATTCTACTCTGCATTTATGGTTGCTGAGAGGGTTGAGCTTACTACTAAATCATATAAAGAGGGGGCAAAAGCTGTCAAATGGAGCTGTACGGGATCACCTGAGTTCGAGATGAGCGAGGTCGACGGAGATGCTGCTCGCGGAACATCTATAGTACTTCACATTGCGGAGGATGCTATGGAGTATGCAGAGAAGTCAAAGATCGACGAGTTGCTCAAAAAATATTGTCGTTTCCTACCGATTCCAATCGCATTTGGCAAAGTTCAGGAGTGGAAGGATGGAGCATATGTTGACACTGAGAAGGAGAACATCGTAAATGGCGTAGCTCCACTTTGGACAAAGACTCCAAATGAGATCACGGAGGAGCAGTATAAGGAGTTCTATCGCGAGTTGTACCCAACCGCTGGAGAGCCTCTATTCTCGATCCACCTTAACATCGACTACCCATTCAACTTGACGGGAATTTTGTACTTCCCTAAGATTCAGAATAACTTCGAGGTTCAGAAAAACAAGATTCAGCTATACTGCAACCAAGTATATGTGACTGATCAGGTGGAGGGAATCGTACCAGAGTATTTGACTCTGTTGCACGGTGTGATCGACTCTCCAGATATTCCGCTTAACGTATCGCGTAGCTACTTGCAGAGCGACTCAAACGTGAAGAAGATCTCGAACTATATCACTCGTAAGGTGGCAGATCGCTTGCAGGAGCTATTCAACACTATGCGAGATGATTTTGAGAGCAAGTGGGATGACTTGAAGATCTTCATTGAGTATGGAACGCTTACTGACGAGAAATTCGCTGAGAAGTCTGAGAACTTTATGCTATGGAAAACTACTGAAGGCAAGTACTTTACAGGGGCAGAGTTTACGGAGACGGTCAAAGAGAACCAAACAGATAAGAATGGCACAATCATAATGTTGTATGTCGATGATCAAGTTGGCAAACACGCATTCGTGGAGTCAGCCAAGGCTAAGGGCTACGAGGTGCTAGAGATGGATGGTCAGTTGGATAGTCACTATATCAACTACTATGAGTCGAAGCATAAGGAGTGTCGATTTGTACGTGTGGATAGCGACGTGATCGACAAGCTGATCCAAAAAGAGGAGGCTGTACAGATCGCATTGTCAGCTCACCAACAAGATATTCTTCGCCCTGTATTTGAGAGCCAAATGCCAGTAGATGAAAAGATTATGTACAATATCTCTTTCGAGGGAATGGCGGCTACAGATGCTCCGGTTGTAATCACGCAAGATGAGTTTATGCGCCGTATGAAGGAGATGTCGGCTACTGGTGGTGGCGGAATGAGTCAGTTCTATGCTCAGATGCCAGATAACTTCACTATCACTGTGAATGGTAACCACCCTATTGTTCTTGATATCTTGTCGGATGTTGAGCAGACATATGGCTCTAAGCTAGAATCTACGACCAAGAAGATCAATGCGGCTGTAGATGAGGAGGGTCGCTTCGAGGAGATGGTTAAAGATAAGAAAGATGAGGATATGACTCCAGAGGAGAAGGCTATGCGCGAGGATCTCTCGAAAAAGGTCGTAACGATCAAAGATGAGCGCAATGAGCGACTCAAAGAGATTGGACGCGACAACTCTCTTATCAAGCAGATTATCGACCTTGCTCTACTCTCAAATGGAATGTTGAAGGGAAAGAGCTTGAGTGATTTTATTCAACGAAGTATTACGTTGATCGAGAAATAGCGATTTGAATGAGGTTGACTAACAAGTCTCCTCAACACAGAGAGCGGCTAACAAGGGTGAGTTTTGAGGCTTCGTGAGCATTTTTAACCGGAGCGTACTTTAGGTACGTGAGGATTAAAAAGCGGAGGAAAGTGCCAAGAATCGCCCACCAATCAACACAGAGAGCGGCTAACAAGGGTGAGTTTTGGGGCTTCGTGAGCATTTTTAACCGGAGCGTACTTTAGGTACGTGAGGATTAAAAAGCGGAGGGAAGTGCCAAAAATCGCCTTGTTAGCCGCTCTCGATTATAACAGTGTAAATGCTGCAGTGAGTCCCGCCATCACAATGGCAACCATACTCATAAGTTTGATCAAAATATTGAGCGATGGGCCCGAAGTATCCTTAAACGGATCTCCAACGGTATCTCCCGTCACGGCAGCTTTGTGTGGTGCTGAGCCTTTACCACCCATAGCTCCCTCCTCTATATATTTCTTTGCGTTATCCCATGCTCCACCGGCATTTGCCATAAATACAGCGAGGACAAACCCCGAAGATAATCCACCAACGAGCAGACCCATAACACCTGCAACACCAAAGATTACCCCCGTCACAACCGGAGTCAAGATAGCCAAAATCGAGGGGAATAACATCTCTTGTTGTGCACCCTTGGTTGAGATCTCGACACACCTTGCATAATCCGGTGTTGCCTCACCCGTCAGTATCCCCTTAATTTCGCGGAACTGTCTACGCACCTCGTCGACCATCTTACCCGCTGCACGACCAACCGCATTCATCGTAAGACCACAGAACACAAACGCGAGCATCGAGCCTATAAACATACCGGCTAACACCTTGTAGTTCATCAGATTAACATCGAACCACATCATAAAATCATGTATCGTTGCGCTATGTACAATCTCTGCTGTAAGTGGCTTTTCGGGGGTCGTAGCAAGAGTGGTGATCTCACCGCCAGCATTCAACATTCTCACCATTGCAATCTTGATCTCTTCAATATATGATGCCAAAAGTGCCAACGCAGTCAATGCAGCCGACCCTATTGCAAACCCCTTTCCTGTAGCCGCTGTTGTATTTCCAAGTGCATCCAACGCATCTGTTCTACGACGCACCTCGGGATCAAGCCCTGCCATCTGTGCATTTCCTCCAGCGTTATCAGCAATAGGTCCATAGGCATCTGTAGCGAGGGTAATTCCCAAAGTGGATAACATACCAACGGCAGCTATACCAATTCCATAAAGCCCCATTGAGATATTAGATGGATCAAAACCTGCTGCACACAAAAAAGATAGAGTGATACCAATAACAACCGCTACAACTGGGATCGCTGTCGACAACATACCTGTGCCAATGCCTGAGATGATAACTGTAGCAGGTCCTGTCTCGGCACTCTCTGCAATCATCTGAGTTGGTCGATACGAATGCGAAGTGTAGTACTCCGTAGCTTGCCCAATGACAAATCCCACTGCGAGACCAACGATAACAGAGAGTGAGATACCCCACCAATTCTCTACCCCCAGAAGATACATAACACCAAAGGTAATCGCAGCAATAATAACGGAGCTAACATTCACCCCCCTACCCAATGAAGAGAGCAGTGTCGCCATAGTTGCATTTTCGTTAGTTCGCACCAAGAAAATACCCATAATAGAGAGGATTATGCCGATTGAGGCGATAAGCATAGGCGCTAGTATCAACTTCATCTGGATATCTGGATCTGCCACAAATGCTGCCGCTCCAAGTGCAGCAGTTGCCAATATCGAACCACAGTAACTCTCATAAAGATCTGCCCCCATACCTGCAACATCTCCTACGTTATCACCAACATTATCAGCTATTGTCGCTGGGTTACGTGGGTCATCCTCTGGAATTCCAGCCTCGACCTTACCAACTAAATCAGCACCCACATCGGCCGCTTTGGTATATATTCCACCACCTACACGTGCAAAAAGAGCTTGTGTGGATGCTCCCATTCCAAAGGTAAGCATAGTCGTTGTGATGACAACCATCTTCTCACCATCTGAAATACCATCGATAAACGCATTGAGTAGAATAAACCACAACGAGATATCAAAAAGGCCTAACCCCACTACAGTGAGCCCCATGACAGCACCTGAACGAAACGCAACTTGCAACCCATCATTCAACGAATTACTAGCGGCATAAGCCGTTCTTGCTGAGGCATATGTAGCGGTCTTCATACCTATAAATCCGGCAAATCCAGAGAAGAATCCGCCAGTAAGAAAGGCCAATGGCACCCACTCATTCAACAGGTTAAAATAGGCTAGCAAGGCGAAAAAGAGTGATAAAACAGCAAAGACACACAACACAATTTTGTACTGCTGACGAAGGTAGCTCATAGCACCAACACGTACGTGTTGCGCAATCTCCTTCATCTTTTCTGTTCCCTCATCAACCTTCATAAGTTGATTGAAGAAGTACCAAGCGAACAAAAGTGCAATTATCGATGCGAATGGCACAATCCAAAATAACATAGGTATATTCATAACAGATAGGTTTTAAGGATTTATAATAGGTTAATTGGTTCGTTGCAGGATAAAACTTCAACTATTAAATTAACCACCTACTGATGATATACTTACGACACCGGATTTAATATTGAAATTTTGTTAAATATAACAAATAAAATCAATAACTCCAAAGTTTATATCACAAAAAATCAATATTATTCAATCTCAACCGCACACAAACTAAAGGCTGGGATCTCAAAGACAACCTCCTCGTCACCAACAATACAGTTATAGCATCTACTCTTGTCTGTATCATTCTGCATGATTAGAGTATAGCCATCAGCATGAGCAAGTGATATTAGAGTCTCGCGACAAAAAGCTGCTACTCGTACTGAATTTGGTTTGATATAGCGACTCATGAAGGAGATCACAGCGTAATCAGGGTTGTAAATCACCTCCTTACTATCTCGATCGATAGTTATAAGACAATTCTGCTTCCAATCCCAACCACTTAAACCAGTCTCATTGATTACAAAATTCCAATAAGCGTAGTTCTCACATCCAGCATTTAAGTAGCTCGCAACCTCCTCAAAACGCGTTCTAGCTTGTTCAACACTGTTTTCACCGTTGAAACAATTTCCCTCCGTGTGCATCATCTTTAAATTAGGAGCAAGTGTCACTATTTCATTCATATATCCGGGCTGTGTATATTGTATGCCGATTCCATCAAAACCACGCTGGAAACGTGAAGATGCAGCAAATCGCAACCCCTCCAATTCACCCGCCGTACGGAATGTTCCTGCCCAGATTTGAGTATCGACATCCTCTTTGGTAAATAGTGGCCTTAAGTATGTTGCAACAAACTCCGACATCTGCTCCACTGGCATTCTACATGATGGATATTTAGTGTGGATATCCTGCTCGTTTTGGATCAACAGTCGCTCTACATTAACCCCTTCTGCTCTGTACCCCTCAATATATTTAAGGAAATATAGGGCATAGGCATTATAGATACGAGGATCATCAATCAACATATTTTTATCCGGGAACTCGATTCCACGATCCATATACCCCGAATATTTCATCCACGCTGGAGGACTCCAAGGTGAGGTAAATAGTCTGATATCTGGATTAACCTCAAGAGCCTTCTGAATAAACGGAAGCATATACTCCTTCTCGCGCTCCAACGAAAAGTGCTCCATTTGATAGTCGTCAGCAACCTCCGAGAAGCTATAAGCATCTATTCCAAAATCGCTAGACCCCACAGATGCGCGACAAAATGACATTGCGCTTCCTGTCTCCATATTAAAAAGGGCATTCAACACCTCTTTTTGTTTCTTATCGCTCAAACATGATAGAGCCTCACCCCCTATCTCATTGAAACAACCGCCAATACCACTAATAGATTGGAATGTGATATCAGGATATATCTGTATTGGATTCTTCCACGAATTTTGCTCCTTGGGTTGAGTATATTGCTTTTGTGGATTAACACCTATCTCATCTAGCTCTAATGGTAGGTATGACACTTTAGCGCTCATCTGCGCCGAGATAGAGGTAGCTATTGATAGCATTATTGCTAAGGTTAATGGTCTCTTTAAATTCATAGTTATGGTTATATTGGTTAATTCTATATCAAGTAAATGTAACAAATATTATTAACATATGCAAACGACGCAACCATACGCAGTAAATATTTCGAAAAATGGAGCATAAATTTATATTTTTTTTATACTTTTGGGATATATGCAGATAATACAAAACCTATAATAACATGAAAAGACTACTACTCTACTCTCTCACACTGCTATGCGCAACAACCTATGCGCAATCTGGCGATGAATGGCAAGACCCAAAAGTGAATCAGGTAAATCGAGCACCGATGCACACAAACTACTTTGCATACTCATCGGCCGAAGAGGCAGCAAAAGCTCAAAAAGAGCTATCCGAGAACTACATGACTCTCAATGGGCCTTGGCGCTTCAATTGGGTAAACGATGCTACGTCTCGCCCTACGGACTTCTTCAAACTTGACTACAACGATTTGGGCTGGGATAAGATGATGGTTCCGGGGGTATGGGAGATGAATGGTTACGGAGATCCGATATATGTAAATATTGGCTACGCATGGATGAACCAATTCACATCAAATCCACCAGAGATACCAACCGAGAATAACCATGTGGGATCATATCGTAAAACGATCACGATTCCAGAGGATTGGAGCGGCAAAGAGGTCTTTGCTCATTTCGGTTCGGTCACCTCAAATATATATCTTTGGGTTAATGGTAAATTTGTTGGCTATAGCGAAGATAGCAAATTGGAGGCTGAGTTTAATATTACCAAATATCTACACACGGGCGAGAACCTAATTGCATTTCAGATATTCCGCTGGTGCGATGGCACATACCTCGAAGATCAAGACTTCTTTAGATTCGCAGGTGTAGGGCGCGACTGCTATCTATACACGCGAAATAAGAGTTACATTGAGGATATTCGTATCGTTCCAGATCTTGATAGCGACTACAAAAATGGAGAGCTATCGGTCGAGCTATCTATCAAGGGCAAGGCAGATGTTGCACTCTCGTTGTGCGATGCCGAAGGTAATGAGGTTGCTACTTCAACTATCTCTGGATCTGGCAAGGTGACAATGGAGGTTGAGAACCCGATGAAGTGGAGCGCAGAAATTCCATATCTATATACACTTACAGCGACACTCACCTCGAACGGCAAGAGCTTGGAGGTAATACCTCAAAAGGTTGGATTTAGAGAGATCGAGCTAGTTGGTGATCAGATCCTTGTAAATGGAGAGGCGGTATTATTCAAGGGGGCTAATCGCCATGAGTTAGATCCTGACGGTGGGTATGTTCTATCAAAGGAGCGTATGTTGCAAGATATTCTGCGCATGAAGCAACTCAATATAAATGCGGTTCGTACGTGCCACTACCCTAACGACAACTATTGGTATGAGCTATGTGACAAATATGGAATCTATATGGTCGCTGAAGCGAATATTGAGTCACACGGAATGGGCTATGGAGATAATACACTAGCGAAGAATCCGCTATATGACATTGCGCACATGGAGCGAAATAGTCGCAACGTAATGCGTAGCTATAACCACCCGTCAATTATCTTTTGGTCGATGGGTAACGAAGCGGGATTTGGCCCTAACTTCGAAGCGTGCTACAACTGGATCAAGGCTGAAGATCCGAGTCGCGCGGTGCAATATGAGCGAGCTGAGGGGAATGACTACACCGATATATTCTGCCCAATGTATTGTGATTATACGAGGGGGGCTAAATATTGCGAAGATCCAAATACCACCAAACCACTTATCCAATGTGAGTATGCTCACGCAATGGGAAATTCACAAGGTGGATTCAAAGAGTATTGGGATCAAATCCGCAAATACCCGAACTATCAGGGTGGATTCATCTGGGATTTTGTGGATCAATCAAACCACTGGACGACAAAAGCAGGAGTCGAGATATATGGTTATGGAGGTGATTTCAATCGTTATGATATGTCTCACAACAACTTCCAAAATAATGGTGTGATAAGTCCTGATCGAGTATATAATCCTCACGCATATGAGGTAGGACACGTATATCAATCAATTTGGACTACGCCCGTAGATCTAACCAAAGGGGCGATTGAGATCTACAACGAGAACTTCTTCCGCGACCTATCGGCATACTATATGGAGTGGGAGCTACTTGCGAATGGCGAGATTATCGAGACAGGTGTAGTTACCGATTTGGATGTTGCACCACAAGGCAAATCGGTGGTTAACCTCGATATAAAGAGCCAAAAGGTGTGTGCGAACAAAGAGCTACTTCTTAATGTTTACTATAAGCTAAAGTGTCGCGAACAGATGCTACCGGCCGGATATCGTGTGGCATTCAACCAACTCTCGATCCAACCTTATCAATTCTGTGATCTCGATATAGCGAATGTAAAATCTACTAATCTTGATATTGTAGAGCCTAAATTCAAGACGAACGATGTAAACTTCTTGATCGTCAACGGGGAGGATTTCACAATCGAATTTAACCGAAGCAATGGATATATCTCACTATATGAAGTTGGTGGAAAGGAGATGTTGGTAACAGGTTCGGAGCTTAAGCCTAACTTCTGGCGCGCACTAACAGACAACGATTTTGGCGCTAAGCTACAGAGCAAATATGTTGTGTGGCGCGACCCTAAGATCACACTAACATCGCTTGAACACCAAACAGTAGAGGGGCTAGCGAGTGTGGTTGCGGAGTATAGCCTCGAGGATTTGGGAGCAAATCTCACCCTTAGCTATTTGATCAATAATCTAGGAGAGGTGAAGGTGACCCAGAAGCTAGTTCGCACGAGCAACGCCGAGATATCAGATATGTGCCGATTTGGAATGAGAATGCAGATGCCGAACTCTTACGACGAGATTGAGTTCTATGGTCGTGGGCCAGAGGAGAATTATGCTGATCGAAACAACTCCGCGCTAATTGGCATATATCGCCAAGATGTTGCAGATCAATACTATCCGTACATTCGTCCACAAGAGAGTGGGACAAAAACCGATATCAGATGGTGGAGAGTTCTCAACATTAGTGGCAATGGATTAGAGTTTGTCAGCAACAACCAATTCTCCGCCTCGGCACTTGAATATACGATCGAATCGCTCGATGATGGAGACCAAAAAGATCAACGACACTCTCCAGAGGTTGAGAAATCGGAATATACGAATCTCTGCATCGATCAAGTGCAAATGGGACTTGGATGTGTCAATAGTTGGGGTCGCCTACCTCTTGATGAGTATCTAGTGAAGTATGAGGATCGTGAATTCAGTTTCATGATCAAACCGGTAAAACATAAATTTTAGATGATTATTATTCACCCCCGACACTCCGAGATCATGAGTATCGGGGGTGAGTTTTATAAGATATTTTCGGTCGACAAGGGGTAATAATTCGCAAAATTTATGTAAATTTGCAGCTACACACAAAATATAAATTAGAAGATAAATGAGCACGTTAAACAGACACCCAAAGGGGTTATACCTACTCTGCATCACTGAGCTATGGGAGCGTTTTAGCTACTATGGCATGCGAGCACTTTTCATTCTCTATATGACTCAAGCACTGTTGTTTAACAAGGAGCTTTCATCGCAGATATATGGAAATTACACCGGTCTAGTCTACCTTACACCACTAATCGGAGGTTATATCGCAGATCGATATTGGGGAAATAGACGCTCCATAATCTGGGGTGCGATAGTGATGGCCTTGGGTCAATTCCTGATGTTTTTGAGCGCCTGCTACTTCGAAAATATCGGCATAGCTCAATCGTTGATGTATGTTGGATTGCTCTTTTTGATTATGGGAAATGGGCTCTTCAAACCAAATATCTCGACAATGGTTGGAAGCCTATACGAAGCTACAGACAGCCGCAAGGACTCCGCATACACACTCTTCTATATGGGTATTAATGCCGGAGCGATGATCGCTCCACTATGGTGTGGATTTGTCGGTAATACGGGTCGTCCGGAGGATTTCAAGTGGGGGTTCTTATCAGCGTGTGTCGGTATGTTGGTTAGTGCCGTGATATTCCAACTATTCAAAGATAAATATATCAAGACTCCCGAAGGAGAGGCGATAGGTATGCCACCAGCAAAGATCACGGAGGAGAAAACGGAGGATAATGAGAGCATCATGACTACCTTAGCTCAACCACGCAACCTCTTTGCAATGATCTCTAGCGCGGTTCTATTCCTACTCTTTGCCATCAACTGGGGAGCTATGCAAAATTCTAACATAGGGCTCTTTAGCGATGTTGATTGGATTGGCGCAATAATATACACAAGCATAATCATAATGCCGATATTCATCATCACGGATCGTTCGCTCACCACAATTGAAAAGAGTCGAATTGGCGTGATATATATCATTGCATTCTTCGTGATATTCTTCTGGGCAGCATTTGAGCAGGCGGGCGCATCGCTCACATTCTTTGCCGACGAACAGACGAATCGTAATATCTTCGGATGGGAGATGCCAGCATCATATTTTCAATCTTTCAACGCGATCTTTATCGTAATAATGGCGCCTGTTTTTGCTGGAATATGGGCACTCTTGGGTCGACACAATGCAGAGCCATCGTCACCCGTAAAACAAGCCTTGGGACTATTTCTCCTTGCATTGGGGTATCTCATTATCGCACTGGGAGTTAATGGCGTAGATGGGGATACGAAGGTGAGTATGATGTGGTTGATTGGACTCTATTTCATCCATACACTAGGTGAGTTGTGCCTCTCTCCAATTGGCCTTTCTATGGTGAATAAACTCTCACCTCTCAGATTTTCATCCCTACTCATGGGAGTGTGGTTCTTAAGTATGTCAGCCGCCAACAAGCTATCGGGAATTTTGAGTGGATACTATCCGGATGGTCAAGCAACAAAGAGCTTCTTGGGATATGAGGTGGCCACGCTTTCAGACTTCTTCATGTTGTTTGTCATCATGAGTGGAGCGGCTGCCGTTGTGCTATTCCTTCTATCGAGCCTACTTAAAAAGATGATGCATGGTGTTGAATAACCATGCATCATTATTACATTACTCGTTGTTGACCTTAAACTTCTGCTTGACGTAGAACATACCCTCTGCAACAGCGATCATATCTCCATTTTGGTTGACAATAGTCACTCGGCAATTATTCAAGCTCTTTCGTCCAAAGACCTCTACCGCTTGAGCAGTGATCGTATCGCCCTCAAAGGCAGCTGCAAAAAACCTTATATCGGACTGAATAGATACCGAAGGGAACTGTTTGTGGTTTGCCATAGCTGCCATCGTGATATCTGCTAGCAGAAAGATCACAGCTCCATGCGCTGTAGCTCCACCATTCAAATGACGCTTCTCGATCTTGATAGACATCTTCGCAAAGTCATCATTCAACTCATCCAATACAACACCGTTCTCATTTGCAAACGTATCGTATTTATATAAATCTTCAAATTTCATATCTGTAATTTATTTCAACGTAACAACTAACGGATTAGATATTTTCTGCGACTCCTGCTGAACCATATCGAACCACTTCTGAGAATTCTCCACACCACCTTTACTCCATCCCGAGCCAATATAATATGGTATCACATCGCCACACTCAACACTTTGTGGCATAAGCAGATGTTTCGAGACTACTTGCGTCTCGCCCTCAGATGAAGGGAGAATCACAGCAACACCGATTGAACCACCAACACCACTCTTATCATCAGAAGCTCTCTCGTAGATAGCAAGGTATCCATCTCCAATAAACTGCGGATCTTCGCTGGTATGAACCATACATCCGACACCAATATCAAGCGTGTCAAACGATCCTCTATAGCCATCCACAACCTTAGTAAAGCGGCTATTTGCATCTAACGAGAAACTCTTCGTCATGATAACATCCTTACCACCTGCCTTATATGGGGCATATTTAAGGATAAACTCCGTTCGAATCGGCCCATTCGCAACACGCTGCCACTCAACCATATTGCAACTAAACACAATTTCGTTATCAACGATCGGAGCTGAAGAACCTCCGCCCAATGTCCTACCGACAGAGTAACAATCCATACCCTCACCCGAATCGGTGTGATAGTGACCATCTGCATACCACTTATCAATCACAAGGTTCGACGTCCTCTTAACCCAGATGTCAACACCTTGGGTCTTAAGCTCCACCTCCAAAGGCTCACCATAGGCTCTATATGCAACAAGATTATTCTCCCACGCATAGTCCCCCATTCTCTCCGGGACATAACGACTATAGACTTGAGATTCATACTCACCTCTCTCAGCCACCGCTACACCATATAACTTAGATTCATTCGCCCCCAACGACACCTGAAAGAGCAAACCCTCTATTTGGGTAGTATCAACAGCTGAGTAGAGCATCTGAGAGGGGATCTCACGCTCGCCATCAAAGACAACGACATTGGTTGCATCCACCCCCTTCAATCGACTCTGCACATCGCTCCATGAGAGCTCAACACTCTCTAACAAACGATCCGTAGAGATGGGGTTGGTAACCTCAACCTCCATTACATTAGCTCTGTCGCACGAGACTAGAGCCACTACAAAAGCCACTAAAACAAGATATCGTCTCATAACAGTCACTATTTTTTACCCTCGTAATACTCTCTCATGATATACCACGCCTGTTTTCTATTACCCTCTGGCGAAATCAAACCCTTACGATTCCACCCCTGCTGATACATTGCGTGTGCACGTCTTGGCGAACGGAAATCAAACAATATCCAAGGAGAAGTGCCTCGGAGATTTGGAATATTCTCGAACGATGTCAAGTTATCTCGATATACCATCGACATATAATCCTCACTCCACGAATTCAAGTTATCACCATCTCCATACTTAGCATAGATCGCCTCACCTCCGAACTCAGAGATAATAACAGGCTTATCCGCGATGGTCTCCCACGTTGTGTTCTCCGGCTTATCCAACCACTTCTGGTACCATCCCATATACTTATTAATACCAATAATATCGAGGTGCTCCGCCAACGGATCTTTCAATACCAATTTCGATGAATCTTCCGGATCATAAAAGATCTTATCAATCGCACTACTAATAGCGCGCGTATCATCCCACTCTCGGCACTTACTGATTAACTCCGTAAGAAACTCCGTACGATTTGCACTCGTCGGGTGCGTCTCATTCGCGACACTCCATATCGAGATTCCACAACGGTTTTTATCACGATGGATCATCTCCTGCAACATATTGGTGATATTCTCCTGCACCGACTCATCTGTGAAGTCAATGCTCTGCCAAACCGGGATCTCTTCCCACATAATGATTCCCTTCTGCTCACACAAACGAACCATATACTCATTGT
Source organism: Rikenellaceae bacterium (assembly GCA_047174605.1). Classification (GTDB taxonomy): domain Bacteria; phylum Bacteroidota; class Bacteroidia; order Bacteroidales; family Rikenellaceae; genus Alistipes. The sequence continues at coordinate 41,017 of JBCQTX010000005.1, read as the reverse complement.
GTGGGTAGTGCGACAACCGAACAAAGTTACACCCCAATGCCAAAGCCTCCTCACTCAAGAACTCAGCATCATGATAATCTACCGAGCGACGACGATCACGCGCAATCTCCTCGTGGATATTGATACCTCGCAAGAAGATTGGCTCTCCATTCAACAGGATATCCGCCCCTTTAACCTCGAAAGATCTAAATCCGATACGATCCTCAATGCTATCCATATCACTCTCAATCACAACATCATACATCGTTGGACTCTCAGGTGACCACAAATCTAGATCCGCCTTGAACTCCAATGATACTCGACCACCGGCGTCACTTTTAGCCCTCTTTGTAATGTCAGCCCCTTGGATAGTGATCGTAACAGGCACATTTGCTCTTTTATCTCCATCAAGCTCCACATCGATCAACAGACGATCTAAAGTACCCTTTTTCAGGCGCACCCAATAATCTTTGATGTATGTAGTTGGGGTCGAGACGATATCAACATCGCGTGTTATACCTCCATAGTTCCACCAGTCAAAGGCCAAAGCGGGAACAGTAGTTGTGCTACGGCGATTATCAACTCGCACAACAACACCATTCTTTCCACTCTTCAACTTGCCCGTAACCTCAAATTGAAATGGGGTAAATCCACCTCTATGCTCTCCTAACTCCTCTCCATTTAGATATACGATAGCGTGGTTGGCTACCGCTCCAAAGTGCAGGAACTCACGCTTATCGCTCTTTGCATCGTGATAAAACGTACGATAGTACCACATTGGTGACTCGTAGTAAAATAGCTCAGGATCTTGGCTATTCCAATCCCCCGGAACTGTCAAGGTTGCACCACCCTCATATTGAAGCTCATTCAATTTCAACAGATCGGTATTCTCCACTGGGTTGCCCCACTTTTTTTGAACACCCATATCCATAATATCGGTCAAGACAGCCCACTTGCCATTAAGTGACTCCTTATCACGCCCTAATACATTTTGCATCGCAAACTGCGCACTCGACTCCTGACACACGAAGGCCAAAGAGAGCAGGGTAAACAATAATCTCTTCATCACTAATCAACCTCGATTTTATAAACAATAGCAGCATCGGCCACTGCTGGCTTCTGCGATGGTTGCGATAGACTCAATCCAGCATCGCTCTGATTCCACTCAATCTTCTCACTTACTCCAAGTACTTGAACGCTCTTAACCTTAACCCCATTTTCTGCATTGAAAGCAACGAGTTTATGATCAATTCCATCCTCAGCCCAACCAAGCTGAATAGCATATACTACCCCGCTCTTCTGGTCATATGTGTAGCGCACATCACCCTCGCACAATTTATTCAACCCAGCCTTGATAGCTCCATACTCATTCCACTCATCTGCCGGATCGCGCTTCAACTCCGTTACACCCTGTCCATATGAGATAAATGGTCGTGTGTTGTAGATCGCCTCACCATAAAGATTCATCCATCGTCCAATTCCCTCCATAGCCTCAACCTGCTCCTCAGGAATCGTTCCGTCTGCCATCGGGCCAGCTGAGAGCAACATCACTCCATTCTTACTCACCACCTCTGCCAACATCCTAATCGCCATATTTGGATTAATCGCCGATCTATTCGCTCTATTGTAGCACCAACTACTTCCCAAAATAAAATCCGTAATCCACACATCTGGTGTGATATCCTCCATCGTAGCTCGTTCAACATTCACAACAGCCAACTCAGTTGGGAAGAATTCACCCTTGGTATTTACAACAACCTCGCGATCCAACTCCGCAGCCTTGTTGAAGTAATGTTGCAAGAACATCTGACGATGGCTCTCCTTGATAAATCTCTGGCCAAAATCCATCCAAATATAATCTGGGCAGAAGCGGTCGATGACCTCATCTAGCTTTGCCAACCAATAGTCATTTGCCTCATCATATGTGATAGTGCTATATAGCATCTTATACTTCTCATCTTGAGGAACTTCCGTTGGATCGTAAGCATAAAAATCTTTACCCATTTCAGGATTTGATTCACTGCCTATCTGCCCCTTATATGACGAGATGTTTTTTGGGTAGAATAAGTGGTTATAACCGTGATGGAACGTAGCCATAAACTTCAAACCGCGATCGCGAGTCTCATTTGCTATGGCCTCCACAACATCTATCCCCGGCCCCATATCCTTAGAGTTCCACTCATTCACCTCGCTATCCCACATCGAGAAACCATCGTGGTGCTCCGCTATAGAACCGATAAATTTGGCACCCATATCATCGAACATATCAACCCACTCCTTGGCGCTGAACTTAGGAGCTTCCCACATCGGGATAAAATCATGATAGTGGAAATCCTCACCATACGTCTCTTTGTGATATTCGTAGATATCGTGCCCCCACCCCTCATCGCGATCTGGCACATACATCCATCGTGGATACCACTCCGTACCCCACGCCGGAACTGAATAGACTCCCCAATGGAAGTAGATTCCTAGCTTTGCATCAGCAAACCAATCTGGTGCTGCTTTATGCTGCTTCAAACTCTCCCAATCGGTCGAGTATTTCTCTTTTGTCGGCTCAGTAGCACACGAAGCTGCTGACAAAGATACAGCCGTTGCACACGTCAATGTGACAAGTAAATTTGATAGTTTCATATTTAGTTAAATTAGGTTTTAGTCTATATAAACACAAAGATACGATTTTTAACAAGATATAAAAAAAATCTCCACCAAAACTTGGTGAAGATTTCAATTGACTATAATCATTTATCTTTAGTGACAACCGCCACAGCCATCACAATCATCATCGGCACAACCACTACTCTTTCGCTTTGCACCACGAACAATCGCTACGATGGAGTAAACCACAGCGACCGCAATAACAATATATACTAAAATATCCTGCATAACATACCTATATAAATAATGACCCGACATTATAGATCACAAAGCTCACAATCCATGCCAAACCCGTAGTGTAAAAGACCGTAAAGAGTGCCCATCTCCACGAACCACTCTCCCTCCTAATAGCCGCTATAACCGCCATACACGGGAAGTATATCAGCACAAAGGCAAGGAACGACAAGGCGACTGGCAAGGTGAAGATCTTCTCACCCTTTCGCTCTCCACTTGAGTAGACATCATTTCTAATAAACTCCGCCATCTCCAACTCTCCGGACTCACTATCTGTATCAATCTGATGAATAACACCCATCGAGCTAACCACAATCTCCTTAGCCGCGACACCTGTCACCAACGCAACTCCAATCTTCCAATCAAAACCCAGAGGTTGGATCGTTGGCTCTATCGTATGACCAATACGCTCCAAATAGCTATCCTGACGTGTTGGATAATATCCTAACGCCCAGATAATGATAGCACCAACCATAATAATTCCTCCCATCTTCTTGATATATTGTGAACCCTTATGCCACATATGCTTTAGGGTGTTGAGTGCCGACGGCAGACGATACGGAGGGAGCTCCATAACAAATGGCTGGTCAGCACCTCCAAATAATATCTTCTTAAAGATGATAGAGGTCATAATAGCCAGAGCAACACCAAATATGTAGAGCCCAAAGAGAACCCAACTTGCATATGCTGGGAATAGCGCCCCTGCGATCAAAATATAGACTGGCAAACGTGCGCTACACGACATGAATGGTACGATCAAAAGTGTCAACAATCGGTTATTTCGATCCTCGATAATACGTGTAGCCATGATAGCTGGCACATTACACCCAAAGCCCATAATCAAAGGGACGAACGATTTACCGTGAAGACCTATCTTATGCATCATGCGATCCATTATAAATGCCGCACGTGCCATATACCCCGAATCTTCCAGAATAGAGATAAATAAAAACAGTAGCAAGATATTCGGCAGAAAGACTATCACCCCTCCAACACCACCTATAATACCATCAATTATAAGATCTTTGAGTGGACCATCACCCATTGCGCCACTAATGAAATCAGAGATTGCCCCTATACCCATCTCAATCCACTCCTGAGGATATCCGCCTAGAGTAAAGGTCGCAAAGAACATCGCCCATATGATCACCAAGAAGATCGGGAATCCCCACAATTTATGAGTTAACAGATTATCAATTAGTTGCGAGTGTTTGAATCGATCATTATTTACCTTCAATGTCTCTTTCAACGCGCCAATTATATAACCATATCTAGCATCAGCCAAGACTTGATGAATCGTATCATTATACTCCTTCTCGACCTCCACACGCATCTTCTCGCAATATTGCTGCATCTGCTCATCAACACACGCCAAAGCCTCCGGATCACCCGAAATAAGCAATATAGAGATGTAGCGGCGAGGCAGTCCCGGGAAAATTTCAACTCCCTCCAGCTTCTCGACAATCTTGTGTAATCTGCGCTCTATGAAGTGGCCAAAATTACTCTCCACATGGGTATGTGGCAACTCATTTTCATACTTCGCAACGATCATATTAAGGATTCTATCTACCCCTCGACCACGTCTAGCAACGGTCGGAATAAATGGAATATCCAACATACACCCCATTTGGCGATGGTCAAATTCGTGACCCAAGAGCTGCAACTCATCATACATATTTAACGAAACAACGATGTGCCTCGCCATATCCATAAGCTGCGTAGTGAGGTATAGATTACGCTCCATGAGCGTTGCGTCAACCACATTGATTATGAAGTCATACTTCTCACCCTCCAACTCCGACCTTACGATCTTCTCCTCCGGAGAGTAGGTCGAGAGTGAGTATGTTCCGGGAAGATCTGTAATATTTATTGTGTAACCACCATGTTGGATCGATGCTCTTTTGAGTCCGACAGTCACCCCAGCATAGTTACCAACGTGTTCATCAAGCCCCGAAATATTATTAAAAAGAGTAGTCTTTCCACAATTTGGATTACCAATCAACGCAACATTTATCACACGATTACCTCGCGGAATCTGCGCACCAAAATCGGTACTACTCTGGGCACTAAAGCCCATCTCCTGCATCTGCTCCAACTGTTGTTGGTCCATATCGGACTCAAGCATCACCTCTATCTCATGTGCCTCGCGTCGTCGCAACGAAACACTATATCCCATTAATTCATATTCAATCGGATCTTTGAGTGGGGCGTTTTTAACCACCACCACTCGTCGACCCTTTATGAATCCCATCTCCGTAAGACGCTTTGAGTACTCACCGCTGCTATGAATCTTTACGATAATAGCAACATCTCCATCTGTGAGTTCCGATAATCTCTTCATTAAATCTTCCTCTCTCTATTTTTTTTATAATTTAAACTCCGAATTTAGGAATGATACCCTCTCCTCAACACTATAGTTTACAAATGGAGTATCCTCCTCTGTCAAATTCAACGCTGGAAGAATCCCTACATTATGAAGGTATGCCATATCATTCAACACCAACAACACCTCGCCCAAAGTACGTGAACGTTGTAGCATATCCTTTACATCCGCCTCCGTGATCTCTCGTCCGATCTTTGCACCTGCAACAAATGCACGTGAACGCACGAAGCTACGGTTATATGATTTTGTTAGCTCCTCGATAGTAGAGGCATAATCCGCACAACCGCTCATCTGATCCCCAAATGATGCACTAGAGGTCAAACCCCACCACTGCGCAACAGTATCATCCGAATTTAACGCCAACTTCAATTTGCGAGCTGTCTCTCCATTTAGTGGCGCTAGCTGTAGATCTGCCACCATTCGATAGTATGCCAACTCCTTCTGGTGGCTCTCGCCCCATGCAGCTGGATTCTCCATCGCCTCCTCATTGATAATTGTCTCTGGCAAGAATCCTAGATCGCAATAGTTATCCAATGCAATCGCCAACTCATTACGCATCGCCAACAACTGATCTCTATAAGCTGGATCGTTAGCCAAGTTACGAGTCTCATTTGGATCGTTCTTTAGATCGTAAAGGTGCTCACCACCAAGTGGCTCAAAGAAGATGGATTGCAACTCGTTAAGTTCACCTGCATGGTACATATTTCGAGCCTCCGTCAATGCCAACGATTTGTAGCGATAGTAGCTGTGTAGACCCTGCATATGGTATGGCGTGTAGTTACGTGCATAGCGGAAATCCCCACGATACAGCACACGATTAAACGCATACAGATCATCGAAGCGGTCACCATAGCAAACAAGACTCTCATGAGCTGCCTCATCTGCACCCTCGCCCAAGAATGGCACTCCATTCATCTGACTCGGCATCTGCTCAATGCCTGCGAGTCGCATGACAGTTGGGCCAAAATCTATAAACGACACCATTCCATCTGTACTCTCACCTAGCTTAAGGCCAACCAAATCACGATAATTCTTTGGCACATAGACAACAAGTGGCACACGGAAACCAACGTCATTTGTATATCCCTTACTCTCGGGCACGCATCCACCATTATCACCAAAGAAGAATACGAATGTATCATCCAACAGGCCATCCTTCTTAAGCATATCCATCATCTCACCAAACTCATCATCCGCATCCTTAATACGATCATAGAATGTCGCATAGGTGTACTTCATAAGATCGGTCTGTGGCAAATTCGGATGCACATAGACGCTATTAGGGTCGGTCTTTGTCTCTACCGTATTGTATGTCTCTTCGTTGAACAACAACTTAGACTCATGAGTTATAGCATTTGTTCTACACATAAAGAATGGCTGATCAGAACTCTCTCTCTTATTCCAATCCCCCAACTTTCCGCTAATCTGATCCCATGCTGTCTCATCCAACACAACATTATAGTCGGTCTTTGATGCATTGATTGTATAGTATCCTGCATCGCGAAGATAAGAGGGGTACATCCTCAACCCCTCAGGCATTGGAAGCTCCTCCAAACGACGATGGAGACTACCTCCAAAACGTGGTGCGTAGCAACCCGTAATCAACGATGTTCGTGCTGCAGAGCTCACCGGAGCTGCACTAAACGCATTGGTATATGTGATTGACTGCTTTGCTGCCTTCTCAAGATTGGGTGTTGGTGCACCCTTTCCATCGTTATAAAGAGCCATATATTGAGGAGATGTATCCTCGATCATATAGAAAATAACATTGGGTTGCTTCTGTTCAGCCGCTTGTGCAGTTTGAACCGCGAATGCCATAGCTGGCAATGCTGCTAGTGCTGTTAGTTTAATTACTTTTTCCATTTTATTGGTTATATTTAGGTATTGTTTGTTATCTTTATATTGTCCAACAATTCACGATCTCACCCATATAGATTTTGTGTAGATTGCCATGACCTTCGCCATACCACTTCTCATAGATTGTGTGGTCCACAAAACTCTCCTCACTCATATCTTGGCCATATATCTTGCGACACTCCAACACGATACGTGCCTGTTCGAATGTCGGATTTCCCAACTGGGTGAAGGTTGGTGTCAACCCTGATTTTGCAATTTTGTCGCCATCTCTTCCCGAACACTTACCAAGTAGGGTTTGTGCCTCACGATATCCGGGTTTCAGTATAGTTAGTGTAAAATGGGTTGCGCTCTCCAAAAACTCATAGGTGTAACGCTCAGGGCGAATCACAATCGTCGCCACATTCATATTAAAAAAGACTCCCAACGAACCCCAGCTCGCTGTCATCGTATTGAAGTTATCCTTATCGCCAGCACTTACCAATAGCCACTCCTTACCAATCAGATCTATCGCACTATCACTCAGCGTATTAACCTCAACCTTTATCATATTTTCCATCATAATACAATATTTAACTTTGCAAAGTAGTCAAAAAAAACTAAATATTCTTATTTTTTACGCTCAATCTCGCGCAAATTATCAATTCTCTTAGTAGCCAAGAAGTCATAAACCCCTCCCAGATGCTCGCGAACTCGTCCGCCAGAGAACTCATAGACCTTTTTAACTAGTCCATCCAAGAAGTCACGATCATGCGAAACCACGATCAACGTCCCATCGAAATCTATCAACGCCTGCTTCAACACCTCTTTGGTCTTGATATCTAGGTGGTTAGTTGGCTCATCGAGAATCAGGAGATTCACCGGCTCTAGCAGCAGTTTGATCATCGCCAAACGGGTCTTTTCTCCTCCCGACAACATTCTCACCTGCTTGTCGATATCATCTCTACCGAACATGAAAGCCCCCAGAATATCACGCAATTTTGTTCGAATATCACCAACCGCTACATCATCTATAGTTCCAAATACTGTGTTATTTCCATCCAAAAGCGATGCTTGATTCTGTGCGAAATACCCTATCTTCAGATTGTGTCCCAACTGCATATTACCCTCAAAATCGATCTCTCCCATAATAGCCTTGACCATCGTGGACTTACCCTCGCCATTCTTACCCACAAACGCCACCTTATCACCCCTCTCGATCGAAAGGTGCACCTGCGAAAAGACCTGATGATCTCCATAACTCTTCTCCAGATCTTGAGTCAAAACCGGGTATGACCCCGAACGTGGCGATGGTGGAAAACGAAGATTCAACGCGCTTGAGTCTATCTCATCGACCTGAACGATCTCCAACTTCTCCAACATCCTGACACGCGATTGCACCTGATTGGTCTTTGAATAGGTACCCTTAAATCGATCTATAAACTCCTGATTCTCAGCTATCATCTTTCGTTGATTGTCATATGCCGCTTGCTGCTGGATACGTCGCTCTGCTCTCAGGGTCAAATACTCCGAGTAGCTCACCTTATAATCATATATACGCCCCATAGTGATCTCGATCGTGCGAGTTGTGATATTATCGACAAAGGCCTTGTCATGTGAAATCACCATCACCGAATTTGAGTTATTGATAATAAAGCTCTCCAACCACTCAATAGACTCAATATCAAGGTGATTCGTCGGCTCATCAAGCAGCAACAATGTCGGCTTCTGAAGAATAATCTTCGCCAACTCAATACGCATTCTCCAACCTCCACTAAACTCATCCGTAGGGCGATTGAAGTCACTTCGCAAAAATCCTAGTCCCAACAATGCGCGTTCAACATCCTCCTCATAATTGGTTAGGTCGATATCATAGAACCGCTCCGAGAGGGTTGTAACCTCCTCGATGATAGCCATATACTCATCACTCTCATAATCAGTACGCGTCTCCAACTCTGTGTTAAGGCGATTGATCTCGCGCTCAGCCTCGAAGATATGTTCAAAAGCTCGCGAAGTCTCCTCAAATACTGTTCTGCCACTCTCCACCATTAGATGCTGAGGAAGATAGCCGATTTTACCGCCATCATTGATCGTCACGCGACCTCTAGTTGGGATCTGCTCCCCTGCAATGATCTTAAGCAGTGTCGATTTACCTGCTCCATTTTTGCCCATCAGGGCGATGCGATCCTTGTCGCCAATTACGAAAGATATATCCTTAAATAGGGTTGTCCCTCCAAATTCAACCGCTAACGCGTCAATTGATACCATATAATATACAAATCTTACTTTATGTGTGCGACAAAGGTAGTAAAATTTATGGTATATCTTATCTATTCCGTCAAAACTTCCAACGTTATCAACCTACAACTAACATCGTTTCGCTCAATTCCATCCACCTGAAAGAGGGCGTTGAAATATCTGTCACCAATACTATTCTGCTCATAGAGCTCTTTCAAGAATTGGGGATCTGTGAATTGCGAGACAGTTGCCATAGTTCCGATGTCATGGTTCGAGACAAAAAAGAGTGCGTCGCCACCATCCGAGAGTGGAGCGAATGATACAATGGCGTAATCCACCACCATATTGTTGCTATTGTACCTCGATCTGTATGTCTTAAACGCCTCACCCTCCTTTATGATAAATGCATCGCGCGTCGCACTAAAGCCCTTGCTATTTTTAAGGAATATATTGCTCGTAGCCCCCATCATTTTATACTGACCAATGTAGATCACATTACGATTTTGAATATCAGCGTAACGAACCTCAGTCTCCAATATCATATCAAAATGAGAATCATTAGCACAAAACCAGCGACTAAGGTTACACAACGCATATGGCACACCCTTAGTCAGCACCGTGAACGAAGATCTATTGAGCGAGTCACCACTGATCTCTTTTTTAAGTTGCGCGTAGTCGTTTATATTATTCGCCAATGGGTGTGTTGTGGATGTTTTGTACCCTCCGATGGTGTGCTGCAACATGACCTGATCCGCTAGAATACAGAGGTTATTACTCTCCACACCCATGAACTTATCCCAGCAATATCTTTGAGGGGTCACACATATCTTGATAATAGCCCCAAATACAACCACCATCAAAAGCAAGAGAGCCGCAATCCATGCTGGCCTACCCTTATGCACAGTAGGCTGCACCATTTGCTCCCTCGTATTTTCCTCGATAATAATGGTGTAACTACCTGATTTAATAGAGAATCTGATCTTATCATCAACACCGCTCTTTTGATAATACTCACCCAGCTTTTTGCGTAGATTAAAGACATAAACCCTCGCCTTGCCATCGTTTGAGTTTATATCATACTGATCACCAAATATATGCTGACCAATAGCATACTCCTTAACATCACTCCCTTGAACGCTCTGCTCAACCAAGAAACGCAACAATTGGGAATGACGAGACGATCGGGAAAATAGTTTATCCGATGTTATCTTATTTAGATAGAACTCTATTTGCTCACTCTTTACCTCCATAGCAAAGACAAAGATAGCAAAATAAATATTAAATCACATCTATTTTGCTATCTTTTACAATCTGTTGGGCTTACTTATATAGGCAAAGATATGCAGTATCTGCACTCAAACGCACCCCAAACTTAACATCCTTAGCCACCTCAAACGACTCAAACTTCTTGTATGTTTTGTACTCACTCTCACCCGGTAGCTTCACATCCATCTCACCCGAAACCACAGTCATAATCTCGATTGTCGATGTTCCAAATTCATACTCACCAGCAGCCATAACGCCACAAGTTGCTCTACCCTCCGCTCCATCAAATGCTAATGATGCTACCTTTCCGTCGAAATATTCGTTTTTATTAAACATATTTAAAATATTATAAGGGCTCTAAGTTAATCATCTCTGCTTCATAATCTAGGATAAGAACCCCTAACACCCTAAAAAAGAAACATCTATCTAGCTACAAAGTTATAGCAAATAGTTATAAAAACCAAACCTGCACGTTGATTAACGCCACAAAACCCACCTATTATTAAAAAAATATCAATACTACAATTGTGTAGCGAACTTCGTGGATAATTACATATATGTAGATATATAGATTAAAACCCCTGCCCTCCATCTACAAACTATCATATTGATCTTCAATTAGTTAATCAGCAATATTCACAACTAACAAGTATTGGCACGTTATTTGTCAAACACATAACGACGTTATAACAATAAAATATAACGGCGTTATACTTTTTAAATATTAACAAAAACTTTTAATTATGAAAAACATTTTTCAATTATTCGCATTAACATCGATCCTAGCCCTCAGCTCATGCGAGAAAGAGAGTGTCGACGAGCCGATCACCCTAGGCGACTACCCTGTTAAAGAGTACTATTTGGAGCGTAACCCAAGTGTGAATGTATGGGGAGCAGGCATGGATTTTATCCACAGCGAGTGTGCACTATCCGACACGGAGTTAGATTATGAGTATATGGTCGAGGATGATGACTTCCCTTATGACCTGAAGTTCTACACCGTTAAATCCTACTACTACAATGACAATAATGAGTTAACCACCGAGGGGTGTCCTACCCTGCTCTTTGCAGCCGACACAAAGGCGTGTAAGATCGGTGAGGGGGTAGACTTTTTTGATTCGGTAGTTACCGTGACTGACGATATGATTTCGGGATTGGAGTATGACCATCAAGTTGATTTCAGCCAATTCTATGATGAGGAGGAGGGATATTACAAGCGAGAGGAGCTCTTTGCCGAGATTGACGAGAAGTGTATTATCGGTAGAAGTTTCCGCGAGAATGTCCTTGTGGTTCCAGATGGGATGACAGAGGAGGAGGTTCAGGCAGTCTATCTAGTTGAGACACGCGAGGGCGGATATGCGAAGTTCATGGTTAAGCAGTTTAAACCAGCATCACCAAACGAGCAACAGACCCTAATGCGCTGGCAAGTAATATCGGAGTAGAGATAACACACCCTTGCAATGAAGAATCTTTTATTAACATATTGCATCTTTGTATGCCACACTTTGCAGGCTCAAGGCACGCTATATGGTGGAGTGAATAGTGAAAACACTCCACCTATAGCGGCTACTTTGACGTGTGATAATAAAGCTTCTGATTTGCTAACAAACAACGATATCGACACAATTATCATACGCACTCGCCAACCTATCGAGACCAAGAGTGTAGTTTCGGCCTATACGACAAGCGAGCAGGAGATCGAGCAGAGTGCACCACGCAGCATTAGCGAGATGTTAGAGAGTAAGAGTGGGTTTACCAACAACTCTGGTTACCAATCGGCATTGTCCTTGCGGGGTTTATCGAGCAAGCGGCTGATTGTGCTTCGCAACGGCACTCGCAGATTTAGCAGCTACCCATCTGGGTTTATGTCACACACTATTAATGTATATGACTTGGAGCGGATCGAGGTTGAGAAGGGAGCTTCGTCTGTGATCTACGGATCGGGGGCGATTGCAGGTGTCATCAATTTGGTGGATAGGTCTCCATTTGAACAGAGTGGCTTTAACGCGAAGATAACGACCGGATATAGCACCGTGAATAGTGAAAAAAATGTGTTGGCAAGTGGCGGCTGGAGCAACGGGAAGTTTGCAGGCAGGGTTAGTCTCCGATATCGCGATGCCGAGAACTACACCTATCCGGATGGTTCGGTGGCCGAGAATAGCTTCTATACCGACAAAGATGCATTTATCACTACGGGGTACAAAATATCTGAGGATCAAAAGATTATCCTCACAGCTGACTTTCATAATGGTGGCCCTTGGGGCAAACCTCTGGGGTATAACGGAAGCGATTATACGAGGGTTCAAACCAATGATGAGATATCTAATAATTATGCGCTTAAGTATGCGATTTCATCGAGTGGCCTACTCTCCAACACCGAATTCAACATATTCTATTCGGATGAGAAGAGAGACCTTGTCAAGAGCTACTATGCGGCGGCAAACTATATGCTTTCGTATGTAGAGACAACACACTTTGCGGATCATTATTACGGTTTCAACATGAAGAGTTTGTTGGAGGTAAACGACTGGTTCTCAACAACTATTGGCGCGGAGTCCTATTTCTTTAATATCTCAACCCCCGTAGATGCCGTTGATTACATCTATGAAGTATCATATAGCAAGCGAGTGAGCTACAATGCACACTCACTCACGTCGGGGATCTTCGCAGAGAATCGATTTAAGATTAACCGTAAGTTGCTCTCTATTGTTGGCCTACGATTTAACTACGCCACGATCAACGAGGGTGATGCCTATAGTGACCTCAGAGAGCCCAGAGAGCAGAATAAAGAGGCTATTAGCGGTAATTTCGCACTAAAGTATAGAGTTGACTACAACAACCTAATTAAGCTAAATATAGCCCATTCGTTCCGTATGCCCGAGACAACGGAGCTCTACAGTGACAACTTCACCTCGAACGGTATCGTCTACGCAAACCCCGATCTACTGCCCGAATATTGCAACAGCTTCGATATTAGCTATCGATTCAAGAGCAACTTATTTGAGTTGGAGCTCAGTCCATTCCTCTGGTTGATGGATAATATGGTTACCAAAGAGGAGCTTGGCGGGACGGTCGGGACTAACTACATCTACGTAAATATCGGCAAATCACGTATTTATGGTGGCGAGGTAAACACCGAATTGAGCGTCAACCAACTATTTCGACCAACAGATCGGATCACACTACAGGCTGGAGCGGCCTATCTCAACGGAACAGATGTTACCCAAAGCACGAACTATTGGAGCGAGGGGACACCGCTAAATTATGTGCCACCACTAAATTTCAAGGCTAATCTGCACTACGGTATCACTACCAACAACGACATATATCTATACCTACAAGCACGTGCCACATACTACACAGAACAGAGTCGCTTGGGCGATGATCCATACGCCACACCTGCCTATTTTCTATTGGGATGCAACCTCGGGGTCGACCTACCTTGGAGAGTTAGCCCCAAAGTGAATATCGCCATAAACAATTTACTAAACAGAGAGTACTACCCCTACCTATCCTACATACCGGCTGAGGGGCGCGACATACGTATTTTTTTAACATTTAATCTTTAAGGGGAGTTCTAATTTCTCCCAAAAATACTTTTAAGCTATGGTAGATGCACGAAGTAACATATACGAGATTTTGGAGAGTTGTCCGGAGTGTGACGAATTTCTCTTCCCATTCAAAGAGTCAATCGATAGAGAGACAACACTCTATTCGTTAGCCACGAAGCTCGATATATCTGTCGAAGCGCTGCAGTATGGCATTGCGAGAACCCAGAAGCGAGCGGAGCAGAACCCATGCGATTACGAGAAGATGAGGGCGAAACTCATCAAGCCTAACCATATTAACGTTGCGGGATTTGTCAATTTCCTCTGGCAAAACCAATTTATCGAGGAGCTACAGAACGAGGCTCGCAGACTAAACATAGCGCTCAATTTGAACATCTTCCCCAAACATACAAAAAAAGAGCTTCAGAACTATTTGGCCATTTGCAACAACCCGGATGACCTCCCAGAGGTATTGATTGGCAAGGGGTTCAGCTCGCTTATGACCCAAAGTTTCGTAACTAAATTTGTCAAATCGGGACTCTATAAACACCCATCGGTATGTGACTCTATCGGGAGTGTATTTGCGGAGTCGGGCTTAGTAGATGAGGGGGAGAACTACCACCCATTTGGTGTCGAGGAGGTGATTCTGCTCCACGATAAAACCATCCCATTTGATCAGGAGCTACCCACCTCGTGGCCGGAGCTGCTACAACCGCGCTACGCCGGCTCTATTATGCAGATGGGTAAGAGTCAACGCGACCATTTCGGCTTCAATATCATGCTGCACCTCTATCACACGTTAGGTAGAGAGGGTGTCGAGGGGTACGCAGCAAATGTGATGAATAAGCAACACTTCGCCTATATCATCAAGAACATAGCCCAGAACAACCCAGAGTCAGCACCAATAAGCGTTGTACATCAGTTCGCCAGCAAGTTCATCCCCAGTGACTTGAAACACGACACGGAGATTATAAAGACCACAGATGGCAACCCATGTACTACGATCTTCTTCCTGATGAAACAGAACACATCGCCACAAGCTATAGAGCTCATAAAACATCTATACTCGCCACAGATCAGGGAGATAATCGAGAGGTGCGGCACATCACATATCACCTCTAAAAAGAGTATGTCGGGAAACACGAAACTGCAGTGGGTCGGCTGGGAGAAGATAAAAGAGTTACCATTGCCCTACCTCAAAGAGGAGTTGAGCGAATTGGCCTTTTTGAAGTACAAACAATAAATAAAATATTATGAAGATCCTAAAAGCAATAGTTATATTGGTATTCGCAGCAACACAGCTACACGCCAACACAATAGTCGATATGGCAGGACGCGAGGTGAAGATACCCACAACGATAGAACACATCGTCCCATACGACACCAAGGCATCACTTATGCTATACTCAGTAGCGGCAGATAGGATGGATACAAGAGCGTTACTGCCGGGTGTGGAGAAATTCACATATATTAATAGCGGTTATGAGCAACTCCCCGAGGTTGATATCAAGAACATAGAGCAGCTGTTGATGATAAACCCCCAAGTGATCATCGCAGGGGCATATATCGGGAGTGATAACCTCGAACGCTTCGATAAGATGGAGAAACGCACCCATATCCCCGTAGTTGTAATTGACTTGAGTATCGACAAGATGAGCGACACCTATCTATTTCTGGGCGAGATGCTAGCCATCGAGTCGCAATGCAGAGTCAGGGCGGAGTACATAGAGAGTATCTACACCCTAACCCAAGATTTGATCGAGAGTAACCCCGAGGTAAAAGAGCGGATCTACTACTCCATAGGAGGGAACGGATTGATGAGCGACCCGGCAGGTTCTCGCCACACGGAGGTGATTGATTACCTGAGACTTAACAACGTTGTGAATGTCCCGATACCATCCGGAGGTCACGCGAGTGTCAACATGGAGCAGGTGTTGGAGTGGAATCCCAATATAATATTCTGTGCCGGATTTAGGGGTAACGGCAGCGCATACAAAACGATCACTAGCAGCAACAAGTGGAAAAGTATAGATGCAGTGAAGAGTAAAAAGATCTACAACATCCCCTCGATGCCATTCGGATGGTTTGACAACCCACCCTCAATCAATAGGATTCCCGGCATTATATGGCTCTGTGAGCTCTTTTATGGGCTAGATAGCACCACTTCACGCGAGATGATCACGGAGTTCTACAAGCTCTTTTATCACTATGAATTAACAGCAAGCGAGTACGACACTTTGTTTATGTAGATTATGCACAAGAGAGGCAACATATCAACCTTCACCATCTTTATAATAGCTAGCGTTGTTATAATTATCGGCTCTATGTTAATAGGTCGATACACCATCACATTCCCCGAATTCATAGCAGCGATTGATGCACTACTCGCGGGCACGGATGACAACACAACCCTCACGGTACTATTAAATATCAGGTTACCACGTATTCTAGCAGCGTTTCTAGTAGGTGGAACACTCTCAATCACGGGGGCGGCATATCAGGGGATGTTTCGCAATCCGATGGTCTCGCCATCTATTCTGGGTGTGTCGGCAGGTGCAGGGTTTGGGGCGGCTCTGGGTATTCTTCTGGGGTTTACCCCTCTTATGTTGCAGATAAGTTCATTTGCGTTTGGGGTTATCGCCATTGTTGCCGTCTATTTCATCAGCTTCTCGACGGGTAAAAAACATGATAAGTGTCTCACTCTCATACTATCGGGAATGATTGTCGGCACACTATTCTCGGCATCTATCTCGATCCTGAAATATATAGCTGACCCCGATGGTATCCTACCCTCGATTGTCTATTGGCTGATGGGTGGTTTGTCTAACGTGGAGGACTCAGATCTGCTCTTTATCTCCATCATAGCGGCCACAGGGCTAATTTTACTCACTCTCTCGGGGCGCAAACTAGATATGTTGGCATTTGGGGATGACGAGGCTAAGACAATGGGAATAAATGTCGAGCGATTCCGCTTCTTCGTGATTGCGATCGCCACACTTCTAACAGCATCTGCAGTGAGTATTAGTGGTATCATTGGGTGGGTCGGGCTACTTATTCCCCACATTTCGCGTATGTTGGTTGGCTCAAAAAGCAGGGTGTTACTACCATCATCATTTCTGATCGGGGGGAGTTTCTTGCTCCTTGTCGATGACTTTAGTCGAACCATAACAACTATAGAGATGCCACTAGGAATCACCACCTCACTAATAGGAGCACCATTCTTCATCTTCATATTAATGAAAACCTCAAAACGATAATAGCGATGATACAACTCAACAATTTAAGCTGCGGCTATGGGCACAAAAGAGTTCTATCCAAGGTCAACCTCACAATAAAGAGGGGCGAATTCACCTGCATCATAGGCAAGAATGGCATAGGTAAAACCACCCTATTCAAGTCACTTTTGGGACTCCTGCCCACGATTGAGGGGGAAATCCTAATCAACGGGCGAGATATCAAGAGCTACTCAACAAGAGAGTTGGCGCAACAGATCAGCTACGTACCACAAGCCCACAACACCCCATTCCCACTATCGGTATTCGATGTGGTACTCATGGGGCAATTTGCCCATCAGCAGGGGCTATTCTCCAAGACTACAAGGCAGAACAAGCGCATAGCGATGGAGAGCATAGAGCGTTTGGGGATCGAGAATTTAAGAGAGAAGAACTTCTCGAAGCTGAGTGGTGGACAAAAGCAGATGGTCTTAATTGCGAGGGCTATGGCTCAACAACCCACCTTTATAGCGATGGATGAGCCTACCGCTAACCTCGATCTAGGCAACCAAGTAAAGGTGCTCAAGACAGCCGTTATGCTCAAAGAGAGCGGATATGGGGTGATTATGAATACCCATTCGCCAGAGCAGGCGTTGCAGTATGCCGACACACTCATAATGCTACAAGATGGAGGCATAGCACAGAGCGGAGCACCCTCCGAGATCATCAAATCAGATGTTGTCTCGCAGCTCTACAACACCCCCGTTGAGCTTGTAGAGACATTCACCTCCAAGGGAGAGTCACGTAGAGTATTATTAACCATTTAGTTACCGCATATGATACAACTTATAACCATATCAGGGCCACCATCATCGGGTAAGACATCGGTGATAATCAGGATGATAGAGTCTATCCCGGGGTTCAACAATCGCTGTGGAGTGATCAAGTTTGATTGCCTAAGCTCGTTAGATGAAGAGCAATATGCACGACATAAAATCACCGCTAAGACGGGTTTGGCAGGGAATTTGTGCCCCGACCACTACTTTGTCTCCAACATCCAAGAGTGCTTTAATTGGGCGCAGGAGAGGGGATTTACCACACTTATTACCGAGAGTGCAGGGTTGTGCAACCGATGTGCTCCACACCTCAAAAACGTATTGGCCGTATGTGTACTCGACAACCTTAGCGGAATCAACACCCCACTAAAAACGGGTCCTATGGTGAAAATGGCAGATGTGGTTGTGGTGACCAAGAGCGATCTGGTCTCACAGGCCGAACGCGAAGTCTTTAGGTTCAAGATCCAGCAGGTCAACCCCAAGTGTAATGTGCTCTTTATCAACGGTATAACGGGTCAGGGTGCGGATCGATTGATGCGGATAGCCCAGAATTCGGTTAAACACGAGAGTGCAAATAATCTGAAACTTCGTTTCTCGATGCCAGCGGCGTTGTGCTCCTACTGTTTGGGCGAGACTCGTGTAGGGGAGGATTTTCAGATCGGGTTAAATAGAAAGATAAAATTGTAGAGATATGATTCACACACAATTAAAAGAGATGGTCGCTAAGGGGTGTTACGGCTCGATAGAGGGCATGGATAGCGCAGAGCCTAAGATCCTGATCCAGAGTTTAGAGGTAAGGGCAGGTGTCGATAAAAACGGTATTCGGGAGGGGTGTAACCTGCATCTCACTCCGGGCGAGATCACCTGTATTGTTGGCCCAACGGGTTCGGGTAAGAGTCGATTGCTATCCGATATTGAGTGGCTTGCCAATGGTGATACCCCAACCAAACGCACGGTGCTGATCAATGGCGAGGTTGCTAGTAACGAGAGTGTAGCACAATTCGGGGGGCGATTAATAGCCCAGATAACCCAGAATATGAACTTTGTGTTGGATATGGATGTGGAGAGCTTCCTGACGCTTCATGCGCAGAGTCGGGCTGTAGATAGCACTGAGAGGGTCGTAAAGGAGGTTATATCGCTAGCCAACGAACTTTCGGGCGAGCCATTTAGGGCTGATACCCCCGTCACCTTTTTGAGTGGTGGTCAGTCACGTGCCCTCATGATCGCGGATGTGGCCTGTATTGGCGATGCTCCGATAGTGCTAATTGACGAGATCGAGAACGCAGGGGTCAACAAAAAGCGGGCTCTGGAGCTTCTGGTAAGCAGGGATAAGATCGTACTCATGGCGACCCACGACCCATTGCTGATCTTGCTAGCCGACAAACGGGTTGTGATCAAGGGCGGAGGTATGGATAAGATAGTACATACGAACCAAGCCGAGCGGGAGTTTTACCACAAATTGGAGCTGCTCGACAACACGATACAGCGAACAAAAGATCTCTTTAGGGAGGGCTACACCCTCACCGATAGTTGCGAACTCTTTAACAGCGAGATAGGATGGAACTGACACTACGAGCCACATTTGAGATTATCACTTCGGATGGTTATGTTGTGAACCCCAAGGTGATATTGATATTGGAGCGGATCGAGATTGAAGGGTCGTTAAATGGCGCTGTTGAGAGCATTGGCATCTCCTACTCCTATGCGTGGAATCTACTCTACAAGACGGAGTGTAAACTCCATACTCCACTGTTAGTCAGCAAGAAAGGGGGTAATGGGGGCGGTACTACTAGGCTGACGGATGATGCTAAGAAGTTGCTGGGTTACTGTCAGAAGATAGAACGTGAGTTTCGGGAGTTTAGCGATACGTTTAGTTTTTAATTATAAATTATAAATGGTTAATGATAAATGGTTAATTGCACCAGCGGGGGTGCAATCCCCGCCCGCCGGAGGCAGTTGATCACGTGACCATCGCTCTCTCTGCTAAAAGGAGATTTTCAGAAAAAAAATCTCCCAGAGAGCGCCACTTTTTTAATGGTTAATGATAAATGGTTAATTTTCCTATTTTTCGTTGAGCCTCTATTCTAGAGCGTAGTTTGTAAGATTCGAGCTACGACCCCGCGCCTACACACCCGCGATCCGGTTGATACCAAGACCCACTAGATCTGCGGTATTCACAAAAAAGAGACCACTCAAAAAGTGGTCTCTTTGTCGGGGTACCAGGATTCGAACCTGGGACCCTCTGCTCCCAAAGCAGATACGCTAACCGGACTGCGCTACACCCCGTTGTTATCATCATTTGTAACACCATTACCTAGCTTTGTAAACCTTGCCTACTTAACTCTGCAACACCGTTTCCTGATAACGAGTGCAAATATAGAGCATCTCCCCCATATATGCAAATATTCTGACGACTTTTTTTACAAAAATATGCATTTTGTGCAGATATGACCAATAAATCACCCAAATAGGTGGGTGAAGTCCTCCCGAGCCTCCGCCAAATAGACTTGTATGCCAAACTCCCGTGCAGCCGCTATGTTACTCTTGCTGTCATCGATAAAGAGCATTTGTTTGGGGTCGACATCCAACTCCGCTATTACCATCTCGTAGATTTTGGAATCTGGCTTCATAACGCCCATCTGATATGACAAGAACATCTTATCAAAATAGTCATCTGCCGACAAGGAGTCCGCCCCCAAAAACTTCTGAATTGGCATCATCAAAAGCGCACTTATATTGGACAACGCATAGACCCTAAAACCCCGATCGCGGAGAGATTTCATCAAACGTAACTTCTCAACAGGGATCCCCACCAACAACGAGCTATAGGCCGCGATGATCTCTTCATTGGTCATAGCAACCCCCGAAGCGTTACGAATCTGCGAACAAAACTCATCAATCGAGATCTCTCCACGCTCCAGAGAGCCAAAAAAAGATGCCGGATGGTAACAACTCACCATGTTCCGTGCATCCTCAAACCCGATCGACCTGAATGACTCCAGACAGCGCTCCAGATCTAGATCGACCAATACACCTCCGATATCGAAGATGATACACTTAATATTTGACAACATATATTGGAATTTTAACCGTTCTACTCTAGAAAATCGAGTCAACGAAACCCTCCACCAATGGTAGCAGAGAGTTCAAAAGAGTACCTATAATAAATAGAGAGGTGACAAACTTGAGTCCCGTCCCCAATGCAAAGGCCAAAAAAGAGCCAGCTCCGACCTTCAACGCTCTTGAGGTATCACTCTTATCGTTCATCAACTCGCCCATGACAGCACCCAATAGCGGGCATAGAATAATTCCTAGCGGAGGGAATGCGATGAAGCCTACCAACATACCAATTGTTGCGCCCCAAACCCCTGATTTAGAGCCACCTAATCGTTTGACTATGTATACTGGCAACAGATAATCAATAACAATAACCACACCGCAAATCACCAACCAGATAAACAACCACTTGGTATCTACAGCCGGATTGGGACTAAAATAGTTTACCAACAGAGCCACAAAGCTCAATGCAGGCCCGGGAATAATAGGGATCACCGCCCCCAAAAGCCCCAATACTCCAAGCAGCAACGCCGTGATACAGAGAATGATATCCATCGTCTACATCTCTATTGAGCCACCCTCTACGATACGATTGGTCTCGGTGTCGGGGAATACGATCCAAGGTGTAAAGTTTTTCGCATCCTCAAACTCCATCTGTGCATATGAGATGATGATAATGACATCCCCGATTTGAGCTCTACGCGCAGCAGCCCCGTTCAAACAGACGCAACCACTACCTCGCTCCCCCTTTATTATATAGGTCTCGAAACGCTCCCCATTATTATTATTCACAATAGCAACCTTCTCACCAGCGATCAAATTAGCCGCGTCCAACAAATCCTCATCAATTGTGATGCTTCCCACATAGTTCAAATTTGCTTGTGTAACTGTAACTCTATGGATCTTCGATTTTAGTACCTCGATCATCATCTTCATTTTGATTCGCCTATTTCAATTTTATATTATCTATCAATCGCACCGCTCCCGCCTGTACAGCGATGCAACCCTGAATATTATCACTACTTGCCCAATCCGTAATTGGCTCTAATGTTCGAGCATCCGATATCTCAAAGTATATCACTCTAAGAAGTCCACTCTGCTCAACATCGCTAACTACCTGACTTGCAACATCATTCGGGCTCTTCGCACCAACACTACTTTGTGCCGAGCTCAACGCCGCATATATCGCTGGAGCAGCCGCCCTATGCTCCGGTGTGAGTAGCACATTACGTGATGAGAGCGCCAACCCATCGCACTCGCGAACTGTCGGCACCTCAACAATCTCAACTGGCAAAGACAAATCTCGCACCATAGCACGGATCACCGCCACCTGCTGAAAATCTTTCTGTCCAAAGTAACTCACCGTAGGCTGCACAATATCAAACAGACGACTCACCACTTGAGCCACCCCGTTGAAGTGACCCGGACGAGATGCACCCTCCATCCTTGCATCCACACCCCCGAAATCAAATTGACGGTTATCAGGCTCCGGATAGATCTCGCCTACCGAAGGGACAAATACTATATCTACACCCACGCTCTCGACCAACGCACAATCCTGCGCCTCTTGACGAGGGTAATTCTTCAAATCGTTAGGGTCGTTGAACTGTGTCGGGTTGACAAAAATGGATACCACAACCAAATCACACTCCGCCCTCGCTCGACTCATCAACGAAAGGTGACCATCATGGATAGCACCCATTGTCGGAATAAAGCCAACTCGCCCACCACCACTCGTGTTAATAGCTTGTTGCAACTCTGTTACATTATCAATAATTCTCATATACTTAGTAAAGTCTATCTTAGGTGACAAAGTTAGGAACAATATATGAGAATGTGAAGAAAATTTCCGCAATTTTTTCGCACTTTGGCACTATTATTACTACCTTTGGTGGAAAATTACACGTTAAAGTAGACTATTTTATGGTAGAACAACCTTGGATTCTCGACCGTTTCGACGATATTCGAGTACTAAGATATGAAGTCCCGGGCTTCGAAACACTCCCCTTGGAGCAAAAAATATTGATATATTACCTCTCAAAAGCTACCGAGGCTGGAGCAGATATCACCTATGATCAGAACTTTAAGTATAACCTTCTTATTCGAGATACGCTATTTGCAATTCGGGATAACTTCGAGGGCGAGAGAGAGTCTACGCAGTGGGCTGCATTGGAGCGATACACCAAACATATCTGGTTCGCCAATGGTATCCACCACCACTACTCAGGGGCTAAATTCACACCCGAGTTCTCGCAAGAGTACTTCGCAAATACACTTCGCACGATAGAGGCTAGCATACTTCCCAAGATCGAGAAAGAGGGTGAGGATAGAGTTGAGACGATCCTCGAGACCATCACACCGATTATCTTTGATAGTGAGCTATATAAGGTTCGTCTAACTCACGAAACGGGGGTTGACGTGGTCAAGCAATCAGCTTGCAATTACTACGATGGTGTAACCCAGCAAGAGGTAGAAGAGTACTACGAATCTCTCGCAGCGATCAAGAGCAAACGCCCCGTCTCTCATGGACTAAACTCGCAACTCGTCAAGGATGAGGGGGGCCATATATTTGAGCGACCATATAAGTTAGGTGGGCTCTACTCCGACCAGATTACGAATATTATATTTTGGTTAGAGAAGGCGGCATCAGTAGCTAATGAGACCCAGAAACATATTATCGAGCTGCTTATCGAGTACTATCGCACGGGGGATCTCACCACCTTTTATGATTACAACATTGCATGGGTGGCTGACAAGAGTTCGAACGTAGATTTCATAAATGGATTTATCGAGGTATATGGCGACCCACTATGCCGCAAAGGGTGTTGGGAGGGGCTCGTAAACTTCAAAAACATCGAGGCTAGCCATCGCACTGAGATCATCGCTGAGAATGCGCAATGGTTTGAGGATCATGCCCCTACACCCCCTGCCTATCGCAAACCCGAGGTTACGGGAGTCTCGGCCAAGGTGGTGACTGTCGCTATGTTGGGTGGTGACTGCTACCCTGCTACCCCTATCGGAATTAATCTTCCGAATGCTGAGTGGATACGTAGGGATTACGGCTCTAAATCGGTCACTATAGATAACGTCACACACGCCTATGCCGAGGCTGCCAAAGGGCAGGGATTCACAGCTGAATTCTTCCTCGGGGAGCAGGCGCAAGGTTTGATCGAGAGGTATGGTGAGGTATCGGACTCTCTCCACACCGATATGCATGAGTGTTTGGGTCATGGTTCTGGTAGACTTGCAGATGGAGTTTCACAGGATGCTCTGGGTAGCTACCACTCGGTTATTGAGGAGTGTCGTGCTGATCTTTTTGGGCTATACTTTATGGCTGATCCAAAGATGGTTGAACTGGGGCTACTCCCAAATATCGATGCTGCCCATGCGCACTATATCAAGTATCTCACAAACGGGGCTCTTACACAATTGGCACGTATTGAACTCGGGAATAATGTTGAGCAGACCCATATGCGAAATCGAAAGATCATCTCAGAGTGGGTGGTTGAACAGGGGGCAGCGGCTAGAGTGGTGACGCAAAAAGGGCGTAGCTTTATCGTCGTGGATGACTTCGCGAAACTTCGAGAGCTATTTGGTGAGTTGCTCTATAAGATTCAGAAGATGAAGAGCGAGGGAGATATTGAGAGCGCCAAATCCTTGGTTGAAAAGTATGGTGTGAAGATAGATCAGACGCTCCATGCCGAGATCCTAAAGCGTTATGCTACACTCAACATTGAGCCATATAACGGGTTTGTCAATCCGAGCTACACACTGGTGATGGATTCGGATAGGATTATCGATGTCGATATCAAATATCCGACAAAGATTTGGTAAAAAAGGTGTTATTGGTTAGGTATATCCATATAAAGTTATAACTTTGTGGTTACTACCTAACTAATAATATTTTATATGAAGAGAGTCCTTACAACTATCCTTACCTTCGTCGTGCTATGCGCTACGGCACAGATCTCTGAGTATCAACACCCATGCTCAATAATCGGGCAGGAGGAGATATCAACCCCTAAGAACCAACCATTTACCCCATCGCTCAATTCGCTGATCATTCATGATGTGGATGACAACATAGGCAACACATTCGATCTAAAACTCCTAAAGGGTGAGAATTACAAGATCCAAAATGGCGAGGTTATCCCAAACAAAGGTTTCACAGGGCTACTAACGGTCAACATCCAGATAAACGATGGTACATTTGACTCCGACCCGTTTGGGCTCAAAGTGCAGGTTGGGGAGCGTGTGATCGATGAATCAAAGATTATCTATGTCGCTGAGAATGGTGACGACTCGGCCAATGGCTCAATCTCGCATCCACTTAAAACCCTGCAACGTGCAAAAGAGTTAGTTCGCGAAACTGGGGCTGAAATGGTCTATTTCCGTGAGGGTGAATACTTTAGCAACAGAAGTGTCGTGTTCGAAAGCGATGATTCGGGGGATGAGCAATCTCCGATAATCTACTCGGCATATCCGGGTGAGCAGGTACGATTCACGGGGTCGGTAAAGCTACCATATGAGGAGTTTGACAAGCCTAAACCACACCAAGTGGAGCTTATCGAGAATATGTATGTAAGGGCTAAGATCAAAGTTTTCGATTTGAAGGCTCGCGGCATTACTGACTATGGTGAACTTGATCACGTAGGATACGCTGTTCGGAATGAGCCAATCCCAACGGCAAGATTATTCGTAGATGGTGCTGCGATGCAGATAGCTCGCTACCCTAATGTCGGCAACTTCGATGATGTTCAGATTGTCGATGGAGCGACACGAGTAACTAGAAATGTTGGAAAGAATGACCATGTGGATACAGAGGAGAATAAATTGAGTTTCAAATCTAAATCGGGGGTGATGTTCAACTGGCAAGAAAAGGATGATATCTGGATCGATGGATCGATGTCCAAGGCGTGGGAGTGGCAGAAGAACAAGATCGCAAGGATCGATGCCGATAGCACCATAACCATGAGCTGGGAGTACCATAGCAAGATAGGTGTTCAAGCTGTTAAGATGTTCTATTTCAACATATTCGAGGAGCTAGACTTCCCCGAGGAGTATTACATTGATGACCAAAATGGATTGTTATATGTCTACTTCCCGAGTTCCATATCAGAGAGTTCCGATATACGCCTTACCCAATCTCGCGAGAGCATCATTGTGCTCGACAGCGTAGAACATATCACATTTAAAAACATTACTTTTGAGGGGAGTCGCAACAGCGCAATATCGACACTTAAGGGATCATCGTTCAATAAATTCGAGAATTGCGAGATACGCTCCTGCGGATTGGATGGAATCATCCTTGATGGCTACTCTAATCGTGTAAAGAACTGCCTGATTCACAATGTCGGCTCTAATGGCGTTGTTATGAAGGGAGGAGACAGAGATAACATGATACCGGCTGGTAATATAGTGGAGAATACAAAAATCCACGATTTCTCACAGGAGCGTAGAGTCTATCATCCGGGACTTAACATGAGCGGCATAGGACAAATCGCACGTCACATAGAGCTATACAATGGCCCTCATATGGCGGCACGTATCTCGGGAACGAACCACATTATTGAGTATAGTGATTTCCATGATGCTCCACACGAATACTCCGATATGTTGGGTATATACCTATGTACGGGAGGGGATCTATTTAGTCGCGGAACAACTATTCGTCGCAATAAATTCCACGATGTCAGTGGTAGCTGGAAGCAGAGCGCAGGTGTCTATATGGATAACGAGACCAACGGAGTTGTTGTGGAGGAGAACTACTTCTATGACAATATAGCACAAGAGCGCGGATGGTCAGTTATGATACATGGAGGTGGCGATAATATGGTACGTCGCAATGTATTTGTGGATTGCAGCTATCCATTCTGTATCTCAACTCGACTCAACGGCTATGCACGCGATTGGTTCGAGGGGATCATCAAACGATGGGAGGAGCAGGCTCAGGAGAGACTCAACAAAAAGTGGATAGAGTCCTACCCCGAGATGGCGCACTACTTTGCAGATGAGGGCAAGAGGGTAAAACCAAATGGACCATATGAGCTAAAGCTCAAATATGATAAGGATGGTGAGATCACAAACTATTGGAATCTTCGCACCCCATCGACAAATGTTTTTGTGGACAACCTCGTATATAATAGCGACCCATCGATCTTTGTAATGCCAGAGACCACCAGCATCAGTGATTATGAGAATAGAGATTACTACTCGGTGATGAGTTTCCGCGTCAAAGATGGAGTTATGCAGGAGTGTTTGATTCACGATAACAACCACAACGTCACAGAAAATCCGGGATTCTTAGACTACACAAACCACAATCTCCAAGTCAAGGAGGGTGCTGCAATCACGACACCACTCCCACATCTCTCGGATGATTACTACCAACGAATAGGGCTCAGCGACAAGAGTTTAGTTGGTGTGAAGTAGAATCAAAATATAATAACAAATAATGCTCCGTCATCCTAAGGTTATTTATGGATGACGGAACATTGACTTTTAAGAGTCTATAGTTAATTATTCTACCAAGAACTCCCTGATAGGTTTGTCTATAATTAACGCCCCTGATTTATCATAACACTCAACCCACGCATCATCTATTAGCTCTTCGCTACCGCCCATCTGAGCATAGACAAACATATCGGTCAAGCTGATAGGGAACTCCAACTCTACACCTACATATGGGTCATCCGCAACAGCCGTGCGAACAATACTACCAACCAAAGGGTTGCCATTGAGATTGTTATCAAAAGCCAATGTAGCCGAGAGATTTTGCTCTAGTTCTGAGCTTATCGGTGTGCCCGACATTGCAAAGTTATGAATCTTGTTAGAGTTCGCTTTTACTCCGCAAACATACAACTCTGCAAGAGTTAATTTTTTCTGACTTCCCTTCGAAATGAGACGAACCTCCTGAATATCAGCGATAAAGTTCTCCCTATCGCCAAAATTGAGCATTATCTCCTCATACTCGCGGCGCTCGGGGAATAGCCCCTCACCCTCGATCTTTAACACATAAGCATAATCCCCAAATTTGTATTTTGGGAACTTAACCGACAATCCATCCGCGCGCTGCACCCACGACACATCAGATGGTGATCCTATCAATTCGACACTGCTGATCTTAACACCCTCAAGGTCGTTTGATGCAAGTGATTTAATTGTAAATGGATCTTCGTTCCATCCGCACACAATAGCATAAAGCGTATCGCCACTGCGGGTAAAACGGATATCGTTAGAGGTTAAATTCTGCCCCATAAGATGAGTATAGCTATCTCCATCATGGGTTGGCCCCTCGCCATACCTGTGCCAATGCTTCGTTCCATAGATAGCTTCGCCATTGACCTTGAGCCAATCGCCCATCTTCATAAGCTCAGCTGTCCACTCCGGATCCCATGAACCATCCTCGTTAGGGCCCAGATTAAGCAACAACGTACCATTTTTTGAGACCACATCGATCAGCTGATACACCAATACTCACCCGTCATAAAGTATGAATTCTCCTCTCTACCCAACTTGAACCATCCATCATTGTAGGTGCAATCCGACATCCACATCTTCTCACGAATAAATGAGAATTTACCATTCTCAATATCATAGACAGTGCTATTCTCATTGAAGAAACCACCCTTATTTGCCAACGACACAGGCTTATTCTCCCGCTCGCCATAGTTGAAAAAGTCAGCTGTTATCTTCTTTGTATGTTCAAAGAAAGCTGCTTCGCGAGTTCCGAAATCGAACCACAGAAAGTCGAGATTGTAGTTGTCTACCAGATATTTAGTGCGATCATACCACATTTGGACAAACTCTGCGGATGGTTGGCTATTTGGGTCATGCAGGCTATATAACAGAGGTGCTGCATCACCGTCAGCCTTAAACTCAGGTTTGCCATACATATAATGGCTAAAGAATACCCAGTTATAGGCGAGATGGCTAGTTACACCAAACTTCATACCCTGTTTGCGCGCCTCATCGCTCAACTCACCAATAACATCGACATAAGGATTCATATCGACCGAGTTCCAAGGAGTGTAGGGATCATCATACATTGAGAAACCATCGTGGTGGCACGCCATACCTACAATGAATCTAGCTCCTATATTTCTAGCATCGTCAACCCACTGCTTTGCACTAAAGCCTTTGGCTGTAAATAATTTATTGAAGTCCTTATATCCGAACTCCTCTATTGGGCCAAATGTCTCTTCATGATATTTACGGATTACATTATCCTCATTGCCATACATATAGCGGCCATACCAACCATCTCGCCCAGCGATAGTATTCATTCCCCAGTGCCAATACATTCCAAATTTTAGATCCGACAACCACTCTGCTTGAGGGTAGGTATCCAAATCTGCCCACTCCTCTTTGTAGACTTTGGCTTGGGTGGTCCACAGTGAAGCGACAGCCACAACAGCTGCTATTAAAGTGTGTTTATTCATTTTTATTAGTTATAAGTTAGAAATATTAAAGGTTAACGCAATTTACAGATATTTAGATAATTTCGCAAACGTAAACGCCCATCTTTCCACAAAAAAAACGACCACCATCGGATTTAATCCCGAGGTGGTCGCTCTATTATATCTAACTTCGCTACTACTCTGCAGCAGTTGGGTTAACGTCGATAAGCTCAACATCGAAGTAAAGAGCCTCGTTTGGTCCGATGCTATTTCCAGCACCATTTGCACCATAAGCTAGCTCAGCTGGGATCCACAACGAGATACGACCACCCTTACCAACTAACTTCATACCCTCAGTCCAACCCGGGATAACACGATTCAAAGCGAACTCGATTGGAGCGTCCTGATCATATCCCTCTGGGTTCTGCGCCTTAAGCATCTCTTTCTGCTCCTCTGGACGATCTGCGAAACGTGATGTGTCAAACACCTCGTTGTTACGAACCAAACGTCCTGTGTAGTTAACCTTCACAACGTCAGCATCCTCAACAGCCATAACGCTCTTGTCTCCCTCAGACTCAACACGATAAAGCAGACCTGACTCAGTCTTCTTAACGCCTGACTTCTTCTCGATATCAGCTAGGTTCTTTGCTGAGATCTCTGCCATCTCTGCTGGGCGAACTACTGTGAAATAGTTCTGAAGGTAAGCCATTGCAGCCTGCTCATCAACCTTAGCTGTACCATTGCTAACATCAGTCAACGCTGTTGCAAGCCAATATACTTGAACTGGAAGCTCTGCACTCTTGATGTTTGTTCCCAAATCGATTCCAAACGCGTAAGATACCTCCTCACGTTGAGCCTCGCTCTCGAACATATCAGCATCTGCCTTAAGCTCCGCACGAGCTGCTGCTACCTCTGCTGCATCAGCTCCACCAGCGATTGCCAAGCTATCAGCCTCAGCACGCTTCTGCTCCACGATCTGAGCGCGCTCTGCACGAGTCTCCATGAAGTAAGATTGAAGAAGCTCGATTGCCTCATCTGCAGTAAGTGTGTTCTTACCTAGCGCTGCAGCTTCAAATCCCTCAGTCATAGAGTCGAAATCGAAAGGTACATCAGCCATCTGTGCTGTAACACTATAAGCGATGTTTGCTCCCAATGAGTACGACAAAGAGTCCATCTTCGACTTGTCACCAACTGTGATCGTACCTGCACTCTGCTGTCCTCCAGAACATGATGCCATAACCATAGCACCAGCAATCAGTGCAGTAAATACTACTTTTTTCATTTTTAATTTTAGTTTTATTGTATAATTTATTTGAGTTTTCAAAATTCAATGGAGCAAATATAGTCATTATTTTAAGATTACAACCCTTTCTAGAGAAAAAGTTCATCTTATTTATACCTATTTATTATAATAAGGATTTTAAGAACTGCCCCGTATAGCTCTTTTTGCATCTCGATATCTGTTTTGGAGTACCCTCTGCAACGAGTTCGCCACCTTCTGCTCCACCCTCAGCTCCGATATCAATTATATGGTCAGCAACCTTGATAACATCCAAATTATGCTCTATCACAATCGCCGTATTTCCACGATCGACCAACTTGCCGATAACCTCCAAAAGTTGCCTTACATCCTCGAAATGGAGTCCTGTAGTTGGTTCATCTAGTATATAGAGAGTGCTACCAGTATCTCGTTTGGACAACTCCGATGATAGCTTAATACGCTGACACTCACCACCCGACAATGTTGTACATGGCTGACCCAGAGTGAGATACCCCAACCCCACATCTTGAATCGCCTTTAACTTATGGTATATATTTGGGATCGCCTCGAAGAACTCAACCGCCATGTTGATCGTCATATTCAACACATCGCAAATGCTCTTTCCGCGATACTTCACCTCCAACGTCTCACGATTATAGCGCTTACCGCCACAGCTCTTGCACATCACATAGATATCTGGCAAAAAATTCATCTCGATCGACTGCACACCAGCTCCGCGACACGTCTCGCAACGCCCGCCCTTGACATTAAACGAAAAACGGCCAGCCTTATATCCTCTGACCTGCGCCTCGGGGGTCGCCTCAAAGAGTTTTCTTATATCTCCAAAGACGCCTGTGTAGGTCGCTGGGTTGCTTCGGGGAGTGTGGCCAATTGGGGATTGATCCACAACCACCAATTTATCGATATTTTCAATACCATCAATCGACTCATATTCAAGAGGTTGAGCATATGATTTATAGAGCTCTCGGCTCAATATTGGGCGCAACGTACCATTAATCAGCGACGACTTACCAGAGCCACTAACACCCGTCACACAGATCAACTTACCTAGCGGAAATTCAACATCTATACCCTTCAGGTTATTCCCTCTAGCCCCTTTTATCACAATGCTTTTACCCGACCCTTCGCGCAACTGAGCTGGCACCTCGATCTTTCGCTTTCCAGTAAGGTAATCCGCTGTGATAGAGCCCGATGCCAAGATATCGCCAAACGTTCCAGAGGCTACAATCTCACCTCCTCGACGACCTGCCAATGGCCCTACATCAACTATAAAATCAGCCTCACGCATCATCTCCTCATCATGCTCCACAACGATCACAGAGTTCTTGGCATCACGAAGCCCCTTCAATGAGTTTATCAATCGAATATTATCCCTCTGATGAAGCCCAATACTTGGCTCATCCAAAATATAAAGGACATTAACCAGCTTCGATCCAACCTGTGTCGCCAACCTAATACGCTGACTCTCACCACCCGACAATGTTCGTGACGCTCTACTCAACGAGAGGTAACCTAACCCCACATCGATCAAGAAACCGAGTCTCTCGCGGATCTCTTTTAATATCTCTTTCGCAATCTTTAACTCCTTACTATTCATCGATTTATGAATCGTTGAGATGACATTATAAAGGTCGTCAATCGACATCGCACACAGATCAGCTATACTATAATCCCCTACTCTAAATTGCAGCGCTTCGGGACGTAATCTCGACCCTCCACACTCCGAACAACGTTGCCTTACAAGGAACTGCTCGCGCCACTTCTCCCCCTTTTTGCTATCTGGGTCAACCGTGCTCTCAATGTAATCTGCGACACCCTCCCATGCCAATAGGTGAATCCCACTTGTCGATGTAAACTCCGACATATTGATCTTTAGAGGCTCTGCATCTCCATACAAAATAGCATTCATCGAATCCGCACTCAGCTCCCCGATCGGATCATCAAGGGTAAAACCATGACGACGACCCAGAGTCTCGATCATAGCAAAGAGCATATTATTATGGTGCTTGCCCAACGGCTCTACACCACCCTCGCGAAGTGTCTTTGTCGGATCTGGAATTATTCGTTTTTGATCATAAACAGCCTCCTCACCTAGTCCCGAACATCGTGGACAAGCGCCCTTGGGCGAGTTAAACGAGAAGGTGTATGGCGCCGGCTCTTCAAATGCTACACCCGTTGTGGGACACATCAGGTGGCGTGAGTAGAACCTCGCGGCATCACTCTCGTAATCATATAGCGATATTGTACCATCTCCCTGATTCATCGCCTCGCGAAGTGACTTCAAGATTCGCTCTCGATCATCCTCTCTCACCACTACCCTATCTACCACCAACTCAATATCATGCGACTTATAACGATCTAGTTTCATCCCCGATGTGAACTCCACCATCTGACCATCTATTCGAGCATATAGATACCCTTTCTTACGCAACGACTCGAAGAGCTCTCGATAGTGACCCTTGCGACCCCTCACAATTGGCGCTAGAAGGGCAACCTTGTGCTCCGCATAGTTATCATATATCATATCGAGAATCTGATCATCTGTATATCGCACCATCAACTCGCCCGTATTTGGCGAGTAAGCGCGTGATGCTCTGGCGTATAGAAGTCTCAAAAAATCATTGATCTCGGTGACTGTACCAACCGTCGAACGCGGATTTTTATTCGTTGTCTTTTGTTCAATAGCCACCACCGGACTCAACCCCGTGATCTTATCAACATCGGGTCGCTCCATCGTCCCGACGAATTGTCTCGCATAGGTCGAGAGTGTCTCCATATAGCGCCTCTGACCCTCGGCATAGATAGTATCAAATGCCAATGACGATTTACCGGAGCCCGAGAGTCCAGTTATAACTACTAGCTTTTGACGTGGAATCTCAAGCTCTATATTTTTAAGATTGTGGACCCTAGCCCCCAATATCTTTATCTTCTCCTCCATATTCAATTGTAGAGTGCAAAATTGTTTGTAAAGATAGTTAAAATTACATGGTCATCAAACCTTTATCTTCAAAATATCACTCCAAGATGTTGTATATAGTGGTGAACAGTGGTCACAATTGATGGCTGGTGCACCCTCTCCCTGCGAACTTAACTTGACGGTGGAGCGCCCCATCTTTGAGTTCAACATATCTACGGCCTGCATCAGGGATTTGTGTTTAGAGCGATCTACTCTGTCGAACATCGATGCTTGAACACCTACGTTATCGCTTATATCGCACAATACAACCCCAGCTTTTTTATAACCATAACCCTCTCTATATATGTCATTTAACAGATCAGATACCGCGTGTGCTATCTCGATCGTACTATCTGTTGGAGTGGTGAAGCTCACCACCCTCCGTTCGTTGTGTTGTGGCAGATCTGTCCTATGTCGATTAGTTGCTATAAACACCTCTACCTGACCTGCAACAGAGTGTTGCCTACGTAACTTCTCGGCAGCTCGCGTGGCAAAGGTAGCGACCGAATTATGAAGCGATTCCAAACTATCTATATCTCGATTAAAGGATCGTGAGACCATGATCGATTGCCGCTCCACAGGCGAAGAGTCGATATCGATACAACTCTCTCCCCGAAGCTCACGCCACGTTCTAAGCCCCGTAACCCCCATCGTCCCTTTGATCCACCCCTCGGGGGCTGATCTAAACTCTTGGGCTGTACGGATGTTGTAACTCGCAAGCATTGTGCCCGACCTGCGACCAATACCCCAGATATCGGTCACCGGGGTCTTTAGAAGCACCTTTTCGATATCTTCGTCTCGATACATCAAACATCCGCCCTTGAGCTTTGGATAACTCTTGCAGAGCTTCGATGCCACCTTCGCTAGAGTCTTTGTTGGGGCTACACCTATACTCACAGGTATGCCGGTATTGCGCCTTACGATTCTCGATAACTCCCTAATAAAGGGCTCGATCTTATCTAGACCAAAACCCGTGAAATCGAGGAATGCTTCATCGATCGAGTAGACTTCGATTGACGGCACATAAGATCGGAGTGTTGTCATCACCCTCTCGGAGATATCGCCATAGAGCTGCAGGTTACACGAAAGTATCTTAACATTATGCCTCTGAATGAGCTCTTTAATCTGAAACATCGGCTGTCCCATCTTGATTCCCAGCGCTTTAGTCTCGTTGGAGCGAGCAATAACGCACCCATCATTTCCACTCATAACAACCACAGGTCGCCCCTCCAACGCAGGGTTGAAGAGCCTCTCGCACGAGACATAGAAATTATTACAGTCGCAGAGCCCTATCACATCTTCTTAATTAAATATCTAACCACTCCCCACACCATAAACTCGTTTTCGGCACTCACGCGAATAGGTTCATAGTTAGGATTTGCAGGCATCAAAAGCCCATAATCGCCCTTATCGGCAAAACGTTTCAAGGTGAACTCACCATCTATGAAACAGACCGCGAGCGCACCATCCGTAGGTTCAACACTCTTGTCAATAACCAACAGATCACCATCATCAATCCCCTCATCAACCATCGATACCCCACTCACACGCGCATAAAAAGTAGATGCTGGATTCTTAACCAACTCACGATTAAGATCCAACTTCAACCCCATAAAATCGTCCGCCGGAGAGGGGAAACCTGCCGCTACGGTACTCTCCGCCATTGGGAGCTCACGTCCACTCTCCAGCTCTGGAGAGTAGATATTTAACACATTATCTTTATTCATAACTGACCAAACAACGACAAAATCGAAATGATTATTGATTATAGTGTGTAAAAGTAATGAAAACCGATAAAAAAACGTTACTTTTGTACAAAATTATAATGGGGAGTTCTAATTTCTCCCAAAATTACTTTTAAGCTACTAACCACCCTTTTTCGATTTTACAAAAATCGGTGGTAGAGCCACCACAACCCACCTTTGCAAAATCAAAAATGGGCAATTATTAACTAAAAATTAAAAATTGGGAGAAAATAGAACTCCCCATACAGACGATGATTAAAGCAGGAGTAAAACATAGATTAATTGTTAACAGAATTTCAGACTTCGGTCTATACCTCGCAAATGAGGAGGGTGACGAGGTACTACTTCCCAACAGATATATATCACTCACACAGCAGGAGGGTGATGAGGTAGAGGTATTTGTATATCATGACTCTGAGGATCGATTAGTCGCTACCACCGAAGAGCCTCTTGCGAAGGTTGGGGATATTGCCTACATGAAAGTTGTGGATAAAAATCTACATGGAGCATTCCTTGATTGGGGGCTATATGGCAAGGATCTATTCCTCCCGAATCGTAATCAGCAAGGTGGTGTCATTGTCGACAAATATGTCGTTGTCTACCTCTATGAGGATAATATCACGGGGCGTTGTGTCGCTACGACCAAATTCAAAGCCCTCGTGAATAACGATATTGTGGAACTTCAGCCTCGCGATGAAGTAGAGATCTTGGTCGCTTCGGAGTCAGAGATTGGCTATCGTGCCATAATCAACAATCGCCATTGGGGAATGTTATACAAGAACCAACTCTTCCGCCCGATTGCCGTTGGAGATCGCATGAATGCCTTCGTTCGCCGTATCACCGAGGATCATCGTATTGACTTGACACTCTCGCAACAGGGGTATCGAGAGGTGAAGAATTCGGCCGAGATACTGCTTGATCTAATAAATCAAAATGGAGGATCACTCCCTATCAACGATAATAGCGATCCAGCGGAGGTTTCGAGATTAACTCAGATGAGTAAGAAGCTCTTTAAGAGGTCGTTAGGAGTGTTGATGAAGCGTGGCGAAGTGGAGGCTACGCAGCGTGGTATTCAAATTATAAAAGGAGAATAAACTCTTTTAGATGAGTAAAATAGCTACAGCAGAAAGAGTTAGTCGTGAACCATCCGACAACTTCGTATTTCAACGCTCTCTACTTGCATATCACTTTGCAGCTCAGAGAATTGAGGGGCGCGTTCTAGAGATTGGAACGGGCTCCGGCTATGGTATTGAGATCATCGCGCCACACACCACAGAGTTTGTGACGATGGATAAGTTCCTAACCTCTATCGAGAGCGAACTGCCACAGAATGTCAATATGGTAGCGGCCACAGCGCCCAAACTACCATTCGCTAACTCCTCGTTTGATTATGTCATCTCGTTTCAGGTTATTGAGCATATAAAGGATGATGTTGAGTTTGTCTCTGAGATCCACCGTGTACTTCGCGATGGCGGAAAGGCTATAATCTCGACCCCAAACAGACCAATGTCCATAACTCGAAATCCTTGGCATATTCGCGAATATACGAAAGAGGAGTTCACATCGCTCCTTGAGACCAGATTTAGTGATATCACTCGATTTGGAGTGGTAGGAAATGAGACAATAATGGAGTATTATCAGAAGAATAGAGAGTCGGTAAGGCGAATCACACGATTTGATATTCTTGACCTTCAACATAGACTTCCGGGGTGGATGCTGCGTATCCCATATGATATCTTGAATCGCCTCAACAGACGTCGTTTACTAGATGAAAATCAAAGCCTTACATCATCCATAAAGATGGACGACTACTCCATTACAGAACTACGTGACGATGCTTTTGATTTGATCTATATTGCTCAGAAACAACCGCTATCGAGTGGGGAGGGGCAGTGATAGTCGCGAGAAAGAGAGGATCATCGCCAAGGTTGAGAATAGAGCTCCAATAAAGAGTATACTTGTCAAATTATCTTCGGGAACAATATGAAATAACACCGCTACTGCTCCAGCTCCCATGAGTTGTCCTGTTAGTCGCGATGTCGCCATCATACCACTTGCCGACCCACTCCTTTCAAGGGGTGCAGAGGTGATTATTATATTGTTATTCGGAGATTGGAAAAAGCCAAATCCAAAGCCACATATCGCAAGTCTAAACATGATATCCCATGTTGATGGCTCTTCGGGCAGGAAGGCTAATAACCCCATACCTATGCTCAATGCAACAAGCCCCACACAACCCAATATCCCGGCGTGATATCTATCTACGAGAATACCCGCAATTGGTGTTGCACAGAGGTTTACTATAGGCCACGCTGTAATGATAGCCCCGATCTCCAATGTTGTGTATCCAAATTGTCGCTGCAAAATAAATGGCATAGCGACCATAGTTGACATCTGCGCCACAAACGACAAAATAGAGGTAAATACCGAGAGTCGAAAAATCGGAATTTTAAAGAGGTCAAAGGGGAGCGTGAAGCTCTTGCGCAACGTGGGATTATGAGGTAGATATCGATAACCCAATATGATTGCGACAAGTGCAATAGGGAAGTTCACAGCAAAGAGTATCGGCCACTCAGCAAATGACAAGAGAGTTGCCGCAAGTGTTGGCCCAGCAACCGATGATA
The DNA here is from genome assembly GCA_047174605.1 of Rikenellaceae bacterium. Classification (GTDB taxonomy): domain Bacteria; phylum Bacteroidota; class Bacteroidia; order Bacteroidales; family Rikenellaceae; genus Alistipes. The sequence goes on along the minus strand of JBCQTX010000005.1, from coordinate 2,767 downwards.
CCGATACAACTGTTGAGTTGAAACCCAAACCGCGCCCTAACATTCTCTTTGGGTAAATGAGTCGCACAAGCGAGGTGTTGATACTCATCACGGCACTTGCACCAAATCCCTGCAAAACTCTACACGCGACAAGTGATTCTAGACTCCATGAGAGAGCACATCCGATTGACATAATTGTAAAGAGACACAATCCCGGGATATAGACCTTGCGGTAGCCAACCATATCTCCCAACACCGAAAAGGGTATTAGCGAGATGATAATTGCAATCTGATATCCATTGATAATCCAAATAGAGTCCGATGCAGAGATCGCCAATCCATCACAAATTGTCGGGAGAGCGATATTGATAATAACTCCATCCAACACCGCCATTCCCACAGCGAACATCACCGCAAGAATAGCCAATAATCGACCCGGCATGGGCATTCCATCCCACTCTACACTCTTTGTCATACGTTAGAATCTGTTAAAAGGTCTCGCGCTCTTTTTTCTTCTGAGCTGCTGCCCCCTTCTCGACATCCACAAGCTCCAACTCGAAGTATAGCGTTTCGGTCGGCTCGACTCCATACTCTGCGTTACCCTCCTCACCATAAGCGAGTTTCGATGCTATCCACGCACGGATCTTACCACCCTTACCAATCATTTTAAGCCCCTCTGCGATGCCCAGTGGAAGATCGCTCACACCACTCTCCATTGTTGCAGTTTGCTCCGATGAATCAGAGGCTGGATAGAGCTTCTCGCCCCCAACCCTTGATATCGAGAAGTTGACAACAACCCAATCATTAGCTCCCTTTGGTTGCAACTTCTCATCTCCAATCACATCGATATGGTAGGTTAACCCCGATCGAGTACGGGTATATTCGCGATCATTCGCCGCCAAATCAGCCAAAAATTGCTCTTCGTAGCTACGTCTACGCTCGGGCTCAACGTGCAACAAATAGCGGAGGTATTGGATCTTTGCCTCGTCGTCATCCATCAGTGACAGATCTTGTGAACGCTCCATAATTGCACGACACACCACTCCGTAGTTGATCGTTGTGTCCATCTTTTGGAGCTGCTCCGCTATATTCATACCGATAATATAGGCTAATGAATCGCCCTCCGTTTTCAAATCAGAGGTGATCTTCACTCCCTTAGCTCCTCCACCCGAAGAGCACGCTGCACCCATCAAAACCACAATAACCGCTGTGGCAATTTTTGCTTTTATCTGCATATATTTCATTAAAAAAATTACTCCGTTAACTCCTCAGCTTTACGCGAGAATAAAAATATCAGTACAACGCCCAACATAGCTGCGACAAAAGAACCAGCTAAAATAGCGATCTTTCCTTGATCCACGCTATCCATATCGGGGAAGAATGCCAATGTATCGACAAATATCGACATCGTAAATCCAATACCTCCCAAACATGCCACAGCAAACAACATACCCCATGTCGCACCCGATGGCATCGAGGCCAGCTTCAACTTCACAGCCAACCAACTCATAATAAATATTCCAACGGGTTTTCCTACGACCAATCCGAGGAATACTCCCATTCCGATCGACCCCATTTGATCCGAGTAGCTAAAGATATTCAAATGGTCGGCATTGATACTAACTCCACCATTCACAAGTGCGAAAATTGGCATCACAAGGAATGTAACATATGGCGCTAGAGACTCCTCCAAGCGTGCACTCATCGAGACTGAGCCATTAGTCAACCCCTTCATATCTCGCAACATCTCGTAATAGTGTTCATCATCCACAGAGTCATCCACTTTTACAACATGTTCTATCTTCTTATTCAACGACTCCGCGTGACGCAAAAAATATTGCTTGCTGAATCGTGGTTCTGTAGGAATCAACATCGCCATAGCAACCCCCGACATCGTAGCGTGAACACCCGAATAGTAGAATAGACTCCATACTATAATCGCTGGAACTATATAATATATTATCTGGCGCTCACCCAAACGATTCATAATATAGACAAATACCATTATCAAAACAGCTAAAAATAGGTAGGTGTAGTTTATTGTACCGCCATAAAACATCGCAATCACAATGATAGCCCCCAGATCATCGGCCACCGCCAGCGCCGTCAAAAAGACCTTTAATGAGGTAGGAACTCGACTCCCCAACATCGCCAAGATACCTATAGCAAAGGCGATATCAGTCGCCATCGGCACTCCCCAACCCATCTGAGCAGGTGTACCACCATTCACAATCGTATAAATCACAGCCGGAACAACCATTCCTCCAACTGCCGCCAAGATCGGCAAGATCGATTTCTGGAACGATTGAAGCTCACCATGCATAACCTCACGCTTGATCTCGAGCCCCACACCGAAGAAGAACAACACCATCAACCCATCATTAACAAACTTCTCAATATTCATATCGCGCGGATAGAGAAGGCTAAACTCGCCATCATGGCCATGCATGAATAATGAGATATCGGTTGTCAATAGCTCATGATAGATATGAGCGCTCCACTCCATATTAGCAAATATCATCGCCACGATGACACAAACTAACAATACAACACCGCCAGCCCAAGGTTGGTGGATAAACTGACGGGCTCTTTCAGTCGCTAAGAAACGGCTTCTAACCCACGAATACTTTGAAAGATGTAGTAACATTTTATTTTTTATTTGACTTAATTGCTGAATTCAACCTGCAAATGCAACTGAATTCATAGTTAATATTTGTTTAAATTTTTCATTTGGTGTGAGGTAGCCGAGCCTTTTACGAGGGCGATTATTTAGTTTATTTTCAATCCA
>JBCQTX010000031.1:0-25267 GCA_047174605.1 Rikenellaceae bacterium | reverse complement strand
ATGCAAACGGCAAGGGTGAGTCACTCGAGGGGATCTATGAGTCGTTCTTGATCAAACCCATAAAGAGCCCTACGCAAGGGGTCAAAGAGGCGCTTTTAGTTGCGGGTAGCGATGCTTTGGGAGCTGTCTATGGAGCGTATCAGATCTCGGAGTTAGCAGGTCTATCTCCGCTATATTGGTGGTGCGACACAACCCCAGATCTTACCCCTAACTTAACTATCGATGGTGCTTATATCTTGCCTAAAGAGCCATCTGTAAGGTATCGTGGTATCTTCTTGAATGATGAGGAGGCGTTGATTAAGTGGAGCAGCTACACATCCGTAAATGGACGAGACAAGGGTATCACACCCGAGAGCTACCGCCATATCTTCGAGTTGATTCTTCGCATGAGAGCCAATATGTTGTGGCCATCGATGATGGAGGCCGGACACTACTTCTTCCAAGATAAGGATGAGAATGGAGTAGCGATCAACCCTCGTACAGCTACTGAGTATGGTATATATATCGGTGCATCACACTGCGAGCAGATGGGTCGCAACAACTACGATGAGTGGTATAATTGGGCAGCAGAGAATCAGCAGAAGTATAATATCGCCCCGGGTCTAGAGTTCGACTACACGGTGAACCCCGTAGCTATCGAGGGGTATTGGCGAGAGCGAGTTGAGGAGAGTAAGGATTTCAATATGATCTATACGATTGGTATTCGCGGTGTCCATGATATGCCATATCAATGCCGATTGTTGGAGAACCCGACGCTCGAGAATCGTGTGAAATTCTTGCAGAATGTGATCAATCGCCAACGTCAGATGATCAAGGAGATATTTGGATCGGAGGATGGCGCACGTCAGATCTTTGTCCCATATGAGGAGACGGGAGAGCTATATAATGGAGAGAGCAAAGATGGTTCGGAGCACTGCAAAGGGCTTGATCTACCGGAAGATGTGATGATCGTAACGACCGAGGATAATCACGGTTATCTACGCCAGACACCAACCCCCAAGGAGCTACTTCGCAAGGGAGGAAACGGATTCTATTACCACCTAGCATACCAAGGTAGCCCTAGCACATATGATTGGTTGACAACTACGCCATACGTCTTGTTGCAGGAGCAGTTAACCAAGGGGTATGATGCCGGAGCAAAGGATTATTGGATCGTGAATGTGGGTGATATCAAACCGGCGGAGATGGGAATTCTCTACTTCATGAAGATGGCGAACGACATAGATTATTGGCGCTCGGTATCTCCACGCAAATATGTTGCTGAGCAGAGCAAGACTCTATTTGGCACAGATGAGGCGACTTCACAAAGAATAGCGGATCTATACTGCACCTATACCCAACAGGCCTACAAACATCGCCCTGAGTTTATGGGGTCGTTCTCAAGCATCGACTTCGATCCACGTGGGCAGTTCCAATACTACTCGACCTTCGATTTTGGGGATGAGGCGCTTAGAGTAATTCAGAGCTATGCGAAGTTAAGGGGTCAAGCCGAGGAGATATATGACACGCTACATGAGGGTCAGAAGATGGCATTTTGGCACTTAGTCTACTACCCTATCAGATCTGCCCACAACATGGCGGAACGCTGCTACTACTATCAACGAAATTACCACTATGCTAACCAAGGTCGATTCGCTTCGGTTAATAAGTATAAGGAGTTGTCGGAGCAGGCACACGCGAGAATCGATGAGGATTTGGAGCTCTACAACACTATGTTGGATGGTAAGTGGAAGGGTATCACAGACCCATATGCAACGTACAACCTCACGGAGCGAGTCTTTGATATCGCCTGTATCCCCGAAGATCTGATCTACAAGGAGCGCTTCAACGAGCAGAGTCAGGATGGTATTGGTTCTGTATGTGAGGGTCAGAAATATGGCGATGAGTCGGTGACATTGCGATTCTCGAAAGGGGAGGATAATAGTCGCTTTATAGATCTTTTCAACCTCGAAAATGGGGTGAATAGCTACCAAATTAGCGCAGATAAGGATTGGGTGAAGATTTCACGCGCGAGCGGAGATGTTGCGGTAGAGGAGCGCATATGGCTCTCGATCGATTGGGCGACAGCTCCGGAGGGGTTAACCTCTGCTAATGTGACAGTTAGCTCAGATGGTTTCTCGAAGAGCTACCCTATATCAATTGAGAATTACAACATCAAACTTAAGTCTAAAAGCTATATGGAGGGGTGCGGATACGCAACTATCGAGGCAGAGCATTACTCTCGCAAGGTCGATGGCAAGGATGGAGCGAAATGGAGTGAGTATCCAGATTATGGATATGTCGGATCATCTATGTTCGTCAAGGGCGATAAGATCAACAAGGTTACAAATCTTGCAAATGGCGCGAGGTTGGAGTACGATATCTACTTCAATACAACGGGCACTCACCAAGGATACCTATATAGAATCCCAACCCTCAACGAGGGTAAGGGGAAGAGCGTTGAGATTGCTGTTGGGCTAGATGACGCTAAGGCTCAAACGCTTCAAGGGGTGCGAGCAAAGAGTTCGAGGTTTAGCACAAAGCTCGAGAATGGATTTGCGGACAATAGAAATTGGTTTAATAATGTGGGTGAGCAGATGGAGAAGATCCCATTCACTATCACGGTAGATAAGGTGGGTTACCACACTCTAAAGCTCTACCAACGAGATAGCGATATTGGAGTGGATCGAGTGGTGATTGCTACCCAGCCCGAGAATATTGTGGTGTTGAATAGATCGGTTGTGGGTGCTCCGATAAGTTATAATAGTTTCGGCGTTGAGAGCGTTGTTGAGGGTGCTGAACTACCTGAGTTGACGGATGTTGAGGTATGTGACTACCCAGATCTAGAGCCTCTGTTGTATGCTAAATTTGGTTTCTCGAAATATGCTTGCCCATCAGTTTGGGGCTTCACGATGATTAGCCCGATGAATGTCTACGATCCAAATACCAACCTCTATGGATGGAGCGCAGAGAGTGTGAAGAATGTGAAATTCAAGCACCACGAGAGTATGCGCCGCGTACCACACTGGAAACGAGATTGCAACTACGGCTCTGCTCCGGCTACGTTCAAGGCCTATATGACTCCGGGTAAGTATGAGTTGAACCTCTACACGGGCGATTACTACAATGAGTATTCACAGAAACCGGGATGGGACTACCAGATGAGTGTTGTCGCAAATGGCAAGGTGCTGATGGATGACCAAACGGTTGTGGGCGATAATCCACATACGGGATGTTATGAGGTTATTGTTGGCGATGATAACGTTCTAGAGATTGAGTTTAGCGGTAGCCTTTGGGCGATATCGGCTATTGAGCTCTATCACAAGTAACGAACATTGCAAGGAGAGATGAAATTGACTTCTACAAGAGAGGCTGTCCAAAGTTTGGGCAGCCTCTCTTATTTATAGATATTTAGTTCAATTTTACCTCTCGATTTTACCCGTTACCGGTTTGATGATCAGCTCCAATTTATAATCGTCATATGGCACTTGATACTCTGGCGAAGGGATTGCGCGGTCACTCCAGCTAGTTACACCACCTAATCCCATCTGAATTTTGTCGATTGAGAGATTGGTGAACTCCGACCTCTCAACCTGCGATGAGTGGCGTTGATCCTTCTCTAGCCCATCATCCAACGACTCCATTGTATAATCGAGTGCCGAGGCAGAGAATGGTGCGTTACTGATAAACTCCAATCCGCTACCGCTGATATTCAAAACTCTCCACCAACGAATATCGCTCTTTGTGCCACTCTCCTGTGGTCGAATATATGGATAGTACTGATCATTAACCATTTGGCGATAGTAACCAATGTGCGCTGAACGCTTGCGATCCCAATAATTCTCGATCGGACCTCGACCATAATACTCTATGTTGTCATACGATTTAGGCATCTGCATTTTGATTCCGAAGCGATACATATTTGGAACGTCTCGGCTCTTGTCTGCCACCATCTCTTGTGTGATCTTCACCTCACCAAGATTGTTAATCACGTAACACATAGTGAGTTGCGCATTGGACTCCTCAATAGTGTAGTTTGCCACAACCTCTACCATATCATCTACCACTTCGCCATCCAAAGAGTTTAATTTGTATGTCGGATCGAGCCATATGCGATATATCTTTTGTGTCTTAGCTCCGAGGTCGTTGTCAGTTGGGGCTCTCCAGAAGTTGGGCTTGATCTCTGTACCTAGCTCAATAATCTCATCTCCATCCACTTGATATCTGCTAATAAATCCAGTTTTACGTGTGAAATCGATCTGGAAACGCTCACCCTCAACTATGAGATATGTCCTGTCATTGCTCTTAATTGTGGGCGTTTGAGGCTCGATATTACTCTTAGCTACACTCTCCATATCCAACGCAGGGAAGTTGTATGGTGAGATAACTAACTGCTCTTTGGCCACAGACTCTCCAGCTTCGAGCAGCATATCGCGTCTTTTTAGCCTGAAATCCAAATTCAATAACAACTCGTTATTTGGGCAGATTTTATCCAAACTATAACCCAACGTAACATCCTTATTGCCACGAGGTTCAACATCAAGATCACTAACCACACCACGCTCCACAACCACGCCATCCGATACCAACTCCCACTCCAAAGAGTAGTCCGAGAGGTCACGGAAGAAGTTCTCATTATAGATATTTACAACTCCATTTTCAAGATCCTTCGCACTGCTCCAGATCGACTGATAGCCATATTTCACCTCATCCGCGTGTGGATTTAGCTTGCGATCAGGCGAGATAACACCATTGTTGAGGAAGTTGTTGTCACTCTTGTCATAGCGGTTATAATCGCCACCATAACCAAATATTTCGACACCATTTTTATCTATCCATCGGTTCGATTGATCTGCAAAATCCCAGATGAATCCCCCTTGATAGAGTGGATATTTACGCATTAAATCCATATATTCCATAAATGAGCCCTGTGAATTTCCCATAGCGTGCGCATACTCACATTGAATAAGTGGCATCTTGCTATTTGGATCTTCACAATACTCTATATTCATCTCATAACTATCATACATAGGTGCGTATATATCGGAGAACTCCGTAGCTTTTGCCGGCTCATAGAATACTGGTCGGCTGCTATCCATAGATTTCAACTTTGTGTAGCAATCCGCCATATTCACACCCATTGCCGACTCGTTGCCCAACGACCAAAATATCACCGATGGATGGTTGAAACTACGCTCCAAATTGCGAGTGTTACGCTCCAGATAACACTTTAGATAGCTAGGATCATCGGTCAATTTATTCTTGTGGTAACCCATACCTGTAGACTCGATATTCGCCTCGGCAATCATATATATACCATACTTGTCACACAACTCGTAGAGGAAGTTATCATCCGGATAGTGGCAGGTTCTCACAGCATTCATATTGAGTTGCTTCATGCGACGAATATCTTGAATCATACGTTCGCAAGTGACATAAGCGCCACCATCTGGATCCATCTCGTGACGATTCACCCCCTTGAATAGCACCGCTTCGCCATTGATCAATATCTGCGAATCTTTCAACTCTATCTCGCGAAAACCTACCATCTGAGGGATCGACTCTATCACATTGTCACCCGACTTTAGTGTCGCTGTCAATTGGTAAAGATTTGGCTCTTCGGCGCTCCACTTCAACGGATTCTCAACCGCTATTGTCGCCTCGACATTTGCGCCACCCTTCACCTCTTGGCTCGCTACGACTTCACCCTCGGCATCTCTTAGGACTAACTCTATATCGCCCTTGCCTTGTAGCTGCATCGAGACTGCTAGCTCTCCATCTCGGTACTGGTCATCTAGTGATGGGACAATTCGAATATCTTTAATGTGGCTCTTCTCGCGAGCATAGAGATAGCAATCGCGTGACACTCCCGAATAGTGGAACATATCTTGATCCTCGAGGTAGGTTCCATCGCACCATCTAAATACTTGAAAGGCGATGATATTCTCCCCCACCTTGAGATATTTGGTGATGTTAAACTCCGCTTCGAGACGGCTATCTTCACTATAGCCCACAAATTTGCCATTGACCCACAACCACATATTAGAACATACTGCACCGAAATGAGCATAGACCTCCTTACCGCCCCAATCAGCTGGAATCACGATATTTTTGCGATATGAGCCGACATAGTTATTCTCGCTCGGCACACGTGGCGGATCACTCTTGAATTGGTTCATCCAAGGGTAGCCACCATTGACATACATAGGGTCTCCATAGCCATTCATCTCCCAGCATCCCGGAACTAAAATCTTGTCCCATGCGCGATCGTTATACCCTACCTCAAAAAAATCTGTTGGGCGAGTGTCAGCATTAGTGACAAAGTTGAAATTCCAAAGGCCATTGAGTGACATGAAGTTTGATGACGATTCTCGTTGCCCTCGCTGAGCAGCCTCCACCGATTCATATGCGAAGTAGTTGGTGTGCATCGGCTCTCGGTTGATCTGGTTTACTTGGTGATCTTGCCACTCCGTGCCTTGAGCTGACACGCACACCGAAGTTGCGAGAAGAAGATAGGTTAATACTCTTTTCATGGTTTTAGATTAGGTTGGTTATATTTATAATAAATTAAGATATCAGGGGATGACTAACAACTCCATTCAACACAGAGAGTGCCGAAAATCGCCTTGTTAGTCACTCTACTTCTCGATCAACGATATGTCGTAGTTGTAGAAGAGGCTAATATCCTCCAATACATCAACTACCGCCACGCCATTACCCTTTATGTAGCCGCAATTCGCCGCATAGTTCTCCCAACAATCAACCATCTCCTTCAACTTTTCGGGATTGCTCTCCGCAAGATCCACCCTCTCGATAAGGTCGCTCTTTAAGTTATAGAGTCTCCATGTTTCACCATCGCCAAATGGGAAGTAGAGCTGAACTGCCTTCCAATCACCCTTGATCACAGCCTTGCACTCACCAATCTCGAAACATAGTGGTTCGTTATCATCTCTGAGCACCTTAGTCTCACCTGTCAACAACGAGGCGAGAGATTTACCATATAGAGGTACAAGCTCCACACCTTTATATTGAGTAGGACGCTCCGATCCGGTGACCTCCAAGATAGTAGGCAAAATATCACTTATGTGTAGCACATTATAGCCATCCATCACACCCGACTCCGTGCCTCCTCCCGCAACAACCAGCGGCGTACAGATACCACCCTCCATCGTCGTCTGCTTGAACAACGAATATGGCGTATTACACACCTCAGCCCACGATTGACCTAGTGATACAAATGAGTTTGCTGCACCCATATTCTCCAATGAGTTATCAAATTCACTAGCTAGCTGCTCTGGACTATTGCCCGGATATACAGATGAATCGTGTGGGTTAGCACCATTGTCGACCATCAAAAAGATAATTGTATTATCGTATCGCCCCGTACTTTTCAGCTTATCTACGACTCTCCCTAGACTCATATCAACATACTCGATCATCGCAGCATAAATCTCCATCTTCCTGCTCTGAATAGCCTTATCTTCGGCGGATAGAGTATCCCAATCTGTAGCGCCATCGCTACTGTAGTTGAGCTTAGTCTCTTGCGAGATTATCCCCTTTGCCTTTTATCTCTCGTATCGAGCTTCGCGTATCGCATCATATCCTTCGTCATAACGTCCTTTGTATCTATAAGCCCAATCTGCAGGTATATGAAGCGGATCGTGGCCACACGTAAATGCCAAGTACCCAAACATCGGGGTCTGCTCCGGACATTTATCAATATACTCGATCATCTTATCAGCATAATCTTTTGACGAGTAGAAGTCGTCGGGAAGCGCATCAACTCTGCGTCCATTCTCTGTATAGTAGGTCAGAGCCGCCTCTCCCGAAGATAGAGAAAAGGCGTTGCTGAAGTGGCTAGCTCCACCACTAATCAAGACAAAGCTATCATCAAACCCTCGGTTATGTGGATTCTGTTCATCAGCCCCCAAATGCCACTTACCACTAACGCAAGTGTAGTAACCATCGGTAGCGAGGATCTCGGGGATTGTCATCACATCCTCCCTCAGATAACCCTCATAGCCGGGTTGTGTATATTGGTTGGTAAAATGAGCAGGCGGCATATTACCCAATCCATTGCGATGGTTATCTACCCCCGTCATCAGCAGCGAACGGGATGGAGCACTGAGTGGTGAGGTGTGAAATCGAGTAAACATCTTGCCCTGCTGAGCGAGTGCGTTGATCGTGGGTGTATGGATCTCACCTCCAAAAGTCTCAAAGTCAGAAAACCCAATGTCGTCCAACATCACAACAAGAATGTCAGGTTTTGCCGCGCTCTCTTGATGTTCAGCGCATCCCACTAAAGTTGCCAACGCCGCACCTGTACACAGTGCGTATGTTAATCTACTCTCTTTCATAGTACTTATATTTATTAAATCCCCCTAATATAGTTAAAAATTTTGAAACTATCAGAATCTGTTTAAGTTTTTCTCATTTCAAGAGGCATTGCACCACACCATAGAGCATCGATCATCATTGCTGAAATACTCCCCTTTGAACGATATAGCTCCGATAAGTAAGGCAAAACTTTTCGGGGGCAGATAATATATAGAAACTATTTTTTTCTATCTTTGTACTGTGAAAGAGATTTGACGACAAACATTAGCTTAAATCCAAAGACAAAAGAGAAGAGACAAACCCAATATAACAACAAATAATATGAATCGAATAATTTTAATATTAATAGCAATACTTCAGCTACCCACAATTTGTTATACGCAAAACATTGAGTCGGAAGAGATGATTCCATTCGGGGATATGAACCAGTGGCTCACTCGTACAGTCGAGGAGAGTGCAATCATCGGGGGCGAAGAGAAGACCCTCTACGAGATTGCACCATCTACACAGATCTCGGGTCGCATAGCCTACACCAATCAGGGCGGATCACCTTGGGCAAATTCGAATGTTATGGCGCAGGTATCGGGGATCACAAAGACGAATTGCAGCGTTTTTCCAGCCGATAGAGAGGGCGCTGGGAAAGTCGCAAATTTGGTTACACGTATCGAGAAGGTTAAGGTTTTAGGCGTTGTCAACATCTCGGTTATTGCAGCAGGTTCGATATACTTGGGCAGCATGATAGAGCCAATCAGGGGCACCTCAAACCCTCAAGCGATGCTCAATTCGGGCATTGAGTTCACCAAGCGCCCCAAAGCTGTGCGATTCGATTATAAGGTGCAGCTCTCAGGCGAGCATAATAGAGTGAGGATGACGGGATTCGGCCCCAAGAAAGAGATTGCAGGGTTAGATATGCCAACAATGGTTCTGAAGCTGCAAAAGCGTTGGGAGGATGAGAGTGGAGAGATTCACGCCTCTCGCATCGGGACAATTATTGTGGAGTATAAAGCTGACAGTGGTTGGATCGATAATGCCACCTATGAGATCATTTATGGTGACGCCACAAAATCTTCGAAGTTTATCCCCTCAATGAACATCGGCTACGAGCAGCAATATGCACTAAATAGCAGGGGTGAAAATGTCCCAATCATCGAAGAGAGTTGGGCAGATGCAGACGCTACCCCAACACATCTAATCCTACAATTCGCCTCAAGTCATGGCGGCGCATACATCGGATCGCCGGGTAATCAAATGTGGGTGGATAATGTTCGATTAGTTTACTAGAGTGGAGTTATAGGAGAAATCTCCCCCCCCCGAACCCGAATAAGTTGCGGTACTTCAGGGATTGTTCTAGGAGGAGCAGTGAGATGTTCGATGTTCAGTTGAAACTCATGGAGTATGATGGGTTGTAAAATATCTTCGTATATCATAATCGTAAGATATTTACGGGACTTGACTTTGATGTAGGTGGCAGTATCCATTAGCGTTCTTGGTGCTATTTTTACACGGAGTACCTGACTTCGTGACCCCTAAGCAGGTGGTTGGAGATGAGGATGTGTTGGTAGTCGTAGCGGATGATTTTTCGATCTTTGGAGCTGAGGAGAAGTTCCACTTTGATGTGTCAATAGAGGTTTCTAAATGGTGTTCTAACGTTTCGGGCAGATCGTGAAAGAAATCAATACCTGTAATCTCTTCGATTTGATCTACAGTTACAGTGTAGTTTGACACTGGCTCTTTTATATTCTCATTTGGCATAAGGAACGCAATCATCTGGCTCTTTGTAGGAGAATATATAACTTTATAATAATGCAAAGGCACAGCAACCCGATTATTACCTATCACTGGCATATTGTCTGTGAGCACAGGTCCTGAAATGACATACAACAAAGAGTCTGAGACCACCCAACTTCTAACTCTCTCCTCTAATTGTTTCCATCGTCCTCTATTGAATGATGGCACTTGTGGAGACATATTTGACAAGTAGAAACTCTCTGACATCGCCATTAGGTTGTGTGTCATAGATCCTGCAGGGCACAAATGCCCCCTATCATATCCAGAGCCTTTATAATCGTCCAACTGTGCAGAGATTGTAGAGACCATCTTATCCTCTCGAAAATCATCTGTTCTCGATTGTGAGCCACTAACCATCGGCAGTGTAAGCTCGTAATATACCCACTCGGCTTGTTCATATTGCTCTATGTATGATAGAGTGTAATAGCTATGTTCGACCACTTCGCCATTAGCTGTAGGTAGGTATTTTGATGCTTGAGCATAGCCCCCCAAAATGGTTAGCAGAAGCAGTAGTGTAGATATATATCCTTTTATTTGTATCATTTTTCTCAAGATTATTTCAAAATACTCTCTATTAAGTAGGGTAAAATAATTATTGGTGTGTTTTTAAGAGTGCTATTGGAGATGAGATTTTTTGCAATTGAATCGAAAATATAGTTATTCTATATTGAGATTTAATAGTAAAAAATATCGCTCCGAGAGTGCTGTTAAAAATATGGCAATAATTGTTTTACACTACTTAGATAGCCGAGCGCAATAATAAATAGCGTAATTGTGCCGAAGAATATAACGATCAACTTCCAAGTCATCACCTTTTTAAGTAGTGTTGCTTCGGGGAGTGATAGCCCCAACACCCATCATAAAGGCGATAGCTGTGCCAAGCGGAACACCCTTTGCTACAAATACTTGAATGATTGGAACTACACCTGCTGCGTTGGCATACATTGGCACTGCGAGGATTACCGCTAACGGGACTCCATACCATTTATCGGCTGAGAGTTGTTCGGTGAAGAAGTCCTCTGGAACGTAGCCGTGCATTGCACCACCGATCGCTATACCTATTATAACATATACGATTACACCTCTCACGATCCCCCACGCATCTCTTAAAATCGTTGGTAACCTCTTGACGAAAGGGGTGTTATCACCCTCCCACTCCTCCTGAGCCACCGATGCATTGGCCTGAATCTGCTGCACCCAAGGTGAGAGATAACTCTCTAATTTGAGTCTTCCCAAGATAAAGCCTCCAATAACACCCATCAAAATACCTGACCCGGCATAGATCAAAGTTACTTTAACGCCAAACATACCCAAGAACATAGCCACCGCCACCTCATTCACAAGTGGCGAGGTGATAAGATAGGCAAACGTTACGCCCAACGGAATACCCCCCTTAACAAAGCCAATGAAAATAGGAATCGAAGAACACGAGCAGAACGGAGTGATAGCACCAAAGATTGAAGCTAATAGGTATTGCAAGCCAAACATCTTATGCGTAGTGAGATAGTTACGCAACTTCTCAATTGGGAGATATGCGTTAATAACTCCCATAATCGAGCTGATTAAAAATAGCAGTAGCAGAATTTTAATCGTGTCGTAGAAGAAGAAGTTCACCGCTGCTCCCAAGTGCGATGTTGCCTCAATTCCGAATATGTCGTAGACAAGCCAATCGGCAAATTGTTGTATCATGGTTAATCACATCTGCAATATCTGTACGCTCCGCAGGCACACGATGGTTCCATCTCAGAGGTGTATAACTTGTAAAACTCTCGTTTGATCTCGTCGCGCACCCTGCGGAATTCGCTCTCGACAAACTCCTCTACCCCAACAGCGTGCGATGGATCGTCAAAACCGATATGTAGGCGATGTTTCACCTCTCCCGCAAAGGCTGGGCAAGACTCATTAGCTCCTCCGCAAACTGTGATTACATAATCCCAAGACTCGTTCAAATACTTCTCCACCGAGTCTGAAGTGTGATTAGAGATGTCGATCCCAACCTCCGCCATCGCTTTCACCGCCCCTTCGTTGAGTCGTCCACTCGCCTCAGTACCAGCTGAAAAGACCTTTAGCATCTTGTCGAACGACTGCAGAAATCCGTGTGCCATTTGGCTGCAACAGCTATTGCCTGTGCATAGAATAAGTACCTTCATCACTACTTGCTTAGGAGTTCACGAACCTCACTTGCCGATAGCTTTTTGCCTGACGATACGACCTTGCCATCAACCACTACCGCAGGGGTGCGCATAATATTGTAACTCATAATCTCCATTTTTATCTATGTTTTATTGTTTGTAGTTCGTAAAATTACGAATGTATTTCTCAAAAAAATGTCGTTACTTGCAACACTTTTTATCTTCGTTCACGGACTCCATAAGTGAACCAATCAACTCTTTAGCCTCACTCCACGCTTCATTATTGATACAATATTTCACCTTTGGAGGTATTATCTCGCCTTGAATTAAGCCAGAGTTTTTAAGCTCTGTTAGGTGCTGCGACACGGTAGCCTTAGCAATCGGCAACACCTCGTGAATATCCCCAAAATAGCAACACTTTTGGCTCGCCAAAAAGCGAACAATAGCCACTCGTGCTGGGTGCGCCAACGCCTTCATATATCGAGCTATCTGCTCCTCGTTATTTTTGTACTCTTTATTCATATCGCTTATTTATGTTCGCAAAGCTACGAACAATATTTTTGATATGCAAATCTGATTTGCAATTTAACATCACCTCCGGCAACCCTTGTATCGCCTCGCCCTAACTTCTCGCCATCCAATACCGCCACATAGCGTTTGATATACCCCTATACCACAATCCACTCGCAACTTACACCCGATGAGCTACGCTCGCAAAGGATAATATTAATCTGCCTCTACCAAACATTACTAATCACTAATCACTTCTATATCAACAAGTTCACAGCTAATATCGGTTCTATTTACTCCATCAATCTTGAATAGCGCGTTGAAGTAACTATTCGTTGAGGGTAAGTTGCGATAAAAATCTTTTAGGAACGCTTCATTCGTGAAGTTCATAACCAAATTTATTGTCCCCATATCGTGGTTTGAGGAGATGTACAGAGCTTTAAACTCCCCTTTAAAGGGTTGATAACTCACCATCGCGTACTCATAACTTCGCTCTCCAGAGGGTAATTTGGGGAGATACTCCAACCTTTCACCATCTTTTATGGAGTAGAAATTGTTATTATCGATACCAAATAATTGGCTGTTTTGCAAGAAAAAGAGCTGCGAGAGATTCATACTCTTAAACTGCCCGATGTAGATGATATTCCCTACAAGGCTATTTTCAACACTAAAATCATTCTCCGCAACGATGTTAAACCTCCGATTATGTTGCCCAAACCATTCGGTCAATCGCTGCACTGATTGCGGAATCGCCTTTGTAAAGATGGTATAATTCGCCAATTTCAAGCTGTCAGCTACATTATCTTTAACATATGTACTATACTCACTACGGCTCTTGATATCGGGGTGAATAGCGTCAATTTGCACACTATTGTGTTGCATCTTCACAACTACCTGATCCGCTATGATGCAATTCGTTGTGACATCATTACCAAGAAACGACGACCAGCAATACCTCTCCACGCGGCAAAATGATAGAGTAACCAGAATCACAGCGAGGACAACAACCAATGTAGAGATCACATACTTCAATCGATGACCAACCCTCGTTGGTGTGGTTGGCTGCACCCGCTCTTTGAACTTTATATTATATCCACCCTTTTCTATTACGAATTCAATCGGGTCGTTGAAGCCGGTTGTCTCGTAATATTTTTTTAGACGTTTACGGAGGTTATAGATATAGACACGCACCGTTCCATCGCTCTTATCGGCATTGTAGCTGCTTTTATAGAGGTCATATCCGATCGTTAGCTCTTTTACCTCTTCGTCTGCCAAAGCCTTTTGTACAAGGTAGTTTAGTAGCGTCAAATAGAGATTGGAGAGGGCGAATAATCTATCCTCTCTAATCTTTTTATGTTGCTCCTCTATATCTGCTCGTTGAATCATCGTAAGAGCAAAGATATAAAAATAATATGATTGTTGTTGTAAAAAACTAAAATATTGGAATATGTTTAAATTCGGCCATCCATCATTTCAACAAAGATCAATATGCAAATGTCGCAATAAATTCTCTACATTCCTATACATTGGGCAAAATAGCCATACTCTATATATTTGCATAATCCACTGATAATCAATATCCATAACCGTTATGACTACAGTTACAACAGCGTTGTTACCAACGTATATACTAACGTTTTTGTGTCTCGTAAATTTGCTGTTCCTTTTTTTGTTGACTACATTTGTGCAACGGCTTAAATATGCCCTACGATGCAGATAAATTCAAATTATATGAAAAAACTAAGATTATTAAGTTGCCTACTATGTTTAGTAACATTCTCGGCAAATGCGCACTACACACCCGACGAGAACTTCGACAAAGGGTGGCAATTCTACAAAGGTGTAGCCCAAGGGGCAGAGTCTCCATCTTTCGACGACTCGAAGTGGCGAACGCTCAATCTCCCACATGACTGGGCTATTGAGGGGCCGTTCTCTGTGGAGAATGATTGTCGTATTGGTGCACTCCCAGTCTCGGGAACAGGATGGTACCGCAAGGAGTTTACGATGAGCCCAAGCGATAAGGATAAAGTGGTACGTATCGAGTTTGAGGGAGCTATGTCACACGCTACGGTTTGGGTCAATGGTGAGCAGGTGGGCTTTCGACCATATGGATATATCGGTTATGAGTATGATATAACAGAGCAGCTTAAGTTCGATGGCTCGGAGAATGTCATAGCAGTTCGCCTAGAGCCAAAGAACCACTCTTCGCGATGGTATCCCGGAGCAGGTATTCATCGCTCGGTATGGTTAAAGATCGATGAGCCAATATATGTCGATCTATATGGAGTCTATAACACCTCGCCAACAGTAACAAAACCATTGGCGGTGGCTCAAAACGAGACTGTGATAGTTAATAAAACTAACCAAAATAGTGTTGTCGATGTTCTCCACGAATATTACTCTCCCGATGGAGTTATGGTAGCATCAACAGAGGATCAAATAACGATTGAACCCAACTCGAAGGGGCTATCGCAAACATACACAAATATCGTGAATCCGCAGATATGGAGCATGGAGACTCCTAATATCTACACTATTAAGACAACCGTTTCAACAAATGGCAAGGTGAGTGACACATTCAATAGCCGATTGGGGCTAAGAGCTATCACATACGATGCCGAAGGGTTCTACATCAATGGCGAGAGGGTTCAACTTCAGGGTGTAAACATCCACCACGACAACGGAGCTTTGGGTGCTGCAGTCTATCGCCGTGCCGATGAGCGTAAGTTGGAGATCATGAAAGATATGGGGGTCAACGCAATTCGTGCGAGCCACAACCCGACCTCACGTGAGTTCTTGGAGTTGTGTGATAGTATGGGTATTGTCGTGATTGCAGAGGCTTATGATAGTTGGGCAATTGGCAAGGTTGAGAATGGCTACAACATTATGTTTGATGAGTGGTACGAGAGAGATCTTGTGGATATGATTAAACGTGATCGCAACCACCCATCGGTAATCATGTGGAGCATTGGCAACGAGATCAAGGAGCAGTGGCAGCCACACGGATGGAAGATTGCGAAGGAGCTTCACGAGATATGCAAGAGGGTTGACCCGACACGTCCCACAACGGCTGGATTCAACTCAGGATTTATTGCTGCCGACAACAATATGTATCAGCAGGTAGATATTGCAGGTGTGAACTACAAGGGCGGAATCTACGACCAGCTACGTGCAAAATATCCACAGATGCCAGTATACGGCTCCGAGACCGCAGGTATGACCAATAGCCGAGGGGTATATTTCTACCCGATCCGCAAGATGGGCAAACACCCGTCGTTGCAGGTGACAAGCTATGAGTTGGTTGGACCTCACTGGACCTACCCACCCGATTTGGAGTTCTACTTTTTGAAGAATACCCCATCAATCTTGGGTGAGTTTATCTGGACGGGTATGGACTATTTAGGCGAGACAAGCCCTTATGGAGGCGAGGATAACGTCACTGGCGATAGAGATTGGAACTCGGACTACCCATCACGTAGCTCATACTTTGGTGCGGTCGATATGGCTGGATTCCCAAAAGATAGATTCTACTCATATCAAGCTGAGTGGAGAGACGAACCGATGGTACACCTCATGCCACACTGGAATTGGTGCGATGTGAAGGATGATTTTGGCGAGAAGATCACTAATATCGAGGTTAACTGTATGACCAACTGCGAATCAGCAGAGCTATTTCTCAACGGTAAGTCGTTGGGTCGCAAGGTGATGGGCAAAGATCTAACACGTATGATTATCGAGACGAGGTTCTATGAGGGGGGTAAATTAACTCACTTCGACTCTCCATATCGCTTAGCGTGGGATGTCCCATACGAGGCTGGCGAGCTAAAGGTAATTGCTTACAATGGAGAGACTCAGGTGGTTCAAGAGGTGATACGCACCGCTGGCAAACCTGCAAAGATCACCTTAGATGCAGACCGAGCAGTGATTGATGCAGATGGTAAAGATCTAAGCTACGTTGCGGTTCGCATAGAGGACAAGGATGGTAACCTCTGCCCATGGGCGGACAACAGAGTGCAATTCACATTGGAGGGTGAGGGTGTGATCCTAGCCACTGACAACGGAGATGCAACATCCATCGAGCCATTCCAGCAGAACGACCGTAAGGCATTTAACGGCAAGGCATTAGCGATCATTCGCTCAAACTGCGCGAGCGGAACAATCACGCTTAAAGCTACATCGAAGGGGCTAAAGAGCGCGGAGGTTGAGATCACCACAAAATAGATTCCCAGAACTACAAACCAAATATTATGTTACGACTATATATTTTATTGACGCTACTTTTCGTAGGCGTTGACTCCATTTCGGCAAAAGAGATAGATCTATCAAGTGCTACGAGTGCAGAGATCTACTCTGCGAAAATCGGGGGCACTCCACACGAGGGTGTGCTGGAGCGACTCTCGGTAACACTACCCGAGTATAAAAATGCGGTGCTTATCTACACCCCTAGACGTGCATTTGATGGAACAAACCAAACTCATCCACTCTACACAACAGATATAACAAGGGTTGTAAATCAGCAGATGAAGAGCGCACAGGTGGGGAGTACCCCGATATTCTTTGTTGCGTTGGAACTGCTCGATGGCAGATATATGACCCTCCAACCCATCTCCACACAATCGGCTATGAACTGGATTGAGGTTCGCGGGAAGAATCAGGTTGATATAGTGTGTGGTACGATGGGTAGTGCACCTATTGATAGCGCTGAACTACCAATGTTTTCATACTCGGTGAGTGATGATTTTTATGAGGCACTAGCTATATCATGGAGTGACATCATCAAGAACAAAGAGGTCAAAGGATGCACAACATGGCGAGATCAAAAGAGCTATCCCGAACCATTTAAATATTTGGGTTGGTGTAGTTGGGAGCAATATAAGCTAAATATAAATGAACCATTGTTACTCTCGGCAATCGACAATATCGAGGAGTCAAATATCCCAATTCGTTGGGTGCTGGTCGACGATGGACACCAAGATGAGGAGATTGTTGGGTGCGAAGATGGCAAGGTATTGGCCAAACATAGGTTCTTGATGAGCCTCGACCTCTCGGCTGAGAAGTTCCCAAATGGGTGGAGTAACATCCTTGCGAAACGCTCCGACAAGGTGCGTTGGTTTGGGTTGTGGCACTGTATGTATGGTATGTGGGCAGGGGTAAGCCCTCGACACACGATGGGCGATTTGAGCAACTACTTGATCGACAACTCGGAGGGCGGATTAATCGTGAGTGAAGATCCTGAGGGGTCGGAGCTCTTCTATAACAAACTCATAAAGACTGCGTATGAGCCGGGCTTTGACTTTGTGAAGATTGATGTTCAATCCTCTGATTTGAGATATTATATAGATGCTAAGGTGGGTAATCCTGTCAAGGCACATACTCAAAACGCACAGAATCTGGAGCGAGAGGTCAACGATAACCTACTCGGCATGATGAACTGTATGGCGCAAACACTCCCATCAATATTTAATACTCGTCATAGTGCGACAACGAGGGTAAGTGTCGATTATCAACTGAACAATATACCCAAAGCGAGTTCACACATATACCAAGGCTTCCAAAACACCGTGTGGATGGGGCAAACTGTGTGGCCTGACCACGATATGTTCCACTCATCGGATATTAAGTTAGGTCGATTTATGGCTGTGAGCAAGGCGATGTCGGGTGCACCAGTCTACCTTTCGGATGCACCAAAGGATTTTGTGAGTGAATATATTACTCCACTCATATATGATGATGGCGAGCTTCTAAGACCTTTAGCTCCGGGCTCTCCTCTACCCTCGTCGTTCTTTGCAAATGCTCTAACAGGAGATGAGGCGTATGGCGTGATAGCTCCATTAACGGAGAAATCAGCTGCCGTAGTGATCTATAACGTCTCGGTAAACCCAGAGGTCAGCACGATCCGGGGAGAGGTCACGGAGTCCGATTATCGCTTTGCTGATGCTATGATGCAGCCTTATGGTGGAGTGCGAGAGCTTCCAAGCGAGGGGTTGGCTTATTATGATTGGTACACCAAGCAGGGTGGGAAGTTAGATGGGGCGTATAGCTTTGATCTGGATAAAGCATCGGATAGGTTGGTGATCCTCTCCGAGATTGAGAATGGATGGTCGGTGTTGGGAAACCCCGACAAATATCTCTCTACGGTTGTTGTCGAGTCGTATCGCTGTACGAAGCAACAGATCACTATCAATCTTCACGAGAAGGGTCGAGTATTGATTTATAGCGACAAGCAGATCAAATCCATCAAGGGTGGAGAGATTCTATCGAGCGACACGGGGCTTTACGAGATTCAATGCTGCGACAGTCGAGTTGTAGTGTCAAGATAATTGAGAGAGAGAAACTGTGAGATAAGAAATGTATTGTAATATATGGGGTTTCGGATATTTTGATTATATTTGCGCAACGAACAGATAAAAATTACTGAATGAGATAGGACAAGAATAATATTACATACATAAACTGCTCAATCCCCAGAAGCAACCACATTTGAGATATATTTAGCAGTCAATACCAGAAGTAGCACGTGTTAGTTTTTAGCACGGGGCTAATTCTGGTATTAGGTAGCGTGGTTGCACCTAGGGGATTGATTAGCACTCGTGCTATTTTTTTTACTCACCCCAAACAACCACAAATGCAGCAAGAAGATCTATTTACAACCAAATGGAAGGCGATTTAAACTCAGATATTCACCACAAATAACGAATGGGTGGATGGTAAGACCTTCGAGAATGACGACCCCAAAGAGTACCTGATAGAGGTTCATTTCGACCATATCAACTCAATCTCGATCGGCAACGTGACAATTGCTGAGGGCTACATCACGGAACACATAGATGGCGAACCACACCGCACCCAAATCGTGGGAGTCTACGCTCCAAACCAAGATCTAGCAACCTCATACAGAGACATATACCTCCGCAACAAAGAGCAATCGAGCTTCAGGTGGCGAAGAATTTGGTTCAAGATCGAATCAACTTCTGACGATACAACCGCACACCTCTCACAATTCGACAACATCGACTCGCAATCTCCATACGAGCGTTTTATACTCAGCAAGATGTAGTATTTAATAACAAAAAGGCTATATTTGCACTAACCATATCGCAAGGGGATAAATAAACCACCTTGAAAATATGTATACCTAAACTTGAAGTGCAACGTTGCCAAACAAAATGAAAGAACTTATTAAGAGATGCTATCTAACTCCAAATGACATAAGTGATGAGGAGATATTGCAGTTATTATCAATAGATTGTCAAAGCGATGATCTCTACCATCTAATGATGGCATCAAACAGTTTTAGTCGCCAGCAATTCGCAAATCGTGGATATGTATTTATGCAAATTGGACTCGATGCAGAGCCCTGTTCGGGAGATTGTAAATTCTGTTCACTCGGTAGTAGCCACTTTGCGGTAGAGGAGAGATGGCACAAAACTCACTCTCAGATTATAGATAATATTAAGTAGGGTGAAATAATTATTGATGTATTTTTAAGAGTGCTATTGGAGATGAGATTTTTTGCTATTGAATCGAAAATATAGTTATTCTATATTGAGATTTAATAGTGAAAAATATCGCTCCAAGAGTGCTGTTAAAAATATGGCAATAATTGGTTTACACTACTTAAAGCTGCGGTTGATGGCGGTGTGGATGATATATTCTTAATGACAACAGCCGATTTCTCACTCGATGAGTTTATCAAAATTGCTAAGGGTGTGAAGCAATATCTAAATGCCGACACTCGTCTCGCAGCAAATATTGGAGATTTTACACTCTCAAACGCCATGCGACTTCGCGAGTCTGGGATAACAGGTGTCTATCATGTGAATAGATTGCGAGAGGGGGTTGACACCGCCATTAAATCAGATCGAGAGAGTATAACAGCATTGGAACTCACCAAAATAGCGGCAGTAGCAAACTTGATAGTGCGACCATCGAGAGCGATGAATCTTCATGAGACAGAGCAGATGGGCTTATTAGCAGGGACAAACCAGCTATATGCCGAGTGTGGAGCAAACCCTAGGGATAACAGCAGCAATACAGAGTTGAATAGAGGACTCAGTATAAATCGAGCTACAGAACTTCTACGAGATAGTGGGTGGCATAGATGTTAAATGATAGACAAGGCTGGAGTTTTAGTGGAGAGTAGTCTGATATAGTTTAAAAATATTGGTACCACGCCCTGACCTCTGTGAGGTTGGACGTGGTACCAATATTTCGGGATTTTGTTGGTTTGGCGTTGTTAGTTACCCATAGCAACTTGCGCCTGTATATATGCAACCACAAACTCCGTAACAGCAGGCAGTTAGAGTTTTGGTGTGACGTCGATCGTACTATCCTCCTCTACTCCATCGTCCCAGCCACTGATAGTTGCGCCAGATACGGTGATGCCGATCTTGCTGATTTTGATGGTGTAGTTATACTCGTAGCCCTGCTCAAGTGCTATGGCTGAGGTGTCCCATACGTAGTCGTTGCCATCGAGCGTGAATACTACTGAGCTACCACTTACGGCAGCGGTTGGGATAAGGATTGCCGATGTGTTGGCTGTTTTATTATCAGCATCTAAGGTTGTTGTCGGTTCTATATCTACTGTGTTGCCATCCTCGCCACTAATCCCAAACGAGTAAATATTAAACTTCGCAGTGGTATATTGCCCCTTGATAGTGGTTTCGAGCCCTGAGAGTGAAGCGATTCCGTCACCAGCCTCGATGGTTAGCGACAACTTCGATAGTTTGTGCTTAAATGCCGCATCGCCCGTGAAACTCACCTCTGGCGAGTCCTTTGTCTTGTCTGTCACCTTAGCCGCTATGAGGTCGATGTGTTCGTATGTTTGGGTTGCAACGCTCACTGCGATGTCATTATTTGCGTCGACTGTCGAGTGAGGATAGTAGGCGTAGAAGTCCACCGTCTCTGTTTCATCTACGGGGTAGTAGATCACAGTGGTGCCAGCCTTGAATGTACCAGTGTTTATGTCGTCCACTGTGTAAGGCACGTTTTCGTAGTTGCCACTAGCAAGTGTTGTCAAACCATTATTAGTCATCGAGATACCGATCTGGTTGCCAGTCTCCCAAGCGTTATCCGCCACACGTGTGATAGTGGCAGCGCTGAATGTCGCTGCTACTTGATCTGTTGTGTCGATTAACTCATTTGCTGAGTCCTCTTTTGAGCAACCCACCATAGCTACTATGGCTAGGGCTGCAATTACTGTTTTTCTCATTATTTAGTTTTTTTATTAGTCGTTTGGCACCTGCCATTTTAGGATTGGGTAGTCGCTGTTGATGTTGGGGTCGGTGTCGTCACGCCATTCTGAGCTGTCGCCATAGCCTGAGTAGGTTAGGTAGTATAGCAAATTGCCATCGGTGTTTGCATCGTCTTTCATCTTGGCATTACCGAGACCGCAGTAGTAGTTGGTGGCGGTATCATCAGCGGTGTCGTTATTAGTTGTACTGCCACCAACCGCGTATTGTGGTGCCGTGTAAGATTCATCATCACTGCCGTCCACCGTGCTAGTGTCATAGAAGCAGTAGCTGACTGTGCTTCCGTTTTGACCCACTACTCCACCGATATAGATCGATTCACCACCAACACTACCTGCGCTGTAACAGTTCTCGACATTAGAGCTATTCGAGTTCTGTCCCACTACGCCACCGACATACGAACTGCCTTTCACATCACCCATATTGTAGCAGTTGGATATGGTTGAAGAGCCTGTGTTCCATCCCGCTACGCCACCGACTTGGCCGCTCGAACCCTTCACACTACCTGTGCTGTAACAGTTCTCGACTTTAGAGCTATTCGTGTTATCTCCCACTACGCCACCGACATACGAATTGCCATTCACACCACCCGTATTGTAGCAGTTGGATAGGGTTGAATAGGAGCTATACCCCACTACGCCACCGACATAATTATTATCTGAGGCAATCACACCACCCTTATTGTAGCAGCTGGTGACATTTGTATATTTGGCATACCCTACTACACCACCGAAATAATAATTATTACTACCAACACTATCACTATCTCTATCACTAGCACTAACGCTACAATCGCTGTAGCAGTTCGTGATACTTACAACAGAACCTAAACTACCATTTGCATATCCCACCAAGCCACCGACATACGATTTGCCAACCACGCTACCTGAGACCCCGAGGTTGCTGATCGTTGCTCCGCCATTTATTGTGCCGAAGAGACCTTGTTCGCCTGTTGTTGAGTTGATATATAGGTTACTCACCTCGAAGCCACCGCCATCGAAAGAGCCTGTGTAACTATTACCAATCGGACTCCAGCTTGTGCCACCACTCGCGTTGCAGATCTTGCTTAGGTCGATATCTTGTGTGAGCTTACCTTTGATGTCTTTATTGTAAAAGCTGTTGAACGAGGCGAAGTTATCTCCAGCGATTACAGCCTCAGTTGTGTTATCAGCACCATTGACCAAGTCACGGAATGCTGCGAGTCCTTTGTCTGTGTTGATGTAGTAGACATCACCTTTCAGCCTGATATCTGAAAATGACTCCTCACCCACCGTGATGTCGTACTTATACTCGTGGCCACTCTCCCACTCAACATTTGTTAAGGGGTAGATGTATGTATTGCCATCTGCTGTGATCCATAGTGAGCCGCTCGCTAGATATTGTGGGATTAGGTAGGCTACCGCTGTGCCATTCGTTACGGTTAGGGTGATGTCGTCCGTGCTCGCACTACTTGTATCAAATGTACCAGTCTCAATACCGAACGTTGCCGTTGAATAAGCTCCTTTGAGGGTTGCTGTTACGTCATCCAACTCCTCTAACGATTCCACATCCACGCCACCTGCCGTGAGGTTGAAGGTCACTTTGGGTAGTTTGTGGGTGAATTGAAACTTTACATCATAGGCGTTTGATTCTGTTACAGTTGCCCATAATAGAGGATCGCTGCAACCATCTGTGACGAGGTCGAAAGTTAATTTCTTCTCATTGATATCGTCGTCTACGACATACGGATGGTAGGCGTAGTAGTCTCTTGTGCCCTCGCTGAGGATCAAGAGGGTAGTATGCCCACTCACGTTGGTCATTGTGTTATCTTCGGCTACCGAGAATTTGAGGTTCTCCTCGTCCTCTTGGTTGGTGAAGAGTCCGACCTCGTCGCTGCCACCTGAAGCCCACGCGCAATCGTTCGTCGAGTCGACACGCGTGGTGACCCCTGCCGAGAATGTGATCTCGGCATTTGGGGTGATAGTCGTCGTGTCATCCTTGGTACAGCCGATAGCTGCTATCGCTATACCTATATATAATAATGCTCTTTTCATCTTGTTATTAATCTTGCACTGACCAATCTGTTATTAGGGTTATTGACTTGAACTCTGCGGTGGTGCTACCATTGTATGTCAATACGTTGTTGTTTTCTCCTCCAACCGATACATCGGTACCTGAGATCTTGATTGTGAGGTCGATGGCGGTTGCACCACCTGTGTCTCCAAACGCATTCGCTCCAATCGAGGTGACACCAGTGCCTGAACTACCTAGATCAAGCTCGCTGAGGACGTCGCAATTTTCAAACTCATTCAATCCAATAGACGTAGCACTTGGCAACGAGATTGAGGCGAGTTTGATGCAACCGCTAAACGCACTATTTCCAATAGACGTGGCACTTGGCAACGAGATCTCGGTGAGGGCAGTGCAACCATTAAACGCATCAATTCCAATAGACGTGGCAAGTGGTGCCGAAACGTAGTTGAGGGAAGTGCAATCCTTAAACGCACTTTCTCCAATAGTCGTAGCACTTGGCAACGAGATTGAGGTGAGGGCGGTGCAACCTTCAAACGCCTTGTCTGGTAGAGTCTTTAGATTTGAGAATATTACTGTTACTGTTACTCCAGTGACTTTTGCTAGAGCCGTCTTTAAGTTCGCGAAATCAGAAGCTTCATTCACTGCATCTCCGTCTGTATCCGTGATACACCAAACAGTACCTGTTGGGATGTAGTCACCGTTGCTGTCAAAACTAGAGAGCGCCGAATAGGTAGTACCCGGATCAGCTCCGAAGTTGAGCTTTGGGTAGTCGCCTGATACCTCTTTCCATGCGCAGGCCTCGGTTGCAGGTAGACTTAGAGGGTCGACGTTGTAGGTATATGCGTTGCTATTGAGGTCGGTTACGAATTTGGCAACCTTCATATCGTCTCTGCTCGAGACGTTACTGTTGTCTGCATCACTGCCTACGCCATTAGTGGCAGTATTGTCAACACTTGAATCCCAGTAGCAGTTGGCGATGGTATAATCCTTGGTTGTATAAATCTGACCGATCACACCGCCACGCGTCGCACTGCTGGCATCGCTCACGCAACCCGCATTGTAGCAGTTGGTAACGCAACCGCCTGATAACCCACCGACCACACCGCCAGCAATAGCATAGCTTTTGGCTGTAACGGCACCTGCGTTGTAGCAGTTGACTACGACGCCACCAGAATCGACATATCCAACCACACCGCCTATATGTGAATTACCAGTCACGGTACAACCAGCGTTGTAGCAGTTGATGACGGTACCACC
>JBCQTX010000084.1:0-4739 GCA_047174605.1 Rikenellaceae bacterium | reverse complement strand
CGATAGCCTCCTGCCACTTCTCGATATCGTATGGCTTTGCCTTGCGGTAGATTGTTTTGAACTCTCCGTTGAGAGGGTTGAATCCTACGCGGCGCATCTGCTTCGCCACCATATCGCCCATCATCGATACCACTCCGATATCATGCCCCGGAGAGGCTTCTACAGCGACAATATCCCCCTGCTTAAGGTCGAGATTGTTGACATTCTGGTAGTATGAACGACGTGTGTTTTTGAAGCGTATCTCTATAATATCCGTTGGGAAATTCTCTGGGAATTCGGCAAGGTAGTTTGTCTCGTGGAGTTTATAACACCCCTCGTGAATTGTTGCCTCTATCTCATCGTGGTCGTGGCAAAACGCAGCTCCGCGACCTATATTTGGTCTATGTTTGCAATTACAGCTCATTTGAACAGATTCTAAATAAAAATTTCTGTAAAGATAGTAAAAATTTCGGGAATTCCTACCCTTCGAAGCTGAGTCTAAGCTGTTTTTGGCGATATTTAATTCTCCAAATTATCAGCGAACAGGCCAATATGAAGCCCGAGAAGAAGCCCATATAGAGCCCCTTAGCCCCCATCCCAAGGTGGTAGGCGCAGAAATACCCCACCGGAATGTTGAAGATCCAATACGACACAAAGGCGATGAATGGAATTCGCTTGACATCCTGCATACCTCGTAAAATACCGATTCCAATACACTGCACTCCATCTGCAATTTGGTAAGCTATAACGGTCATGATCAATATCGAGGCGAGCTCAATAACCTCCGAGTTTGAGGTAAAGATCTGCGGAATCTGCGTTCGGAAGATAAATAAAAATATCGCTGCCAAAACATTCCAAAGTAGTGCCAATTGCCACCCTGCCTTCGACGCCAAACGCATCTGTTTGAAATCCCTCAATCCGTAGCTATGCGATACTCGAATAGTGGTCGACGAACCCAATGCAACAATGATCATAAAGGAGCAGTTTGCAATGGTGAGGCTGATCTGCTGAGCGCTAATTGCCGATGCCCCGAACGCTCCAAACAAAAACCCAATGACGATGAATGATCCCGCCTCCAACATAACCTGCATCGAGATCGGGAAGCCCATATTCAGAAGTCGACGTATATATATCTTCGAGAAGTTGCACCGCGCGAAGAGCTCTCTATATTGAGTGAAGTGCCTGTTATAGAGGAAGTATGCAATGATTATAACAGCCATCGAGACACGTGACGTCAATGTAGCAACGCCAGCTCCCAGAACACCCATCTCCGGTGCTCCCATCTCTCCTCCGATCAGCAGGTAGTTGAGCACGATATTTATCACGTTGCTCACCACAACCGAATACATCGCGATTTTTGTATTGCCGATACCCTCCAAGAATTGTTTAAAGACAAAGAATCCGACCTGCGGAATCATGCTCCATATCAGTGTCTGGTAGTAGGGTATGGCGAGTCGAACAACCTCATCGGGCTGCCCCATATGCCACATTATCGGGATTGTACAGTATTGAATGGCGGTTGCCGCGACAGCGATAATTCCAAATAACAGTATGCTATTTTGGAGATATTTGGCCGATTTAACCCTATCTCCTTGTGCATACAACCCACCCACAAGTGGCGTGATACCAAATGTGAGACCCATGATCGTTACCATCATGATGAAGAACAACCCTCCACCAAAGGCTGCGGCCGCGAGTGGGGTAGGGTCGTCACCTCCGTACTGTCCAACCATCGCATTATCCGCAATCTGAACAATTATATGTCCCACTTGTGAGAGCATTACTGGAATCGCCAAACGTAGGTTCTCCCTATACTGCTCCTTATATTTCGAAAATTTATACATTTATCTCTCTTTTAATTTCGCTCAAAAGTAGCCTTTTTAATCCTCACTTGCAACTAATCCTCTCCCTTTGGCGTGGTATTGATATACAAATAGAGTGGAAGATGGCTACTATATCCTCCCCAGTAACGCCCATCTGAGATCGTAGAGAGTGGAATTTTTGAATCCGACGTGAGCAACCACTCTGTAATATAGACCCCACACTTAGCCGAGCTCTGTTTGGGGAGCGTCACCCCAACTCTATTTTGAAACTCCCAACTTAGCTTGCCCATGCTCTCGCCATATCCAGCGCGCTCAGCCTTTCGAAGTGGGTCGTCCATCTTCAATCGTTTTAGATCATCGCGTGAGAGCCTGCCCCACACAATGTTTATATCTGTTGGCTTAGATCCATCATCGGGAAGTGTCGAGCGAAGTCTGCCTCCAACTCTCGCCAGATGAAACGAGATGCTCTCTTCACCTATCTCACCTCTGACTATCATCGTGTGGTTTGTGCTGCTTATCCTCTCTACAAAGAGCCTGTCTCCATAGTACAATATTGCAAAGTCGAGACCATCATAATAGTCGATCGTGCGATGAATATAGCTGTAATCTTGTTTTGAGTGCATAACAATATCTCGCACAACCTCCTCATTCTCCACCCCAAAGAGTGCAACGATCGGCATATTCATAGAGTCAATCACCGCCACGATATTTTCAACCTTTCGATTATACCTCTCCGTGCCCCATCTATTTTTGCCGTTCGGCGTGTAGCTCTTGTCGTTGTAGAAGTTTGACGGTATCGTGTCGTAGAGTCTTCCAACATCGTAGAGTGCCACGCCGATACTCTCCTCGCACTTTGCATTTTGGGCGAGGAGCACCAATAGTATCAATGTTAAAAGAGACTTCATTGGTCGTCAGTTTTAAAAGTATAAACGCGAACCCCACAAGGAGTCCATATAGGTATGTTACTTGATAGCTGCGTCGATAGCCTCGCTAATACGATCAAATACCTCCTCCATTGTTCCAAGACCATTGATAGCAACATACTTACCCTGCTTGCTATAGTAGTCAGCAACGATTGCAGTCTGCGCATTGTAAACCGAGATACGGTTGCGGATAACCTCCTCAGAAGCGTCATCAGCACGTCCTGACTCCTTACCGCGAAGCAAGATACGCTTAACAAGCTCCTCCTCGTCAACCTCCATGTAGATCATAACATCTACATCGTCCCCGATCTTTGTAAGCATTACATCAAACGCCTCAGCCTGAGCTGTAGTACGAGGGAAGCCATCGAAGATATTTCCCTTCTCGCCCTTGTGCTCCTCAAGGTAGTTCTCGATCATCGAGATTACGATTGCATCTGGTGCCAAGCGACCTGTTGAGGTGTAGCTCTCCATCTCCTTACCTAGCTCTGTTCCGCCCTTGATCTCTCCGCGAATTACATCACCAGTTGAGACGTGATTAACGCCATATTTCTCTTTTAGTTTTGCTGCTTGAGTTCCCTTTCCACAACCGGGAGCTCCAAAAAGTACGATATTCAACATCTTTAATCTTTTGTTTTAAAATAGTTTGATGCAAAATTAACCCTTTTTTTTGGATTTCAATCTATATTAGGTAATTTTGTCAATTATTAATAAAGATTCATAGATAATATGGTAAAAATAGAGCGCACAGAGATAGCGCAATTAGGACAGTTTGGTCTGATCGATAGACTCGCAACAAAGTGTAGGCTTGAGAATAGCTCAACTTTATGTGGTGTTGGTGACGATGCAGCCGTTATAGAGATCGGTGGTGGCGAGGTGTTGCTAACTTCAACCGATACATTGTATGAGGGTGTTGATTTTGATCTTACGTATTTCCCCCTGAAACACTTGGGGTATAAGGCGGTGGTCGTCGGAGCAAATGATATTTTGGCCATGAATGCGAAACCTGAGCAGATGATGATCTCGCTGGGGGTATCCTCAAAGTTGCCGGTCGAGGCGTTGGAGGATCTCTACGAAGGTATGCGAATTGCGTGCGATGAGTTGGGGACAGATCTTGTTGGAGGTGATACGCGAGCTTCGATGACGGGACTTGTTATCGGGGTGACCACGCTGGGGCGTGCGAAAAAAGAGGTGGTGGCGTATCGAGGTGGCGCAAAACCCAATGATCTGATCTGCATCACGGGAAGTTTGGGCGCTGCATATCTAGGGCTTCACCTTCTGGAGCGAGAAAAGAGGGTATTGCGCGATGTCGAAAACCCTGAACCGCAATTCGAGGGGTACGAATATCTGCTCGAAAGTTATCTAAAACCGCGACCACGAAAGAATATTATCGACTCGATGGAGGAGGAGGGGATCGTTCCAACCTCGATGATTGACCTTTCGGATGGCCTTGCGGGCGACCTTTTGCAGATATGTAAGAGCTCGAAGTGTGGCGCGAGAATCTATTTGGAACGAATTCCGATAGCAAAACAGAGCTCTGCTTTGGCTGCTGAGCTCAATGCAGACCCCGTTGTTGCGGCGTTGAATGGGGGCGAAGATCACGAATTGTTGTTCACCGTGCCGATCGAAAAGCAGGATCTGATCTCCAAATTGGGGTGTATTGATATCATTGGTCACATCACCGAACCACAAAAGGGGGCGTTTTTAGTTACGCCCGATGGAAGTGATATACAACTCAAATCGCAGGGTTTTCCTGAGGGAATTTAGATACCCGGGGCATACCTATATATAATATAGGGGGGGTGAGAGAGAGTGGTAAAAAATAAATTTGGGGTTAAGTAGTTGTTGCTTAATGAGATATCCAAAAGTGGTCAAAAAAGGGGTAAAAATAGTTGCGATAATATTTGGTGGAATGAAATAAAGGGTCTATATTTGCAACCGCAATCAGGGAAATGGGTTTGCGGGTTCTGGAGAGGAAGAGAGTTGAAAGCGTTGTTTAAAAAAATATTTCACAAAA
>JBCQTX010000030.1:0-26248 GCA_047174605.1 Rikenellaceae bacterium | reverse complement strand
GCAGAAAACAGGTGGGATAAGAAGGCACACCGAGTGACATACGATATCATTATGGGGCAAAGAGGCTGAGACAGCAGATCAGACAATACGACCCGGGGCTGCAATTGAGGTTGAAGGCACTTTACGCTCTAGAGAGTGGCAGGATAAAGATGGGATAACACATAGAACAACTGAAATTTCAGCTAATAAATTGAAGATACTTGACTCAATTGATGGGTATGACATCCCTGATTTTATCATGAAAATAATCTCTTCTAAACGAAATAGCTCAAATCCACCCCAAGTATTAGAGGTAAAAAAGCCTATAGAAGATGCCGATAATCTACCATTTTAGATTATCGGCATCTTGCTTTTTATTTATCTACTGAGAAGCGATATCTACAGTAGTGATTATAAAATTCATCTGGTCTCAATATTGGCGATGGCCAACTTGGGACATTTACCGCATTGGGGTGGTGCTGAGTCTCGAGGCAAATCGCATTTCGTGGATTATAGGTTATTCCCTTTTTACCTACATACTCCTTATCATACGCATTGCAAGAGAAGAATTGTACACTTGGTTGCGAAGTAAACACTTCCATGATTATACCGCTCTCAGGGTTAGATAGTATAATATCCGCTTCGTCGTCGCCCTCTTCATTGCGTAGAGTCATTGTGACTCCGAATCCATTACTTTGTTTGATCTCAACAAAGTCACTATTCTCCTCTAAACACTTATCAAGTCGCACTGGAGTTCTAAAATCTAGTGGAGTTCCATCTACAGACTTAAGATCGCCACGTGGCACATTGTCGTCTGCCTTGGGGGCATATGTGTCCGATTTAATCATTATTGAGCTGCTCATCATACTTTTAGATGGATCGCCCGTAAGAGAGAAATATGAATGGTTTGTTAAATTAACAACGGTAGGCGCATTACAATGTGCACGATAATCAATGTTTAGGGTATTGTCATCACTAAGGCTATATACTATCAACGCGTAGACGTCTCCCGGGAATCCACTCTCTTTATCAGTGCTAAAATACCCTAAAATGATACTATCTCGTTTCACTCTATGGACTGTGAAGATCTGACCAGCCCAACCATCTGGTCCACCATGTGTAGAGTGTCCATTATCATTAGTTTGTAGTTCGTATCCCTTTCCATCAATTGGAAGCAACCCCCCTCTTATACGGTTGGCATTGCGACCTATTGTGGCGCCGAATGGGATCTGATTCTCCATGTAGTCGCCTATATTATCAAATCCTAACACAACGTCACGCATCTCACCATCGCGATCAGGAACCATTATAGATACAACTCTAGCTCCATAGTTGGTAACGCAAACCTCCATTCCAGAGCGATTCGTAAGAGTATATAATCCTACATATTTATCATTGACAAGCGTGTCGAAATCAGCAGTGTGCAATCCTGATTTTGTAATCCTAGGTTTGTTTGTGTTACATGAGATAGCAAATAATAGCAGAACCACAAGAGATGGTAGTAGCCTCTTGCAAAACATAGATGGTTGAGTGTTGTTATTCATATCAAATAGGTTATTATCATTAAATATATAGCAAATATAACTATAATTTTCGAAAAAAAAATATGTTTGAAAATTTTATGAGAATTAGTGAACGAAAGTATCAAACTTTGTTTATCTTTGCGTATTCGCGTAGCAAATACAAATATAAGATAAAATTAAAATGAGAGCATATAATATTGTAAAGCCAAACAGCTCTATCCTTGTCGATCTTCAGGATAAGGTTGATAATCTAACAAAGCCAAAGGGCTCATTGGGTATGTTGGAGGAGCTTGCTATACAAATTGGGGTTATTCAGCAAACTCTTCACCCAACACTTAATAAACCATCACACATAGTCTTTGCGGCTGATCATGGCATTGTTGACGAAGGGGTGAGCGTTTCACCCAAGGAGGTTACACAGCAGATGGTGTTTAACTTTTTAGAGGGTGGAGCTGGTGTGAACTTTCTAGCTCGACAACACAACTTCAATCTTAAGGTTGTTGACGCTGGCGTTGATTATGACTTTACAGATCACGAAAAGTATAACGAGATCATCGATATGAAAATCCGTCGTGGTACTCGAAATTATCTATATGAGGCTGCAATGAGCTCTTTAGAGTGTGATCGCTCTTTAGAGTGTGGTGGAGAGGTTGTCAATGTGTGCTATAACGATGGATGCAATGTAATCTGTTTTGGTGAGATGGGAATAACAAATACATCTTCGTCGGCTATGTGGATGAGCTATCTTACGGGGACAGATCTCAAAAAATGCGTTGGTGCAGGAAGTGATGCCTCGGGTGAAATTACTAATCACAAATATTCTATTTTAAAACGTGCTATGGATAACTACTCGGGAGATTCATCACCCTATGAGATAATGCGTTATTTTGGAGGTTACGAGATGGTGATGACTGTGGGTGCGATGCTTCGAGCAGCAGAGCATAAGATGGTGATACTTATCGATGGTTTCATCATGAGCGCCTGTGCCCTTATGGCATCGCGACTTAATGAGAACTTTATAAACTACTGTATCTTTGGTCACGTGGGCGATGAAACTGGCCATAAAATGTTACTTAATACGATGGAGGCAAAACCTATTCTTCACCTTGGTTTTCGTCTAGGCGAGGGTACGGGTGCTCTATGTGCCTACCCTATTATTGAATCTGCTGTGAGGATGATATGTGAGATGAGCTCTTTTGAGAGGGTTGCAGTAACGAAATATTTTTAGCAGATGAGCAATATTATGTATATAAGTGGTGGTCAGAGATCTGGGAAAAGTAGTTTTGCTCAATCAATGGCTGAAGAGTTGAGTAACAATCCTGTCTATCTTGCAACTGCGAAGTGTTGGGATAACGAGTTTAGAAAACGGATAGAGCGACACCAAGCTGATCGAGGTGAGAATTGGACAAACATCGAGGAGCAAATATATATATCAAACCACTCTCTATCGGGGCGAGTAGTTATGATGGATTGTGTCACGCTATGGCTAACTAATATATTTTGTAAATGTGAATATAACACGGAGAGGAGTCTCGCAATGGCAAAAGAGGAGTGGACAAAGTTTATAAATCAAGAGTTCACCCTAATTGTCGTAAGCAACGAGATTGGCATGGGGGTCATCCCAATGGAGAGTACTACACGTGCGTTTGTTGATCTTCAAGGGTGGATGAA
The DNA here is from genome assembly GCA_047174605.1 of Rikenellaceae bacterium. Lineage (GTDB taxonomy): Bacteria > Bacteroidota > Bacteroidia > Bacteroidales > Rikenellaceae > Alistipes. Next base: position 23,075 of record JBCQTX010000030.1, on the reverse strand, counting down.
TCAATATATAGCCTCTGCGGCAAATAGTGTATATACAATGATCTCTGGAATACCTCTAAAACTAAAATGATGAATAAGTTATATAATGCGATACTGTTTTATTCGCGACTACCTGTGCCACGTGGGGTGAAATGCACCTCAGAGATTTTGAGTCAATCGTTGTGCTATTTCCCTCTTGTTGGGCTTTTAGTTGGAGCAATAGGATTTGGCGGATATTGGTTATCAGGCCTGCTTCTTCCTCATAATATATGTATCATAGTTACCATGTCAGCTATGATACTTACGACTGGTGCACTTCACGAAGATGGTTTTGCAGATTTCTGTGATGGATTTGGTGGCGGCTATGATAAAGATTCAATCTTGAGAATCATGAAAGATAGCCATATTGGAACATATGGGGTGATTGGTTTGATTTTTATGATCCTCGTTCGCTACACAATGCTATGCTCGTTTGATCAGGACTCTATGGCTACAGTAATCATACTTGCACAGGGCGCTAGTAGGTTTGCCCCTGTTGTCATGACCAAAATATCTAAATATGCTAGAAGCGAACCCTCAAAATCTTCACACTCAGCAATGGGATTAAGTATGAAGGGTGTAATCCTCGCTATGATCTTTTCTCTATTGCCGCTTGTTATTTTGGGGTGGAAAGTTGCAATATGCTATATAATGATAATGTCAATTATATTTGTGCTCTTCAGACGATATACATATCGCCATATTGATGGCTTTACGGGTGATACATTAGGGGCACTTCAACAGATTGGAGAGGTTGTATTTTATATGGTACTTTTAATTTTATAAAGATGCCTAAAGTCTACCTACAACGCCATACCAAGCCTCAGTTTGAACCTCAAATCTGTTATGGGGTGAGCGATATTCCTCTTCATGAAGATTATAGAGCGATACACCTACCTGCTCTCCTTGGTAAGCTAAATGATTTAGCAGTTAGTCATATATATACGTCACCTTTGAAGCGATGTTTTATATTAGCTTGCGATATAAAGCGAGAGTTCGAGATCCTTAATATCACGGTTGACAACAGACTCATGGAGCTCAATTTTGGCGAATGGGAGCTAGTTCACTGGAACGATATCTACATGAGTGCAGAGGGTAAGATTTGGTTTGATGATTTTCTTTATGTCTCCACACCGGGAGGCGAGTCATTTGATGATATGGTCGAACGTGTAAAAAAATTCACCCATATGATTAAACATAAGGGTGAAGATGTAATTGTTGTGACTCACAGTGGCGTTATACGCGCTTTTATGGTTATTGCAGGTATCGTTTCAGCCGAAGAGGTCTTTGGTGTTGAGGTGAATTACGGTGACCTAATCGAGATAGATTTGTAAATGAGTTACCTAAAATAGGTAACTCATTATTGCAACAACTCTATTATTTGAGACATCGTGTGTGTTCTCTACTCGACCCGATGCAAGGTTAATATCTCCGTACCATGCCGTAGTAGACGAATACTCCACTGCACATGTCCAGTGAGGCATATTATAACTAAGACCTAAATATGCACCCAGTAGCTGATCTATATCAGTTCCGCGACCATAGATAGTATCGGTTGATATAAGCTCCTCTGATGAGCCTAAATTCTTTGTGTAACCAGCAAAGATATATGGTTTCCACTTCTGACCATATGAAATATTGACCCAAGATGTAGAGTTGTGAAGCGGAGTATACTCCTGCTCACCTGTCTCGCTAGAGATGGATGTTACACCATATCCACCAAGCATCAATGTGTGGTCAAGTGCCGATGCTACTATAGACTTAGCTCCAATACTAAACTTTTTATTAGTATATCTCATGTGTACCTCACCCGATACGGATGTCATCATCTCATCTACCTTGTATGTTGCGCCATCAACTGTAGCTGAGGTGCGAGGTTTAATGTTCAACATATCTACTCCACCACCTACAATCAAACCGTTTATAGAATAATCTAACCCTGCATAAAATTCCGGAATACAGCCATTAGCCAAGTACTCGTTCGAAGATCCATTAGGTCCTGATGATGTGTATTGAAGTTGGCAAATAGCTGCTGCGGTTAATTTTAGTCCATTAGTGTTGTATTGGTATCTGATTTGTGGAGATCTGTTGAAGGGTTGAAATGGACAACCAGTACTCAGATTTGCAACGTAGGGCATAACCGAGCCAAATAGAGGGTGCCATGTTTGACCCAAAAGTAATGAACTGCCACTCTCCCAATCGAGATTAAGATATGCTTGACGAATACGCAACAATGTATTCATATTAGAATAACCACCAAAATCAATCTCGATTTTTGCTGTTGCTGTAGCTTTGCCGACATTAGGGCCTTCGATATTGAGTCCTAAGCGAGTGACAAATGAATAGAAGCTACTGCTTGGCAACTCATTAAGGTCAGCGCCAGTTGCATCGAACTGTTCATCAAGTGGATAGATATAAAATAGATCATTTACAGAGGCTGCATTTGAGCGACTATTGTAGAAAAAGTCATTTCTTATAAATCCATACAGGTCGAAATCGTAACTTTTAGCCCCATCTGTTTTGGCTATTGTTGGTAATGTGATAAGTACTACAATGATAGATAGTAGAAGTTTTTTCATATGTTATTTACTTAAGGTTTATATAGACAAAGGTAGCATATAATATCGAAATAACCTAATATTTACAGCGTATTTATAACAAAGGGTCAACTCCGCATAATGCGCGGAATCGACCCTTTCGGCTAGCTAATACCCCAACCTAAACTAACAAACCTAAATACAACCAAAAAGAACCTAATGGTATTAGCTAACCATATTTTTACTTCAAATTGTCAGGAATAATCGGCATAGCGCCATGTTGAGTACACACATAGGCTGAAACTCGTACTGCCTTCATATGAGCATCCTTGACACTCTCTCCACTCAAAAGCGACGATATGAATGTCGCGGTGAATGAATCTCCAGCACCAACCGTATCTGCTACATCAACCTTTGGTGTAGCTACAAAAGAGACATTACCCGGAGTGAATACATAACTACCGTTAACACCGCAAGTTAAGATCAATAACTTCAACTTGTATTTAGCTAATAGAATCCAACATTTATCCTGTAAATCGATACCCGGATAACCAAACATTCTACTGATCGCTACCAACTCCTCGTCATTGATTTTTAGAATGTTACACTTCTCCATAGAGTTACAAACGCTCTCTTTGGTGTAGAATCCCTGACGAAGGTTTATGTCGAAGATCTTATAGCGACCATCATCATCCGGCATAGCATCAAGGAATTTATTGATCGTATCACGAGTCACCACATTTCGTTGTGCTAATGATCCAAAACTAACTGCATAGGTATCCTTTGCAATCATCTCCAATTTTTCGGTATATGGAATATTATCCCACGCTACATTCTCCTTTATGTCATAGATTGGTACTCCATTAGCATCCAAAGTCACCTGCACACTTCCAGTTGGATACGCCACCCTCTCGATAGAACCACTTAGTCCCTTCTGCGCAATATTATCCAAAATCTCATCTCCAAGTTTGTCACTACCTACAGCACTCACCACAGCGCCATTATATCCAAACTGAGAAGCGTGATAGGCGAAATTCCCCGGTGCTCCACCAATCTTTTTACCATCTGGTAAGATGTCCCATAACAACTCACCCAAACCTACTATATATCCACTATTCATAATTATATTTTTTTACTCTATACACTCTTTATCTACAATTCGTGATCCCCATATTGCATAGTAAAGAATCACCATCTCGCATATAATAACTATCATCCAAGTCGATTGCCATGATCCAAATATATCTGCCATGTTTCCTTGAATTAGCGGGAAAACAGCTCCGCCAAAGACTCCCATCATAAAGACTCCCGAAGCACGTGACGTATATTTCTTCAACCCCTTAACAGCAAGTGTAAAGATCGCACCCCACATAATTGAGTGGAATAGGCCTACAGCCACCAAGACCCACAGATTAGTAAATATCATCGCTACGGCCGTAAATAGTATCGCCATTGATGAGGTAAAGACCAACTGTGTACGAGCCGATATAGAGCTTGTAAATCCTGACAATGTTCGTCCAACCATAAGTCCTCCCCAATAGAGCGTCGCAAGTAATGCTGGTATTCCCAGATCTAACCCCCATAAGGTCACTGTATTCTCACCTAAGAACGTTAACTCCTGACCTCGCTCAAGTAGCTCCATTGCATGGAGATTAATGTTTACTCCAATGCAAACCTCACCACCAACATAGAAGAATATCGCCACGACACCCAATGTAAGATGTCTAAATGACCAAATACTTCTAACTCTCGGCTCGCCTTTCTTTGAGAATGTCCCCTCAATATCTGGCAACTTAGCTCGATATGTGATAGCTGTAACAATCACAATAAAGATCGCCATAAGAATAAATGGCATGATCAATTGTGACGATGAAACACTCTCCATTGCTACTCCTGCAAAGATCACGCCTGTGACAAAAAAAGGAGCAATTGTTGTTCCAAATGAGTTTATTGCGCCCACTATACTCAAACGCTGTACAGTCTGGGTATTTGGCAACTCATATGATGCAATGTATGGGTTGATAACAACCTGCAATATTGCGGCAGATGTACCCATTAAGAATGAACCAATCAAGAAGACTATGTATCCATATGGTATGTAATCCGCACCAATATAGAGTCCGTACTCACCAAAGTCAGCTGCCATAAACGACGCCAAAAGATAGAATAACAGAGCCGAAATCATGATCATCATAGCTCGCATAAGTGGAATTTTATATCCGTGAGCATTGATCCACTTTCCACCAACAGCACTATTTAAGAGATATCCCAAGAAGAAAAAGAATGGGATAAGGGTCACTAACGTATTTCGCAACACCGTAACATCAGATAGGAATGCGATCTGTAGGGGACCCTGAAACTGCCCATTGACAGTTGTCAGGAATCCTACAATAAAGTATATGAAAGTCAATAGGATAAAAGGTCCTAGACTATACTCTCTCTTTTTAATCATAGTTGTAGTTTTAATAGATGATCGACTCTAAAACTACCATCGCACCATTCTGCTTGATTTGCTCAACAAAACCCAAATATAACTTCATAAACGCCTCGCTAGTAGATAGATCTACAATTGTGAATGGTGATGCCTTCAAGAAATCAGCTGCATTGTCGCTCGCTATTAGTGCCATATCTGACTCCAAAAGTTGTGGCTCAAAAATCTCAAATGCAGCACCCTTATCATCTGTGCGATACTTCAAGTAGTGACGGTAGACTGCTACAAGATAAGCAATTCGCACCATATTATCACCATTTGGAATCATCTTTTTCGCAATTGGCATAACATACACAGGGAACTTTGAAGCTCCATCACCACACAACCGGCTGATCTGATCACTCACAGCGCTATTTGCAAAACGCTCAACTAGAGTCTGCTTGTAAAGATATAGATCTGTGTTCTTTGGAGCTGGCACATAAGGTGTCGCATCAAAATCCATAAACGCGCGAATAAACTTCACAATTCTCTCATCACGCATAGCTGCATCAACCTTACGATATCCGCTCAAAAGAGATGGGTACGAAAGAAGTGTATGCGAAGCGTTTAAAAGCGACAACTTCATATTCTCGTATGGAGCAACATCATCTGTGAACTCAACACCAACTTTATCCCATGCAGGACGACCAGCTGCGAATTTATCCTCTACAACCCATTGGATATAATCCTCACAATATACTGGAGCTGCATCTGGTGTCTCTAAAGTTGAATTGATTCTCGTAATATCCTCCTCTGTCGTTGCAGGTGTGATGCGATCAACCATGCTATTTGGGAATGTTACATTCTCAGCGACCCAAGTAGCTAACTCGCTATCTTGACTTTGGAAGAATGATGTAAATACGCGCTTACAGGTATCACCATTATGTTGAAGATTATCACATGAGAGTATCGTCACAGCTCCATTTCCTGCTGCGATTCTACGACGCAAACCCTCAGCTACTATTCCAAAGACACTCTTTGGAGCTGATGGATTCTTGATATCACCCTTCACTAGATCTGTATCAAGATTGTAACCACCCTCAGTAATTGTAAGTGTAATAATCTTTATATTGGCATCAGCGACTTTATTGATGATTGCCTCCAAATCATCGCCACTCCAAAGTAACTCTTTGAGGGATCCAATCCACTCAACCTCATTCACACCATCACGTCCACAGATAGTGAGTGAATATTGCCCCTCTTGACCCTTTAATTTATTATATAACTTCTCATCTTGTGGCATTAACATTGCACCACAAATTCCCCACCCTAGTTGTCTCTCATCGCTAAGTAGCTTATTAGTATATGCCTCAAGGTGTGCACGATGGAAATTTCCAACACCGAAGTGTAGTATTCCTGATACGACTTGCTCTCTGTTGTAACTAAATTTTGAAGTTTTCATGATATTTTATTTTTTTGTGGTTTTACTTAATGCAAATGTAGGTCATCGAATGGCTTGAAATGGAACTTTTAACGTTATTCTTTATTGAGAACGATTGCGGGAACGTTCCCAAAATCTGCAATCGTTCCCATATGGGTGAAATTTCTAAAATAATTACTATCTTTGCATTAACTACACTTCGAATATTATGAAAAGAATAACGATCAAAGATATTGCTCAGCATCTAACCATATCGGTCTCAACGGTCTCTAGAGCATTGACAGATGATAAAAACATTCGTCAAGAGACTAAAGATCGCGTAAAAGAGGCAGCGCAAAAATTGGGCTACAAACCAAATCCTGTAGCAACAAATTTGAAATATGGCAGAACAAACACCGTAGGGGTGATTGTTCCAGAGATGACCACCCCATTTGCATCGCTTGTTATCTCGGGCATTCAAAGTGTATTTCATGACCTCGGTATAAAGGTTATCATCGCCGAATCAAATGAGTCGTGGGAAGAGGAGCGCGAAAATCTAAAGACGATGGAGAAATTCATGGTCGATGGAATTATTATTAGCCCTTGCGATTGTAATAGAAATAGAGAGGAGTATTTGGAGTTGCTGCGACATGGTATGCCTATTGTGTTTTATGATAGAATCCCGCACAAGATGAATGTGTCGCAGGTTGTGGTTGATGATTACATCAAATCATTTTTTCTTGTAGAGCATCTCATTCGCTCTGGAAGAAGACGTATAGTACACCTTCATGGTCCCGATTATGTCTATAACTCCTTTGAACGTGCAAAGGGTTATCGTGACGCATTGACTAAATTTGGAATTGAACATGACAAGAATTTGGTATTGATGAGTGGTCTTAGCTTCGTCGACGGATCTGCTGCTGCGGATCAACTCCTTGAGAGTGGCATTGAGTTTGACGCACTATTTGCATTTACCGATACATTGGCCATTGGCGCGATGAACAGACTACGTGACTGTGGAAAAAAGATTCCAAAAGATGTTGCAATTGCTAGTTTCTCGGGGACTGTTCTCTCAACAATTGTCCATCCGCAGCTCACCACAATCGAACCACCATTAAAGCAAATCGGCGAAGAAGCGGCTAAATTGTTGTTGGAAAAGATAAAAAACAGCGACTCACCGACTCGCTCAATAGTGCTAGATGCACTAATACAACTGCGAGCTTCAACTGAAGGAGAAGAATAATTTAATATTTTACCACTATGTATCATAAAGTCATTAAAGTCGTTATAGCTTTTTTTGCAACGATATTTTTACTGATAATGGTCACCATGGCTATTGTAGTAAATTTTATCTTCACACCCGAAAGGATCACACCATTAGTGACTCAAACGGCACAGGAATATATTAATAGTGAATTTTCGGTAGGGAGTATCGACCTCACCTTCTTTTCGTCATTCCCAAAATTCTCCATTCAGATTGATTCGCTAACCATCAAACAGCAAAATCCTCAAATAGCGGATTTAATTTCTGCACGTCGATGTGTTGTAGCTGTAAATCCGATGGCTCTATTAAAAAAAGAGGTGGTGATAAATGAGATTACAATTGATGGTACTGCTATAAATCTTTATGTCGACTCTATTACACGGCCAATAGCGCTGTTCAATTTTAATGCGGATACAACCCAGGTGGCTCAAGATGACACAATGAGTCTAAGGGGTTATAAATTCCGTGTAGATCGCATAAAAATTGACTCTTCAACCATTGTAATTGATGATAGAGAGCGTGATTTCTACTCTAAGATGGGCGGATTCTCTGTAGATATGGGGCTTACGTTAGCTCCAGATATCAGTGAGCTAGAGAGTAAAATAGGATTAAAGGAGTTTACTGTAAGGATGCAAGAGAAGGTATTTGCATCAAGCATGTCGATAGAGCTTCGTTCTCAGATGAAGTATTATCGTGATTCAACCCTCTTAACACTCGATAGGACAAGTCTCAAAGTTAATGATATCGAGATGCGTGTGAATGGATCTCTTCGCGGTGACAAAGAGCAAAAGAGTGTGTTTGTAGATCTGCGTAGTATGATGTCCACCCCATCAGTCACGGAGTTTTTGAATCTTGTGCCAAGCTACATTTTTGATAAGCAAGAGGCGGTTACGGCGAGTGGAAGTGTTGATATGCAGTTGGATATAAATGGAGTATATAGTAAAGATAACTATCCAGATCTAAATGCTAAATTAAAAATTAATGACGGTAAAGCGAGTTATGAATCGCGTAAATTGTCAATCGAAAAGATTGATTGTGACGCAGATATGGTAATTGATCTCAATGATCAGAGTAAGTCATATGTTACAATTAATAGTTTCTATATTAATACGTCCGACGTTATCGACCTGACAATGGATGGTAAAATAACAGATGCGATAAACTCCCCATATGTAAATCTTAATATTGATTCAAACATCGATTTTGATAGATTAGTCGAGATCTTTCCGCTGCATGATGGATTTACTTTAAGTGGGCAAAATAGCAGCGACCTGCATACTCGTTTCCTTGTCAAGGATATCGAGCAGAGCAACTATGGTAATTTGTATATAGATGGAGTGTCTACATTTAATAATGTGTCAATAGATATTGATGGTGCTAGATTCACAAACGATTCCACAGCGACCGGATACTTAAATGTTGATATTGAATCGGGAACACTTTTATTTGGAGACCGAGTTCGTGAGAATAATAGTAGGACACTTCTTGCGACAATGGATGTGAGTGGTTTAGGATTCAAAGATAAAGATGGGCAATACGCCTCTGTGAAAAATCTCAAACTCACCTCGGGAGCAAATTTTGATAGCAAAACAAAAAAGGTAAATGGTGTAGGTGTAAGGGCTGAAGCTCAAAACAGTATTATTGGTATTCAAGATGAGGTTGAGGTGAATCTTGGAAGTACAGATGCAACACTAACTATTACACCTGAGACAGAGGAGCGTAATACGTTTGTACACGCCATAATAAACAGTCAGTCAATTGAGGCTAACGAACAACAATACAACTCGAAATTAGATCTCTCAAATGTCGACATGGATCTTAATATGCTTAAAAGAGGAGAGAAAGATTGGGGAATAGATGGTAATGTTGGATTCCAAAGACTTAGGATGTATAGCGATCTATTCCCTATTAGAACGGCTATCCCTCGCTCTACGGTATCGGTAGAAAACCGCAAGATATCTCTCGACAATGCTCATTTGAAGGTGGGCGAGAGTACGATAATAGCTACGGGTTACATAACAAACCTTATCCAAGTTTTCTTCCTCGACTCAGATGCCAAAATGGAGGGAAAGCTCAGTCTTGAGTCCCCACTTCTTGATCTGAATGAGCTAATTGTAACAACAAATAAAAGTATGTTGTTGAACGAAGAGACTAATACAATAGCTCAGGATAGTACATATGTCGCTGCATCAATACCAGCCGATACAACAGGAATGATGTTGTTAGTGCCACAAAATGTAAATTTCGACTTTGATCTAAATATAGACAAGGTTAAGTTCAACGAGACATATATTGAGGATATTACTGGAATTGCAACCATAAGCAAAGGAGTTATCTCTCTAGATAGGCTTACGCTGAAAGCGATTGGTGCTCGAGCGTCAAGTACTATAAGATATGAAAACTTAAGCCAAGAGAGCTCGAATATTATGTTCACCCTTCGTTTTGGCGGTGTGCAGATCAATCGTATTGATGAATTATTGCCAAATGTTGCGGCGCTTATGCCTATGATAAACTCAATTGAAGGTAAGGTTAATTTTGATCTTAAGGGTGCTGCCAATATTGATAGGGAGCTAAATGTAGATGTAAATACCCTGCGCGCAGCATCATCACTTATGGGGCGTTCAATAGAGCTCAAGGAGAGTGAAGAGTTTGAAGCTGTAGCAAATGCGTTGATGTTTAAAAATAAGGATCATAGTCTAATCGACTCTTTACAACTCTTTATGATAGCTGATAAATCGAAGGTTGAGGTAATGCCTTTTGAGATAACTATAGATCGTTACAAAGCAATAATTGGTGGCGAACAAACTATAGATCTAGATAAATTAAGCGTCGATTATGACTACAACATATCTATAATAAAATCGCCATTACCTTTTAAAGCTGGTGTTGACGTCTTTGGTGTAAACGAAGATTTTGACTTTAAGATAACAAAGGCTAAGCTCAAAAATAGCGATTTCGAGCAGATCAAAGAGGATTATAATATATTCAAAGAGAGTATCAAATAGCTATTATTATAATACAAGGAGTGTGACTAACAAGTCCCCTCTATCAAAAGCAAAGCCCGATTTCAGAACAATCAACTACTTCCGCAGCAAACGTCTCAAAGATAAATTCGAGGATATTTTCACTCAAGTTGTCCTACTACTCGCCGAGGAGGGTTTCGTGTCGCTCAATGTTCAATACATAGATGGTACGAAGATAGAGTCTGCAGCCAATAAATACACCTTTGTATGGAGTGGTAGCGTAGAGAAGAACGAGGCTCGTCTAAAGAAAAAGACTCATACCCTACTGCAGCAAATCGAGGAGTCGGAGGGATTAGAGCGTAACGATGAAGTAGCTCCTGAGACACTTACGAGCGAAGATTTCAAAGGTAGAGTTGAGCGCATCAAGGAGCGCATGGACTCGAAACCTACTGGTCAACAAAGTCGAAAAAATCGAGCGAGAGAATATCACCAAGATGGAGGAGTACAAGGAGTAGTTAGAGACGATGGGTGATCGTAACTCATTCTCTAAGACTGACGAAGAGGCTACCTTTATGCGAATGAAGGAGGATGCAATGGTTAACGGTCAGCTCAAACCAGCTTACAATGTGCAAATATCGACAGAGAATCAGCTTATTACAAACTATGGCATATATCAACGACCTGGTGATACGGCAACACTCATTCCATATCTTGATAGCTTTGAGACTTGATTCAATCGCACTAGTGATGAGATAGTCACCGATGCTGGTTATGGCTCGGAGCAGAACCATGAGTATATGCGTGAGCGAGATATGGAGTCTTATGTGAAGTACAACTATTTTTCATAAGGAGCAGGAGCGAAAAGCACGTGAGAATATTTTCCACCCGGGTAATCTCTTTTACAATGCTGATGGTGATTTCTATGTATGTCCGATGGGGCAACGTATGCAACGCTATGGAACAGCTAAGAATATTTCAGACTTAGGATACATCTCATACTCTGCAAGATATAGAGCTGTACGATGTGAAGGGTGTCCGCTTCGAGGAGGGTGCTTCAAGGCTCTTGGTAATAGAACGATGGAGGTTAATCATAGTCTCAATGAACACAAGGCGTATGCTCGTGAGCTGTTGACTTCCCAGCGAGGTCTGTATCATAGGTCGATGCGACCCATAGAACCCGATGTAGTATTTGGGCAGATCAAGGCGGGGCATATGTTTCGTCGCTTCGCACTACGTTCGCTTGCCAAGGTGAATGTCGAATTTGGGCTGATTGCAGTAGCCCACAACCTTAGAAAGTGGCTGATGACGCTCGCTAATGGGCGTATATTCAATAATTATCGCTATGTATTCGTTATTATCGACCATAATAAAGCGATTACCCCAAATTGCAGAATCGTAGCGTAATACTGAAATCCAATATAAATCAAAATGAGTCCGACTAACCTTCATGGTTAGTCGGACTCATTTTGATTTATTTGTATAGAATTACGACTATCTTGTTCTATATTATAAATATTTTTCTACCTTTGTATCTGGGTATGTATTTATATTGTGTACCCAACAAAACCGCTTCAAACCTAAAATTATAATGAACAATATTAAACTAACATTGCCACTCTTAGCTGTAGCTACTATTGGCACGTCAGCAGTAAGTGCAACCGCAAATAACCGTCCCAACATAATCTTTATCTTGAGTGATGATGGTGGATATGCTGATTGGGGATTTCAAGGTTCAAAACAGTTCAAGACGCCTAATCTCGATGCTATGGCTAAAGAGGGCGTTATATTGGAGCAAGTATATACAACAGATGCTGTAAGTGGTCCATCACGCGCAGGCCTCATGACAGGACGCTATCAACAAAAGTTTGGAATAGAGGAGAACAATGTTCCGGGGCTAATGAGTGAGAGTAGCAAACTAATTGATGCTGATATGGGAGTGCCTCTTGATCAAAAATTCATCTCAGATTATTTGGGTGAGGCTGGGTATAAATGTGCCGTATTTGGCAAATGGCATCTAGGTGCGACTGATCCATACCACCCATTCGAAAGAGGATATGACCATTTTGTTGGTTTTAGATCTGGAGCTAGAAGTTTTTACGCCTACAAAGAGTCCGAATTCGAATCTAACATCATAGAAGAGAAAAAACTGGAGTATGGTTTTCGTAATTTTGTTGAGCCAGATCGCTATCTCACAGATATATTGGCTGATGCCGCGTGTGAATACGTGGTTGAGAATAAAGAGAATCCATTCTTCATATACCTAGCTTTCAACGCAGTACATAGTCCTCTTGAAGTTGACCCAAAAGATATGGAGCAATTCTCTCATATAGAAGATCCTAGACGTCAGAAATTAGCAGCAATGGCATATTCGATGGATAGAGGATGTGGCAAGCTATGGGAGACACTAAAACGAGAGGGGCTAGACAAAAATACAATTATAGTATTTAGCAACGACAATGGAGGTCCTGATGGAACTAACACCTCGAACTACCCGTTGAGTGGAGCAAAAGCGACATTCTTGGAGGGGGGGATTCGTGTTCCGGGATTTGTGTTGTATCCAGATATTATTGAGGGAAATACTCGCTATCCATACCCAGTTAGCTTTATGGACTTCTTGCCCACCTTTACCAACCTTGCAGGGGTTGATACAGCGGAGGCTGACCTCGATGGTGTTGACCTACTACCCTACCTAACGGGTAAGAACGAGGAGCGACCACACCAAACATTATATTGGAAGTGTGAGAATCGTGGAGTCGTTAGAGATGGAGATATGAAATTTATGCGATATCCCGATCGACCAGCTGAACTATACGATATAAGTAAGGATCAAGGTGAACATAACAACCTAGCGACACAATATCCGGAGTTAATAAAGAAATATTACAAGATGCTATTCGAGTGGGAATTGACTTTGGAACGCCCACTATGGTTATTGGATCGTTTTTGCGAGGGTCGCGTTATGAATCAGATTCACGAACAAGAGGCGTATCGCTATCCTGTCGAACAAGAGTAATACACAAACTAATCTTAATATAACAAATTAATGAAAGCAAGTTTTTACGAAGGTAATAAAACCTTCTCAGTAAAAGAAAAAGAGTTGGTAGCCCCAGCAGCAGACGAGGTTCGTATCAAAGTTGCATATTGCGGAATATGCGGAAGTGATGTGCATATCTATCATGGTAATATGGATGCTCGTGTATCTATTCCCGAGACAATTGGCCACGAGATGTCGGGTACGATCGACGCTATCGGCGAGGGAGTAGAGGGTTTCGAGATCGGCGACAAGGTTGTTGTTCGTCCTCTTGATAACCGTTTGGAGGATGCTTCGGACAAGGGTCATAGCCACATTGCTAAGAAGTTGAAATTCATCGGTATTGATAGCGAGGGAGCACTTCAACAGTATTGGAACATTATGTCATTCACACTGCATAAGTTGCCATCTACAATCGACCTTAAATTGGCATCACTCATCGAGCCATTGGCAGTAGCTTGTCACGATGTTCGTCGTAGTGGACTTACAGAGGGCGAGGTAGCAGTAGTTCTTGGAGGAGGCCCAATCGGTGCGTTGGTCGCTATGGTTGCTCGCTCAACAGGTGCTAAGGTGATCATATCTGAGATGAACCCTACTCGTATTGAGTTACTTCGTGGCATGGGATTCGATGTGGTTAGCCCAGCAGAGAAGGATCTTTTGGAGTATGTTAAGGAGGTGAGCAATGGCGCGTTGGCAGATGTTGTATTTGAGGTTGCTGGTGTTCAGGCTACACTTAATACAATGACTGAGATCGCAGGTCTTTGTGCACGTATCGTAGTTGTTGCAATCCACGCTCAACCACGCCCAATCGACTTGAAGATGTTGTTCTGGCGTGAGCTTACGATCCTAGGTGCTCGTGTATATGAGTATCAGGATTATGAGACAGCTATTGAGCTTACAAATAAAGGTGAGCTTCCATTGGAGACTATCATTACTAACGTGATGCCACTAGAGAAGATCCAAGATATTTTCGCAGAGATCGACGCAAATCCTAACGGAATGAAGTTCTTGATTGATTGTCAAGCATAATTTAATAATAATAAAAACATAAAGATAAAATGAGTTACTTAGATAGATTTAGCGTAGCAGGCAAAGTTGCCTTGGTTACAGGTTGCAAAAGAGGAATTGGAAAGGGTATGGCATTGGCATTGGCAGCAGCAGGTGCAGACATCATCGGAGTTAGTGCTACACTTGAGCCAGAGGGCAGCGAGGTAGAGAAAGAGGTGAAGGCGTTGGGTCGTAACTTCAAGGGATATACTTGTGATTTTAGCGATCGTCAGGCTCTATATGCATTCATCGCTCAGGTGAAGGCAGATTTCCCAAAGATCGACATTTTGATCAACAACGCAGGTAACATCCTACGCGCACCAGCAGCGGAGCATCCAGATGAGATGTGGGATACAATTATCGAGATCAACCAGAATGCACAGTTTATCCTGACTCGTGAGATCGGAAAAG
The DNA here is from genome assembly GCA_047174605.1 of Rikenellaceae bacterium. Lineage (GTDB taxonomy): Bacteria > Bacteroidota > Bacteroidia > Bacteroidales > Rikenellaceae > Alistipes. Next base: position 7,974 of record JBCQTX010000030.1, on the reverse strand, counting down.
AGATGATCGCACGTGGTGAGGGTAAGATCGTATTTACAGCGTCGTTGCTTACGTTCCAAGGCGGTATCACAGTTCCGGGATATGCAGCAAGTAAGGGTGCAGTAGGTCAGATGACTATGGCATTTGCTAACGAGTGGGCAGGCAAGGGTGTTAATGTAAACGCTATTGCTCCGGGATATATCAACACTGATAATACAGCTGCATTGCGTGCCGATGCTACGCGTTCTGAGCAGATCCTTACTCGTATTCCAGCAGGACGTTGGGGGCTTCCAGAGGATTTCGGAGGGCCAGTAGTATTCTTGTGCTCTGAGGCTGCGTCATATATGCATGGATCGATCATGTTGGTCGACGGTGGCTGGATGGGTCGCTAATTAAACCAAAATTAATATAAAAACTTTATAATATGCAACAATATAATCAATATATCGGTGGGGGTTGGAAAGCTCCTTTAAATGGTAAATATACTGAGGTCTACAACCCTTCAGACGACTCTATTGTTGGAATGGTTGCTAACGGTGGTGCTGAGGATGCTACACTAGCGTTGGAGGTGGCTCAGGCTGCACAGAAAGAGTGGGCATCTAAGACTGCTCGTCAGCGTGCTGATCTGCTATATGCATTCTGTGATCAGATTGCTGCAAACCGTGAGGCTATTGCTGAGATGATCACTAAGGAGCAAGGAAAGCTCCATAAAGTGGCACTCTTTGAGGTTGATGTTTGTTGCTCATTCATCCGTTATGCTTGCGAGTGGGCACGTAGAATTGAGGGTGACATCGTCCCTTCTGACAATCCAAACGAGCACTTGATGATCCAGAAGATCCCTCGCGGAGTGGTCGTTGCAATTACAGCGTGGAACTTCCCAGTGGCATTGGCAGGTCGTAAGATTGGCCCAGCTTTGGTGGCTGGTAACACAATCGTTGTGAAGCCTACAACTGAGACTCCAATCTCGACTTTGATGTTGGGTGAGCTAGCTACGAAGGCTGGTATTCCTGATGGAGTGTTGAACATCGTAACAGGTTCTGGACGCGTGATGGGAACAGCTTTGGTTGAGAACGAGATCACTAAGATGGTGACTATGACGGGTAGCACACCCGTTGGACAGCAGATCTTCCAATCGGCATCTAAGCACTTGGCTCACGTACAGTTGGAGTTGGGTGGAAAAGCACCATTCATTGTATTCGAGGATGCTGATCTTGAGGATGCTGCCGAGGCTGCATTGTGGTCACGTTTCGATAATTGTGGTCAGGTGTGTACTTGCAACGAGCGTTTGTATGTTCAGGAGTCTGTATATGACAAATTTATGGAGATCTTTATGCCAAAGGTGCAAGCAATCAAGGTGGGTAATCCATTCAATGCAGATTCAGATATGGGACCAAAGGTCAACAAGGCTGAGTTGAAACATATGCACGAGTTGGTAGAGGTGTCGTTGAAGGAGGGTGCAACACTTGCTTATGGTGGTAAGACTCCAGAGGGCGCTGAGTTTGAGAAGGGTAACTGGTTTATGCCAACTATCTTGACCGATGTGAAGCAGGAGATGACGATTGTACACGAGGAGTCATTTGGCCCAATCTTGCCAGTTGTTAAGTTCTCGACTTATGACGAGGTTATTGGATTTGCAAATGATTGCGAGTATGGATTGGCTGCAATGGTCTACACTAATGATTTGAGTCGTGTGATGAAGTTGAACACCGACTTGGAGTTTGGTGAGATCTATGTTAATCGCGGTCATGGTGAGCTTCACCAAGGATTCCACAACGGATATAAGTTGAGCGGATCTGGTGGCGAGGATGGCAAGTATGGCTTCGAGCAATATTTGGAGAAGAAGACATTCTATATTCGCTATAAAAACTAATATTATGGGGCGAACTATTAAAAGTATAGAGTGCAAGCTTTTCCAAGTGCCACTTGATGAGGTACTTTCCGATGCTAAACATGGAGATCACTTCTACTTTGAACTTATCACAGCTACTGTCACATTGAGTGATGGTAGCTCTGGTACAGGTTACACATACACTGGTGGAAAAGGTGGATGGGCTACAAAGGCGATGATCGAGCACGATCTAACGCCATTTTTGATTGGTAAGGATGCTACAAATGTCGAGGAGCTCTACGAGGAGATGCAGTGGTATGTTCACTACGTGGCACGTGGAGGAATCGCATCGTTCGCTATCTCGGCAGTGGATATTGCATTGTGGGATCTTCGTTGCAAAGCGTTGGGCGAGCCACTTTGGAAAATCGCTGGAGGAGCTGCAGATCGTTGCAAAGCATATTGTGGAGGCATTGATCTTCTGTTTCCGTTGGAGAAGTTGTTGAAGAATATCCAAGGATATTTGGATGCAGGGTTCGATGGCGTGAAGATCAAGATTGGTCGTGCTAATCCAGATGAGGATGTTGAACGAATCAAGGCTGTAAGGGCGCTGATTGGTGATGATATAGACTTTATGATTGATGCTAACTATTCGCTTACTGTGGATCAAGCTATCTCATTGGCCAACAGAGTGAAAGATTGCAATATTGTATGGTTCGAAGAGCCGATTATCCCAGACAACTACAAGGGGTATGCTCAAATCACCGAGGCTACGGGAATGGCAGTCGCTATGGGTGAGAATCTCCATACAATCCACGAATTTGAGTATGCATTGGCAGATTCTAAATTGGGATTTGTACAACCAGATGCATCGAATTGTGGTGGAATCACGGGATGGCTACAAGCATCTAAACTTTTCGAAAATAGCGGTGTTAAGGTCTGCTCACACGGTATGCAGGAGCTGCACGTGAGTCTCGTATCATCTCAAAAACACCAAGGCTGGATCGAGGTGCATAGCTTCCCAATCGATAGATATACCATGCGACCACTCGTTGTCGAGAACCATATGGCTATCGCGCCATCGACACCCGGTGTTGGAGTAGAGTTCAATTGGGAGATGTTGGAGCAATACAAAATGTAAATAGGTCTAACCAACCTATAACTACTAACCTTAAAATAACTAAAACATTATGAGCATAGAAAAGGTAACTTTCGGAACGCTTCAAAGTGGAGATGTAACACTGTACAAAATTAAGAACAGCTCTGGAATGGAGGTTCACATTATGGATTATGGTGTGATAATTACCTCTATATTAATTCCAAATGAGGATGGATCAAAGGATAATATTGTATGCGGTTTTAATAACCTAAACGGATATTTTTCTGACGAATACAAGGCTAATGCACCATTTTTCGGAGCTATGATAGGGCGTTATTGCTCAACAATCAAAGATGCCAAATACGCTGATGTTGTGCTTACAGCAAATTGTGACACTCACAATCTACACGGTGGTACAGTGGGTTTCGACAAACGTATGTGGGATCTTAAGAGTTCTGATGAATCATCGCTTACATTTTCGATATTGAGCGTGGATGGAGATCAGGGTTATCCGGGAGAGGTGAATGCTGAAGTTACAATTGAGCTAAGCGATGATAATGCGTTATCATTCAGCTACAATGCCACTTCAACTAAGCGCACACCATTCTCGATGACTAACCATACATATTTCAATCTTTCCGCTTTTAGAGATAATATCGAAAGTCACACTGTACAAGTCGACTCATCAGTTAGAATTCCACTTTTATCTGAGGGTACTTTCGATGAAAACTGTGTTAGCGTTGCAGGTGAGGTGGATGATCTCACTACAATGAAGAATATAGGAGATGTGCACAAGGCGATGGGGGGCGGATTTGAGCACTATTTTCTATACGAAGGTGGTATGCAATCCACAGCACGCAAAGTAGCAACATTCGCCTACGCTCCATTAAACCGTTCGGTCGATGTCTTGACTACGGAGTATGGAGGTCTGTTCTACACCGGAATATACACGTCGGATAAGTTACAACGTGAAAGCGGCGAAAAATATGGAAAGTTCCGCGCTCTATGTTTTGAGACGCACAGAGTGCCAAATGGGCCAAATCTTGAGGGAACACCAGCAATAATGTTGGATGAGGGTGAGCAGTTCAAGAGCCAAACAATTTTTAAATTTAACTTTTAAACAACCTAAAACTAAAGAATTATGATTGAAGGAGTAATTTGGGCACTTGTCGCAGGTGTAATGCTAGGACTTTATGCACTGCCTGAAAAATTTGTAAAGGGATATAAATATGAGAACACATGGGCACTATTCTTTTTAATGGCCTTGGTTGTATTCCCAGTTATTGTTGCATTTTCGTTGATAGATAATTTCTCGATGATTTTGTGTAGCATACCATCGGAGACACTTATGATTATGGTAGCAGCCTCTGTCTTGTGGGGAGTAGGTGTGCAGATGTGGAGTAAAGCGATCGACTATATTGGAATGTCTCTGGGTTTCTCAATATTTATCGGAGCTGTTATTTTGATAGGCTCTACCCTACCATTCTTTGTGGATGGCTTACCATCTACAAACTCATTGCTCTATATCCTCGTTGGATTATTTATCATTCTGCTAGGTATCTTTGCAAATGGTCGTGCGGGAATTCTCCGCAAAGAGGCTGAAGAGGCAAAGGAACACATGGAGGAGCTAGAGGCTGGCAAAGTAGCGCGCGGTATTATCATTGCGCTTGTAGGAGGTCTTTTTGCTACTGGATTTAGCCTAGCAAATGCAGTAGGAGTAGCACCAATCACAAAAGCTGTAGTTGGTCAGGGTAACCCTGAGTGGATGAGCTCGATTGCAGTGATGTTTATTATCTACCTTTCGGGTGCTATCTATGTACTACCATTTTTCGCATGGCAGCTTACAGCTAACAAATGTTGGGGAAACTTCTCATCTGTACCATTCAAGAACAACTTTATGTTGATCTGCATCATGGCGATTTTCAACTTTGCGGCATCGGCTATTTTTGCGTATGCAGCGTATAACCTAGGAGATAATGGAAACACAGTTGGTTACGCAATCTATAACACAGCATCGGTATTGTTGGCGGTACTAGGAGGTCTTTTTGCTAGAGAGTGGGCATCGGCTCCGTCAAAAGCAAAGTTATATCTATACTCTGCACTAGGTGCAATGATTATTGGAGTTGTGCTTATTGCAATGGGTAACGGAGCGCAGTAAATAAGTTACTATACATAATAGTTAATCGAGGTGGCCAACAAGGCTTGCCTCGATTTTTTTTGTATCTATTATAATATAAAACTAATATGAGATAAAAGCTTGCTTTTTACAATATTTTACTATAACTTTGGTAAGTTAAGATACTATAACCTAGCCACATTACCAACCAATAACAACCGAACCAATGAAATTTAAGATTCTATTTTTAGCCCTTGTAGCGACTCTGTTTATCTCATGTAGTACTACAAATTCTACGGAGAATGTTCTATCAATTACTCTCACTCAATCACAAAGTTACGACTTTACGACCCTAGAGATAGAGGCGCCTCGCGCAATTCCGGGGATGAATGGAGTCTCACCATCGGGAGATGTATTATATGCAAATACTCAATATCTAACCTACAATGGTGAACCTTGGTTGCCATCATATGGTGAGTTTCAATATTCACGCTACCCAGCGGAACATTGGGAGGATGCAATTATAAAGATGAAGGCGGCGGGATTTACGGGGCTATCGTGTTATGTATTTTGGATTCACCACGAGGAGCGCGAGGGTGAGTGGGATTGGACGGGACGTCGTGATTTCCGCCACTTCTTAGAGCTATGTAGAAAACATGATTTCAAGGTCTTTGCTCGAATTGGCCCGTGGGTAAATGGCGAGTGTCGAAATGGTGGTCATCCCGATTGGTTGATGTATAAACTTGGAAATAAGGAGAATGCATTGGGGTTGAATGGCCGAGGTGGTGTTCTTCGAACAACAGACCCCAAATATCTATACTATGTCGATAAGCTATATGAGCAACTCGCAATTCAGATGGATGGTATGTATTGGAAGGATGGAGGACCAATTTTTGCAGTACAGCTCGACAATGAGAATCGCCGCCATGGACCGGGAACTGGTGCAGACCTACTTACAGCCGAGAAAGAGCTAGCTCTTAAACACAATATCATAGTTCCATACTACACCTCTACAGGTTGGGGCGGAGCAGATTTCAACCAAGATGAGACGCTTCCAATGTATGGAACCTATATCGACTTCTTTTGGAATCCTGCAAACTATATTCCTCGTGCACGTGGCTATAGCTTTACAACAGTACGTGCTGAGGCAGAGACTGATACGGAGGTGACAACACCTGAGGAGGCGAAGAAATATGACGATAAACGTACTCATTATGCACATAACCCATATTTAACTTGTGAGATCGGAACAGGAATGAATATTGCGTATCATCGTCGACCTTTGGTTGATGCCGATGATGATGCTGTAGTCTCTCTTGTGGAGCTTGGTAGTGGAGTTAATGCAATGGGATATTATATGTTCCTCGGAGGAAATAACCCTAAGGGTAAATATACATCTATGAATCGTACCATTCTTGGTGGTTCGAATGATAATGCTGTGATTAGCAATGATTTTCAAGGTGCAATAGGTGAGTTTGGTCAAGTTCGAGATAAATATCATGTCTACCCAGCACAACTCAATTTCATGGCAGATTTTGGAGCTGACCTCGCACCATGTAAGACATTTATACCAAAAGAGATTGATCAAATTGTGGGTGGTTCGCTCGACAACTCTTTGATCTTGCAGCAAGCAGTCAGAACAGATGGCGAGAAAGGATTTATCTTTGTGAATAACCATATTAAACGTGATACGACATTTCAATTTAATGACGTGCAATTCGAGATTAAGCTCAAAGATGAGACCTTGATGATCCCTCGAACACCCGTTAATGTAGCCATTGGAGATTATTTCTATTGGCCATTTAACATTGATCTAAATGGAGTGAAACTTAAATCAGCAATTGCTCAACCAATATGCCATATCGATAATAAAGGAAGTTATCTATTCTTCCAAAATGGAGATATTACACCAGAGTTTATCATCTCAAATGACAATGTTAGCTCTACACACGCCCATGACGCAAAGATCGCTAATAACGGTAGCGAAACTATTATAACTGTCACAAAAGCGGGTTTAGATTGCTATACTGACATTATCCTTAAATCGGGAGAGAAAGTACGTTTGATGGTGATTACAGAGCAACAATCACGTCAAATGTATAAGATTGATGATGTATTATATCTTTCAGATGCTGAATCTTTGATGTTTACGGATGGACAGATCGAGGTTATCAGCCCGAATTGCAAAAATAATATTTGGTGTTATCCATCGAGTACGTTTATAGGTGAGGAGAGTAAAAAAGATGGACTATTCGATCGTGTGGCTGTAAATTTCGCATCTATAACTGTCCCATTTGAATATGAGCAAATTCAAGATGGTCGTGATCTTAAGATTGAATATATCGAAGGGCCTTCGGGTGAAAAGATCATGGCGCCAGTTGGAGATGAGCTCTATGATCAAGGAACAATCATCGATTTTAAATTTACTGAGGGTATTCCAAAGGAGCTTTACGATTTGCGCGTAAAGGTCGACTATGAAGCTGCTGCTTTGAAGTTCTACAAAAATGGCAACTTTGAATATGATTTTTACTATAACGGCACACCTTGGGAATTAGGAGCTCGGCATCAATTAGCTGATTACACACCTGATATGGATCTAAAGCTGAAGTTTTTGCCTCTTCAGCCAGATGATAAAATCTATATCGATGGGAAATATTGGCCAAATGAAAAACACACAGAGAATGTACTTTCAGTTAATAAATTAGAGGCTATTCCTGTATATTCCACTACATTGTCGATCAAATAATAATCTTCGTAAGTGTTATTTAATTGTGTGAATATATTAAAATATACTTATACACTTATAAATCTAATTATTTTATGTAAATTTGTCAAAAGAATCTACAAAAAAGGTTTAAGTCGTTAAACCTCAGTAAGTGAATGTTGGGACATAGCGCAATAGGTTACGAATTAGTTATGCAACTGATGTATAGAACCTCTATGGTTTGCGTATAT
>JBCQTX010000083.1:0-4900 GCA_047174605.1 Rikenellaceae bacterium | reverse complement strand
TTCGTCAAACAAACCTCGTTTTCCTGTGCTCTTAAAAATCATTTCTGTTTTACTTTTATTTTAATACAAAGATAGGCATAATTTGTTGATTCTCAAATAGTCAGTTTATAGAAGTCCCCTTTAGTTTTTTGTTTGGTAAGACAAGGCAATATACGCATTATATTTAAAATGAACAATATTACACAACATAAATTTATTCACACGAAAAGCTCAACTTAACTCAAAATAATTAGAATAGATCGTAATATTGTACAATCAAAGCGAATAATAAGTAGTGTAAAACAATTATTGCCATATTTTTAACAGCACTCTCGGAGCGATATTTTTTACTATTAAATCTCAATATAGAATAACTATATTTTCGATTCAATTGCAAAAAATCTCATCTCCAATAGCACTCTTAAAAACACACCAATAATTATTTTACCCTACTTATATAATAAACTATCCGTATTTGTTCTTATCTTTGCAGTGACGAGAGTGTTACAATATTAACCAACAAAACCTAAACACACCATGAAAATAACACAATCTTTATTATTAGCATCTGCTCTACTTTTGAGTTGTACATCAGAGCAACCAAAGAGTCACTTTGAACCTACCGTAGAGTCGCTCCAACAGTATGAATGCCCCGAGTGGTTTCGCGATGCAAAATTCGGAATTTGGTCATGTTGGAACGCTTATACAGTGCCGGGACAGGGTGATTGGTATGCTCGCAATATGTACACCGAAGGTCATAGAGCCTATGAATATCATTGCAAGACATATGGCCATCCGTCTGAGTTTGGGTATAAAGATGTCGTCGACCTATGGAAGGGCGAAAATTTCAATCCCGAGGAGCAGCTCGAACTATTCGAAGAGGCTGGTGCGAAATATTTTATCGCGATGGCCAACCACCATGACAATTTTGACCTATGGGACTCGGAGTATCAACCTTGGAACTCGGTAAACTATGGACCCAAACGCAATGTAATCGGCGAGTGGTATGAGGCAATACAAAAAACTGATCTGAGATGGGGTCTAACGAGCCATCTGGAGAGAACATGGAGCTGGTTTCAAGTAGCCAAACTCTCCGACACGAAGGGGAAATATAAGGGTGTACCATATGATGGTGCAAATCCGGAGTATGAACAGATATACCTCCCTGCTGAGCCAACGGGAGATACCTCTGGATCACAACCAATAAATGCTACAGCTTGGTGGCGAGAGCATTGGTTGAACCGATGTGTTGATTTGATCGATAAATATAACCCAGATCTATTCTATGTAGATGGAGGAGTACCTTTTCCCGGGGATGATCAAGGTAAAACAGGATTAGAGATGATCTCTCACCTATACAATCACAATGCATCGCTACATAACGGTCGGAACGATGCGGTTATGTGTCTCAAGAATTGGTATCACGTTGCACCAAAAGGCGAGTGGGGATACTACTGGGATGGAATCGGAACACTCGACTTTGAGCGGACTCGATCAAGTGAGATATTGGCAGAACCTTGGCAGACTGACACATATCTCGGGGCTTGGACTTGGACTCCAACAATCAAATATCGTTCGGCAGAACATCTAATCAATGAACTAGTAGATGTTGTCTCGAAGAATGGCAATCTACTCTTGAATGTCTCTCCACGTCCCGATGGAACATTGGATGATGAGGCGACAAAAGTTTTACAAGATATTGGCCGTTGGATGAAGACAAATGGGGAGTCGATCTATGAGACTCGCCCTTGGCTAGTAGCTGGTTGCGATGATCTTCGTGTTGTTAAAAAAGGAGAGAAAGAGAATTTAATCTATGTCTCGTCACTCGTACCAATCAACGGCAATACTCTTATTATCCCCTTCCTATCGTCTCCTCTAAAGGCGAAAATCAAGAGTGTTACGGAGTTGGCAACAGGTCAAAAATTGAGTTTCAAAGAGAGCTCTGAAGGTCTTATTATCAATGGGTTAAAGCCATCATCGGACAACTATACAAGAGTATTTAAAATTGAAGGGAGTGAGCTGCTAAGCTACGATGTTGAGCGATTCGAAGTTGCACCATCAGCAGATGCAATGCAAGAGCTTAAGATATGGCGAGATGCATCTATCTTAGATCGATCTAACAGCGACCTCAAGGGTATTGCATATGATAAGCGTGGAACAAAATGGGCTATTGCATCTGACAATTCACTCCTTTCATTTGAAAACGAATCACCGACAATACACCCTTACAAAGTAAAGGATATAGACTTTACTGTCTCTGGATACGCTGGTATGATTACTTCCTCTGGAGAGCTATATACAGATGAGGGTAAAGGGTGGCAAAAAGCATACGGTTCACCAAAGGCCGAGCGATTATCAATTGCGGAAAATGGAACAATATGGATCGTTGCAGAGGATAAATCACTATGGAAAAAATTGGCTACAAAGGAGTTTGAGATGGTTAATATTGGCACATTCGAAGCTATCGATATCGCATGTGGTGATAATGATAGTGTAGCATATGCAGATAATGTAGGTCGCATACGTATTATGGATGGAACAGATAAGATTCAAAACCACACTGGCACAGGTGTGACTCGTCTAGATTTCACCCCAAAGACTAACCACATTTTGGCTATATATGGAGGTGAAGTGGCTATATACAAAGATGGAGAGTGGCTGTTTATAGGCGAGAATGGTAGCGATGTGAGTGGAGGTAAATCCAATGATGATGAGATAATAGGATGGATTGTTAAATAGATATAGCAGCGGCGGATACTACTAATGATCATCCGTTATTTAACCACATACTTTTTATATCAACACAACCAATATCCTTAAAATAGAACATTGATCTTAATATTATTTCTATAACATGAATCTTAAATACAAATCATTTCTAACAATAGTGCTACTATTTATAGTTCACACCGCGTCCGCAGAGACAGCAATGCAAAATATTCTGGGCCGCGAAACATTCAGTCTAAACGGCAGGTGGAGCATTATGCCCGATTTAACAGATCAAGGTCTAAAAAAATCGTGGGGACAACCACAGAAGTTAAATTACGAAAGACTCGTCGAGATCTCTTTTGAGGGTGGACAAACCTTGCACGTTCCCGGAGATTGGAATAGTCAATATCCCGAATTTGCATATTTTGAGGATATAATGTGGTATAAACGAACATTCCATTATAAAAAGGAAAAAGATCGTCGTTACTTTCTCCATTTTGCAGCAGTCAGCTCCCATGCAATTGTATTTATGAATGGCGTTAGGCTTGGAGAGCATATCGGCAATTACACCCCTTTTCAATTCGAGATCACCGATATAATCAAAGAGGGTGATAATAATGTTATAGTTAGAGTTGATAACATTCGAGGTGATGATATGATACCCGGAAAGAATTTCGATTGGTGGAATTATGGTGGCATCACTCGAGGTGTTGATATTGTTTCGACTCCAAACACCTATATATCTGACTATTGGCTGCGCCTTGAGAGGGGCTCGATGGATCGTCTGTTGGTCGATGTACAACTCGATGGAGTCAATAAAGCGAATCAAAATGTGGTGGTCAAATTGAATGGTACGAAAATCAAAAGGAGCATCGAGACAGATAATAATGGGAAGGGAGAGATAGCTATTAAGGCCGATCTCGAATTGTGGTCTCCCAAATCACCTAAACTATATGATGTCGAGCTGATTACAGATCAAGAGTTGATAACTGATCAAATTGGATTCCGATCATTTGAGTGTCGCGGCACCGAGATATTACTTAATGGAGAGCCAATTTTCATGAAAGGTGTAAACCTCCACGAAGAGATTGGCACAGATCGCCGTCGCTCCATTGGAGAGCAGGATGCCGAATATCTTGTACAGCACCTCTTAGAGTTGGGATGCAACCATGTTCGTTTGACACACTATCCCGCTGATGAGTATATACTTCGTAAATGCGAGGAGCGTGGATTGATGGTATGGGAGGAGATTCCGATTCGTGGTGGAGATATCGACTTTACGAATAAAGTGATGATGGATGGCGCTAGAGTAATGATGGAGGAGATGATAACACGAGATAAAAACCGATGTGGAGTTGTTATGTGGAGCGTTTCGAATGAGACCCACTCACATGGTGAGAATCGTAATGAGTTCTTGATTTCGTTGATAGATAGGTGCCGGGAGATGGATGATACACGAGCAATAACATTTGCATCAAATCAGGTTAAAATATCGATGGAAGGCGAGACTACAATCAAGAGGTTAGATGATCCACTTGCTGATTATGTTGACATCATAGGCGTAAATAATTATCAGGGGTGGTATATGCCATGGTCGGGCGATGCATCCAACACGAAGTGGATTATTAGAGATAACAAACCAATAGTAATGTCGGAGTTTGGTGCGGGTTGCGTTTATGGTAAATATGGAAGTGCTACCGACCCCCAATCATGGAGTGAGGATTATATGGTGACTGCCTATGAAAACTATCTTAAATCATTTGAAGGAGTCGCAAACCTAAGAGGAACAATGCCTTGGGTTATGTTTGATTTCCGCTCCATACGCCGCTCCCATGCCACAAACCAACAAGGATGGAATCGCAAGGGGCTACTCTCTCCAGAGGGCGAGAAGAAACAGGCGTGGTACATTATGCATGAATATTATAAAAACAAATAACGATTAAAAAGCGCCATCCACTGTTGGGGTGCTTTATACTATACAAGAAAAGAGTACACTCTAGCTTTAATATATTGTAATATTTTCTAATTTAATGATGCCTATACAAAATTAAATTAGGTTTAATCAAACAAAAAAAAGTATTATGACAAGTATTAAAGTCCTAAATTCAACTTGTAAATGCAACTGAGGAGTTGAAGTGTTGCAGGGAATGAGATAAAATATTTTTTCAGAGAGGAAAGAGAGGTAAAACTCTCCTTCGCTCCGCTGAATGGA